>JAGLOF010000013.1 GCA_023139105.1 bacterium
GCAATTGTGTGGAACTATCAGTCAAAAAAAATCGAATATCAATTAACGAATAATGATTTAACTGCAAAACCCGGAAGAGAAAAAGATATAGGGATTGGCAACGAACAAAACGAACAAGAGAGAAAAAGATATAGGGATTTTTAAAAATAAGATGTAAAAACCAATAGCGTATGATATTTTTGTATTAATGCTAAGTTAAGTATTTTTGTTGTGTAATTATGTTTTTTGTTGTTCGTCTTGTTAGCTGCTGAATTTTTGTTTTTGCTACATTGAATTGAAATACCAGCCTTCCATTCACTGGGGGGCATTTGTTACGCTTAGAATGCTTCTCGTTCCCACGCAGAGCGTGGTACCCATGCTTCGCTTGTGGACGTCCCGTGTCACCCTCCAACCTACTAACACGATACTTAATATCTGTCTGCATAATTCTTTATCATCCATGCTGCAAAATGCCTAATCATTAGGGCTAATTTCACACAGGTGCCAGAAGAGCCTTAATACAAGAAAAAAATTACCATAGTGTGGGTATTGATTGAGCCGCTCTTAAATTTTTATCGGAATTGGCAAGAGTATCCGTCGTAATCATTGTGATAAGGCTTTCCATGGAGCTTCGACAGGAGAAGTTATATCACCTAGAACAATATCCCCGGCCATGGCATTTAGTTTCTTTCTTGCAATATCTTGAAAAAATTCAGGAGGGAGTAATCGGGCTATAATTTTTCCTCTTGAAGTAATGTTTATCTCCGTTCCATGTTCCACAGTTTTGAGTATTTTTGTTATATTGGCCCGAAGATCACTAATGGCAAGAGTTTCCATGTTAATTCCCTCAATTTTTTGTACAATTGAAATGTACAAAAAATAGCAGATCAAAGTAAGTTATTTGAGCGAATATTTAGGGGCTGTATCAGCCCCTAAATATTCTACAATTATCCTGGACACTTGTCCTGAAAGACTTATTGGGCCAAAGCTTCCTTTGTGGTTGTATAACCATCCAACGTGGGAATATCAAAGAAGCCTTTTTCATACGTTGGCTCCGGAACAACCTTTAGTAGAACTTTTATCATTTCGCCTGTGGATCCGTCAGGCATAGTATATAATTCGATATATTTTTTCGGAAGGAAGTCTTTAGTGCTGATAAACCATATATCCGGCCTTGAGCCTTCACCGGGATAGTCAACATAGATTTCGTAACACTCAGTACCCTCAATATTGACAATACCTCGTAGCTCTATAAGCTTTGAATTATTGATCTCGGAGTTGAAGCCGTTTTCAATACCAAATTTACCAAGATTGCCGAATCGGCGTAATCCTGCCCATTCACCCATGACATTACTTTCAAAATTGACATGAAGTTTCTTGGCTTCATGATCTACTGCATAGAATGAATTGCCGTTAAAGCCAACATAAAAGGAGTTGACTTCCGGATTCCCCGGAGATGATCCTTCTCCCTGGAAACGCATCACATTTCCGATAGTTGAATTGGTGAAAGTTACATTTCCCATGCGGGATTCCAGCGCGCCTGTACCATAAAGATTAATTTTATATTGCGGTGTCGGAATAGCCTCACAAGCCAGGCCGGATATTCTTAAGATCTCTTTTGCATCGGTCTGCTTGCTCTTTGGCGGAGTGAAGGGCTTAACCGGCAGCACCTTGGGCTCTGTTTTTTTAACTGTATGTACTATAACCTTGTCGCCTTGATTACGGACTGCCCAGAGATAACGCCTGGTTCTGATGTACAGTGTTTTGCCGGCAATTGATGGTGTGGCCATGAGTTCATCGCCCATGATATTTGTGGCCAGATGTTTATATTCTTTGCCTGCCTGAATTACATGTACCTTGCCAAATTCGTTATTTACATATATACGACTGTCAGATGCAACAAGAGAAGCTGTGTATGCTCCCCGCTCGCCACCGGAAAGCTCCCTGTAGATCTGCTCGCCTGTAAGTGCATTAAAAGTTGTTAAAGCACCGCTGCCCTGTACTACATAAAGTAAATCATCATATACAAGTGGTGTGGATTGATATGCGCCGCGGCGCAGGTTGGCCCAGGTGATATATTCATTTGATGTGGCTCTGCCTTTTAGAGAGATATCTCCTTTGGCTGTCTTTTTGATGGCATAAAGAGGACGCTGGCGTCCGTGAGCACTGGAGAAATAGATGTGGCCATGTGCTTCGAAAGGTGTTGGTGTAGGAATATCTCCACCGCCGTCCATGAACCAGATCTCCTCGCCCGTTATAGCATCATACGCAGCACGGCGATGCCATCCGTTTACAACAATCTGCGGTTTACCATCTACATGAATGATGATGGGTGAACCCCATGTAGGAACTTCTTCACGATCCGTGCGCCATACTTGCTCGCCGGTATCTGCGTTGTAAGCTGCAATAAAGGATTGATTATTTACATCACACAGAGTGTATACTGTGTTGTTAAACAGAATAGGGGATGATGCAAAGCCCCACTGGATTGTCGGAGAGTTAAATGCGCCGGCGTCCAGATAGCCCAGATCTTTTGACCAGCGTAGGTTTCCGTCCATGTCATAGCAGTAGAGACCCTGCGAGCCGAAGAATGCTACCACATGTTTGCCGTCAAGGGCAACTGAACAGTTAGCGTGGCTGGATTTGATATGTCGTTTAACTTTAGGGACAGCGGTAATTGCGATTCTTTCCCAGATAATCTTCCCTGTAGTGGCGTCCAGGCAGTATACAGTATATTTATGGTCATAATCTTCAGGATGATCCGGACTCTCACCGTAGAGACCTACGCGGAGAAAGGGTTCGTCAATATGAGTGACAGCAGAAGTCACAAAGACTTTTCCGTCCCAGATAGTTGGTGAAGAGAGACCCAGACCGGGAATGCGTACCTTCCATGCAATATTAGCCATGCTTTCTCCGTCCCATTGCATAGGTAGATCTTGCTCTGCACTAATGCCCTTTGAACCTTCACCACGGAATTGCGGCCAGCGGTCCTGGTGTTGAGCCGTGGCCAGGGTTGTTACAGCCAGTGTCGCAAGAATCATTGTACCAAGAAGACGGCGGATTACGTATGTCATAATTGCTCCTTTTATTAATTTATGTCTGAGTTTACAAGAATTTTAATTTTTGGTATTGCTCTATACTAGACGGAATAGGAATCTGAAAGTTGCATGCTGCATAGAGTATTTGTTTTTTAAAGAAGATGGCGCCAATTCAAGGCGCCATTGTCATAGTCTGAAATTATCTAAAACTCTATTGAGCCTTATTGCATTGAGGCAGAGTATCTTCATTTTCTTTTAAAATTTTGAAGTCTCGTGCCGGCAGCCAATCGGCAAAATACTCAAAGTTCATATTGGTTTTGGGCTCGGTCTGATACGCTTCATTTGAGTTATATGTCCAGCCCATGGTTTTAGAGCCACCGCCGGAGACTGTGGTAATAAGGGCTGCATTGCGGCAGAGGCCAATGGGAAAGGCCTGGTCTCTGGGAGATTTTCTGTCACCATGGGTAGGATCTGTAGGTACCCAGCCGAATCCCGGCAAATAGACTTCAACCCAGCGATGGAAGACATTGTCCATGCTGGCTGCATCTTTCTTTATCCAGGTGGCACCAACATAACGGGCAGGCAGACCGGCTGCCCGGCATAGGGCTATGAAAGTAAAAGTATATTCCGAACATGATCCGTGGCCATTGCGAATAACAGTGGGTGCTGTGTCCCAATATCCGTCCATGATGTATTCCAAATGATCGATCAGATACTGGTGAATTTTACGGAGGATCCAATATGGATTTTTTTCATCACCAACTACAGATGTTACAGTTTGTTGAATGCGGGGATGAGAAAGTTGATATTTTTCATCATCAACAAGATATTTTTTACTAATATGAGTTGGAATATCTTTCATGCTGCCGAGATTTTCAGGATAGAGAAAGTAACGCACATACCATGAATTAAAGTTTGCTGTATATGAGAGATCAAGCTGTGTTCCTGATTTCAAATTATCAAAGTGATAATGAGCAGTGCGTTGCCCCCAACGATCTGTGTCAATTTGCGTGGGTTTTGGCGAGAATGAAATTTTTCCGATTATTTCCTGATTTGGCCTGGTCTGAGGAAGGGCCAGGTGGACATCCAGAGAGAGGCATTGACCGGGGCCGAAGACCTTTGTCTGGTGAGTATAGTTAACGGATTGCTCTTTCCTGTCATATTTCAGGAATTGAACCTTGTCACGTATTTTGATTTTGTAGAGCATGTCTGTTTGAAAATCAACACACCATAGATTCTTACCATCATATGAGAGACCTCGCATATATGGCCCCGGTGCTTGAGCAATAATGATAACGGCACCGGACCTTGGTTCAACCATGTAGAATTCATTTTTGACTCTGTCGGAGATCCACAGATATTTGCCATCGTATGTAATGCCCATTGGATCAGATGCGGGAGAAGGAAATGAATGAATAGTTGACCCGTCAACAGTGCTGAACTGAACTACAATATTCTTCCGTTCATCTACAACCCAGAGATATTTACCATCCCATGCAAGACCCTGAGGAGAGGATACAGGAGATTTCAGAGTTTTGATTATATTGCCGTTTTCAGGGTCAATCTGAAATATCATGCCATCAAAATTTTCCGAAATATCGGAGCGTCCACGTATATCGGCATTCCAGAGAAACTGTCCATCCCAGCACATGCCAGTAGGGAAATAACCTGGAGATTCCAGGGTTTTTAAAATTTTGCCATTGCCTGTATCGAGGCAGTAAATTTTATCTGTTTTTCGGTCCGCAGTCCAGAGGTGGCGGCCGTCGTAGGTCAATCCTGTGCAGTATTTTGATGGAGCAGGGAACGAACTGATGATTTTACCTGTCTGGGCCCAAATAACGGGATTAGAAAATATAATGGTGGCAATTGTTAATACTGCAATTTTCTTCATATTTATGCCTTATTTATAAGATGATTTCTGCTCCGATATTAAAGACACGTCCGCTTAAGTAACGTTTAAGCAGTTCATGTCCGAACCATGTATATCCCAATGTGTTCTTACGGTTAAACAGATTTAACACTTCTTCACGGCATGTAATCTGCAAGCCCTTCCATTTGAATTTCTGTGTGAAGCCAATATCGAATCTCTGATAGTATGGAAGTTTATTTGCATTTCTGGGTCCGCTTCGCAGGTATGCATTGCCCTGATCGTCTTCTACACGGTAGCGATAAGTAAAATATGTTCCACTGCCAAGTATGAGCCGTACATGCAGTCTTGAGCCCGGGAATCGCACCATTTTGTCCTGGAAGTTCAGTGCAAGTGTGTGCCGCTGGTCCGCAGGCCGGGGTACCCATCCTTGATTGTCACATTCTATATTTTCCCTGGCAATTAAAAACTGATAACTTACCCAGGAGTGACAATCGGGAATGAAGGGGCCTGATAGTTGTGCATCAATACCATAAACATATCCCCGGGAGTCATTTTTACCGGAATATACGGCCCTGACATCCCACAGGTCATAACTGATAAGATCTGTTAATGATTTAACGAAAATTTCTGATTTCAGACTATAGCCTGGATTCCATGTATGACGCAGGCTCAGTGCAGCCTGTATTGATTTTTGTGATCTGACTTTAGCTTGTTCTTCCCCGGATTTATTTAGCAGTTCTTTATAAAGAGGTGGTTGCACATAACGTCCTGCTGAAAATGCTATGTCTGTTTGATCGGAAAATGTCCAATCAAGGCGCCACCTCGGCATCCAGTCTTGCTGGTTATTGAAATCTGTAAACATGCCGCGGAGACCATATGTCATTGAGAGCAGTGGTGATATCTGCCAGCGATGTTCAATCCAGGCCGTTGTCATTGTTGCTTTAAATGAACCGGATTTATTGATAGGTTCCAGAGGATCGGTTATTAGTAGAGCACTGCCGGACACGGCTTCATATCGTTTATCATTAAAAGTGATTTCTTTAATTGCACCGCCTGCCCGGATACGGTGATCACCAAGTCTCAAGGTGATATCACCACTGATATTTTTTGCGTGAATGTCAAGAGTATTGTTATATTTTTCTTCACGATCAACATTTTTATTGTATTCAATCAATAAGGAATCAGTCTCGGCATCTGTAGTGTCGGCAAAAGGTGAGCGTACTTTATACTTTAACCAGGCATCTTCAGATTCATGCTGCTTGTATGTAAAGGCTTCTATGTTAGTAGTGAACGAGGGAGTCCACTGTGCTGTCCATGCGGTTCTGATAGCACTGGTTTCATAATCAAAATGTTCGTGTCCATCTATATAAAAATCGTAGAATATGATTTTATCAATGGGATCCCATTGAGCATTTTCTGCTTCCGGTAGTGCGCGATACCTGGATTTGGCATGTAGTCCGAATAATTTTAACTTTTGGCCCTCAAAAGGACGGAGAGTTAATTGGCCCTGGAAGTCTGTATACTGTGGATTATATTTCCCCTCAGTACGCAGGCCTTTGAAGATGTATCCATAGTCGATACGTCTTGCAGCGGCCATCCAGTGTGCCCACTTGCCAATAGGGCCGTTAATTGCAGCTTCCATAATGACAGTAGTAGCTCTGGCAGATGCATTGATTTTAGATGCTGAATCTTTATAGGTAATATGCAGTATCGATGCTGTTTTATCTCCCTGGGAAACAGGTGAGAATCCAGTTTGCAGTACCATAGACTGAATAAGTGCGCCATTAACGGGTGAAGGATTCTCTGCTACGGCTTTTCTGACAAGGTGAGGCTGATAGAGTTCGATGCCATTGAGTAATATGAGATTATCATCGTATGAGCCACCCCTTACGCTGTAAAAACTGGATTGATCATTCTGGCTGAATACGCCGGGCAACGTTTTTATTGCCATTAGCGCATCTGGCAAGGGAGCAGGAATGTCGCGTATAGCCTGTGTAGGAATAATATATTTTCCGGTTTTTGCATTCTCGCCCTGTGCTGTTATTGTAATGGTTTGACCCATTACTACAGAAGGCTCCATACGTATTGTCATGTATGCAGGTGGGCGGGTGGCTCCAACACGGATTCTTTTTTTATGTTCGGAAAAACCAATATAGCGAAAAATGAGAGTGTAGTGGCCAGCGGGCAGGTTTATGGAAAATCTGCCATCATTTCCTGTAACCGTACCAAGTCCGGTTCCTTCAATCAGGATTTGTACGGCTATCATAGGTTGACCGGTTTCGCCGGAATATACACGTCCTTTTACGGGTTGAGAGGCTTGCAGAGATGAGGCCGATAGTGTGAATATTAATAAAAGCAGGTGAATAACATTTGTCTGGCGCATTATTTTGTTTCCATCGTTTAGAATTACCTGTAGCCCGACGTTCAATGCCGGATCAGTTCCTGGGAATTTTAATATCTAATATGCCCCGTTTCTAAAAGGGGTGCGGTAACGATGGTGGGGCAGCGCCTCCTTGCAGTATAGACAACTAGTAATCTTCAGTGAAACGAAATATACAAAATCTTTTTGAAATGTCAAAGGAAAAGAAGGATTTAGTGTGTTTTGAGTGTGTGATTCCTTATATAGCCAGGATTGTTGACTGCTATTTTCCTTGCATTAATTATTTGTGAGTTCATACATTAAAAGAAGCAGAGCACTCGCACAGAGATCACAAAGGGCACGGAGCCACCCTGCCCCGATAGATATGGAATTTTTTGGGGAAAACGAGATTGTTGTTTTGCTCCTCCGTACGTGCTGCGGTTAAAGCTTTAAAAAAATCACCGCAAAGATATTGAATTTCGCGGGAGCAGTTATCTACTATGTAAAATTGTACAAGAACCAGTCAACATTTTATGAACTTTGGGGAGTGCAATATGAGACGATTTAGTCTTTTGTGCGGTATATTAATATTTTGTAGTTGTTTTTCAGGGCGTTCGACTCAAATAGATTGGTGGAGAAATGCACGTACGGGCATGCTTGTTCATTGGAGCCTGTCTTCAACTCCGGATGACGTTACTATGCGCAATACTGCGCAAATTCCGAAAAAAATCTATACACGTTATCTTGAATCTTTTAATCCAAAAGATTTTAATGCTGATGCCTGGGTGCTGGCGGCCAAGAATGCCGGCATGAAGTATATTATAGTTACTGCCAAACACCGTGATGGCTTTTGTTTTTTTGATTCGCGTCATACGGAATTTGATATCATGTCTACACCTTTTAAGCGGGATGTGATGAAGGAGATGGCAGATGCCTGTCACAGGCATGGAATGAAAATAGGCTGGTATTACTCAATAATGGATTTGCATCATCAGGATTATCTGTCAAAAGGTCTGTGGGAGTCATCCTCTTCTTCTGTTAAGGACAAATATAAACGGTATTTTGATTATATGGCACGCCAGATGGAAGAACTGCTTGGTAATTACGGGCCTGTTGATATCATGTGGTTTGACGGTGAGTGGGAAGAAACATGGACTTCAGAGATGGGACTCAAGCTCTACGGTTGGATAAAAAAGATACAACCTGATATTATAGTAAATAATAGAATTGGAGCTGGTAGAAAAGGAATAGATAGTTTCTCCGGTCCTGGCTCATTTGCAGGTGATTTTTATTCAGAGGAGAATGCCATCCCCAAAGGTCGGCTGGGAAATTCAGATTGGGAAACAATAATCAGTATGAATGATCATTGGGAATGGAAAGAGTTTGATACTAAATGGACGAAATCTGAAAAATTATTACACATGCTTTCAAAAGTTGTATCCAAGGGTGGAAATTTATTATTAAATGTTGGGCCCGGGCCTGACGGCAAATTTCCCGAGCCGGCAATGAAACGGCTTTCAGTCATTGGCAAATGGATGGAGTATTATGGGGAATCTATTTATGGTTCCGATGCCGGACCTTTCAAGAGCCTTCCATGGGGTTATTGTACGCAGAAAAAAATGGGTCAGTTGACACGTCTCTACCTGCATGTCTGGGAATTCCCCAAGGATGGCAGATTAGTGTTGCCCGGACTATATAATAGAGTAGAGACAGGATTTTATCTGGCAGATCCGGATTGGTCAATTTCTATTTTGAAGAAGAATGAGGATCTCGTTTTAAAGTTACCAAAGGAAGCTTTTGATCCGATATGCAGTGTAATTGTACTGGACATTTGGGGCAAAGCTGATGTTTCCATGCCTCCGGAATTTATGAATAATTTTGATTCCTTTGTCGACAAAATGTATTTTAAATTGTCCAGTACACGGAATAATGTTACAATACGTTATGCACTTAACGGCACCAATCCAACGGCGTTATCACCGGAATATAAAAAGGGTATAAAATTGACCGCGAACGCAATGGTTACTGCCCGTTGTTTCAGAAACGGCAAGCCTGTGTCTGACCCTGTGCGACGTAATTTCAGAAAAGTTACTCCTGAACCCGGTCAATTTTTTAAGGTGCATAAAAAAGGGTGGAAGTATAAATATTACCGGGGAAATTGGGAAAAACCACCTCTCCTGGAAAAACTTACACCGATTAAAAAAGGAATCATCGACAATGAGTCTTTGTGTAAAATGGATGGTAGTGAAGGGTTTGGCCTTGAACTTAAAGGTTATCTAAAGATACCGAAGACGGGTATGTATGAGTTGACATTATTAACGGATAGCCGTTTCACATTGCAAGTAGGTGAAAAAACTTATTTGTCGGATACCAGCAGTATAAAGGAGCAGAAAGAAAACAATCTTGAGGTTGCATTATCAAAAGGGTGGCATCCTATAAAGCTGCAATATTATAACAGTTCGAAGAAGAGTAAACTCTATTTATTATGGCGCGGTCCGGGAATAGAAAAAGAGATAATTCCCTCAAATATGATAGTACACAAATAAAAGAGGAATTGTTGATGAGTATTGAGAGTAGCCGTGAGGAAATAGTTTCCATGGGGCGTCGTCTGTGGGAGCGGCGGGCAGTTGCAGCCAATGACGGAAACTTATCTGTCAGGCTGGAGGATGGCAGCTTTCTGGCTACTCCAACCGGCGTTTCAAAAGGATTTATGAAGTCTGAGCAAATAGTGCATCTGGCAGCTGATGGATCTGTGCACTCCGGCGGCCGGCCCTCTTCCGAGATAAAGATGCATCTGGCAATATATGCTGCTCGTCCAGATGTACACGCTATTGTACATGCCCATCCCGCCTATGCAACCACTTTCGCTGTAGCCGGAATTCCGCTGGATCAGGCACTTTTGCCAGAGGCTATTTTGCTTCTGGGTGCTGTACCCATAGTTCCATATGGGACACCATCAACAGATGAGCTTTCCGAGAATGTGATTCCTTATGCAATCAGAGGAGATGCAATGTTGCTCGCTCATCATGGAGCAGTGACCCTTGGCCATGATCTGGAGACCGCTTACTACCGTATGGAGACATTGGAGCATGTAGCGCAGATTACATATCAGGCAAGACAACTTGGTGCTGTCCAGCCTTTATCTGATGAGCGTATTCTTGAGCTGGTAAATCTCAGAGAAAAATATAGATTGAAAGGCAGGGTCGATCTTGCCGGTTTTGGACTGGCAGAAGGCAGGGAGGGTGTATGACAGTTTCATTGTTTATTCCATGTTTAACCGAGCATTTGTACCCGGAGTCGGGATTGGCAATGGTGCGGATCCTGAAGCATCTGGGTTATAAAATAGATTATGTTGACAATCAGACATGCTGCGGGCAGCCGGCTTTTAACTCCGGTTATCGCAGGGAGATGATTCCGGTGGCTGAGCGTTTTATCCGGCTCTTTCAGGACAAAGAATTGATAGTGGCTCCCTCCGGATCATGTGTGGCAATGATACGAGTGTTTTATGATCAGCTTGCACTGGACCCGTCTTTGATGCCAGGTCTCAAGGCTTTGAAGGAGAGACTGTTTGAATTGACGGAATTTTTAGTGAAACGTAATCATCATGATAAACTACAAGGTTGTTTTCCACATAGAGTGACTTATCATGATTCATGTCATCTTTCCCGTGAACTAGGAGTACGTCAGCAGCCGCGTCAATTAATACAATCGATTAAAGAAATTGATTTTGTGGAGATGACTCCACCTGATCTGTGCTGTGGATTCGGTGGCACTTTCTCCTATAAGTTTTCAGATGTCTCAGTGGAAATGGTGAAACGTAAATGTGAATCCATTGAAGCTACTGGAGCAGAATACTGTATTGGAGCGGATTCATCATGCCTTATGAATATTGAAGGTTATCTCAGAAAGCACGGAATGAAGGCAAAAACTCTGCATATTGCCGAACTATTATCCAGGAGCCTGGATCTTGAGAAGGGGGCTGCCTGATGCTGAAACCCCGGAAGACACACCATTATATACGTCAGGCCCTTAAAAATGACTGCCTGCGTGCAGCAGTTGGCAAGGCTACTGATCTGGCTGTTCGGAAAAGGCAGGATCTTGTCAATGAAACACCTTATTGGGAAGATCTCAGGCATCATGTTCACCACCTGAAATCGAAGGTTCTGGAGAATCCGGAACAGTCACTCATGACATTTGAGGCGCGTTGTATTGCCAACGGCATCAATGTGCACTGGGCTGAAGATGCTGCTGAGGCGCGGCAAATTATAGTCGATCTGGCAGCTCAAAAAAAGGTTAAAAAAATTGTAAAATCCAAGTCTCTCACCACAGAGGAGATTGAACTTAATCCGGCACTTGAAAAAGCCGGCCTGGAGACGTGGGAGACAGATCTTGGCGAATATATTGTTCAGCTTGAGGGTAAGACACCTTCACATCTCACCATGCCGGCCTTGCATCTATCCCGCTATGATATTGGCAGACTCTTTGAAAAAAAACTAGGTATTGAATACACCGATAATCCCAACGAACTCCTGCAGGTGGCACGCCAACGCCTGCGTGAACACTTCCTTTCGGCGGATATGGGGATCAGCGGGGTGAATTTTGCAGCTGTGGAAGAGGGAGCCTTTGTAGTCATTGAAAATGAGGCTAATGCTCATCTTTCTATCTCTATCCCCAAAATTCATGTAGCTATCATGGGTTTGGAAAAACTGATTCCTTCGCTTTCAGATCTGCCATACTTCTTAAAAGTGCTGGCACCCAGTGCAACCGGACAGAAGGCATCATCCTATGTCAACATCATCGGCGGCCCGCAGCAGCATCTCATGGAAGAAGGGCCGGAAGAGGTGCATTTAGTGATTCTGGACAACGGGCGTTCCAATATTCTTGCAGATGCGTCACTCCGGGAGACGCTCTTTTGTATACGCTGCGGTGCCTGTCTGAATATCTGTCCTGTATTTCGTCAGGTGGGGGGTCATGCCTATGGCTGGGCCTATATGGGGCCTATCGGTGCAACCTTGATTCCCCTGTATAATGGATTGTCTGAAGGACGTTATGCCCCTTTCCTCTCCAGCTTGTGCGGTGCATGTTTTGATAACTGTCCCATGCGTATTCAGATTCCGAAACATCTGTTGACTCTCAGAAATCGTATTGCTGAGTCCGGTAAGACCATGTTGATAGAGAGAGTGGGTATGAAGATATGGTCGATGCTGGCAGTTCGTCCCCGGTTGTATAGATTTATAACAGGATTGGCTGCAATAGTACAGCAGTTGATCCCCTTTGACAAGGCCTTTCCCGCACCGGGTTATGTGCGGCACCGGGCATTGGGGCGTATGGATTCAAAGGGTTTCAGGAGTAGATTTATGGATTCCGAAGATCGCCGGGAAGGGGGCAGATGATGAATGCAAGAGAACAAATTTTAGGGCGGTTGAAGGCGATTTCCATGACCGACCCGATCTCGACATATGATGATGGGTTGAAACACAGATTGGACGCTGCATGGGACGGATCATTTCCAGATGAGAGCCGTCGTCTTGCAGGTTTATTTGCAGATGCTCTTGAAGCTGTTTCCGGTGAATTTTATAGTGCGGCTTCAGTGGAAGAGGCAGCGGAGATTGTCGGTCGGATTGCACATTCATCAGACTACAACGCCATTGTTGTTGACGGTGGTGATATGGCAGATAATATTGCATTGCGAGTAACTGATACGTTACAGGTAATCGCAATACCGGAGGCGGCTCAACGGTCAGAAGTGTTGGCCGATATACACTGTTCTATGGTTGAGGCCCATTGGGGCGTGGCAGAGACTGCCAGCCTTGCCTTTCCATACATACATGCAGTCTCTACCCAGCCGCATTTTTTGGCAGAGACTGTAATTGCCATTCTTAAAAGAGATAGGCTGCTAGCACATCTTGGAGCATTATTCAACCACCTTTCTCCGGAAGAGATGAAAAATCTTGTCCTTGTAACAGGGCCAAGCCGTACTGCTGATATTGAAAAAATTCTTATTCTTGGTGCACATGGACCTAAGAGATTGATTGTGATATTGCTTGATTAAGAGTGTTTAAGCAATGGCATGAACTTGAAGTAGCCTCCTGAAGTGGCGACCACTTTCCTGTCATTACTGGCGTTGTGTTGCCGTGGCAATCTCACTACGCAGCGTCGTTAATCAACAGTTCCCGCTGATCCTTGAGGAGACTGCCACGGTCGCCTGAGAAGATGCCTCCCTCGCAGAGACAGCCTTTTTCGGGGGGTGCCTGCATGAATGTTCTAAAAAGCAATTGAACGCGGAATGCACAGACAGATTTGATTGACATGGATTAAAATCAGTCAAAATTAGTAAATTGGCCCCGGGGTGTCAGTGCTGCTCTTCCACTGATTCCCCGGGGCCAATGTATCTCCCACTGGACGGATGAATCTTTTAGTGATCCTTTATAAATGATGAATATTCAATGTCCAATAGCCAATAGCCAATATCGAATGTAGAAGTAAGTGCTCCTTGGAAATTCGACATTCGATATTCTGCTGCTCAATATTCGCTCTGGTAAATTTCAATTAAAAATCACCGCAAGGATCGCAAGGGAATCGCTAAGAGCGCAAGGAAGAACCATGTACAGAATTATGCATTGAGGCACAAAGTTCAATCGTCCCTATTTCAACATCTGCATGGATTGGATATGCTTTAGCGATAATTAATTAAATATATACCAGCCCAAGCGGCCAAAGCCGAATCCAATCCACAACAATATTATTAGCCACAGGGTGTTGCGCAGATAATCAGCACTATTAGTGCTAATTATTTTTCCTCTAAACGCCTCAAACATTAACCAAGATCCGACAATTATTAATATGCTCCACAATATAATACCAAAGGGGTGATGTGTGAATGCTTGCGCAAACTGCAATCTGCCTGTTGCTGCTATTGAGCGGCTAAGACCACATGTCAAGCATGGAAGACCTGTCCAGTCATTGAACAGACAGTTGCCGATTGGATGTGCTTGTGGATTCCATATGCTGGCGTAGATAGCCGCTCCCAGCAATATGAAAGCAACACCGGCCCGTTTCAAACGGGCCGGAATGTTTATTGATATTAATTTCATGAAATTAGAGATGTATCAGATTTGCTTTCGAAAAAATTAAAATCCGGGGCGAATTGTGATAGATATTCCATGCTGAATGCCCTGAAAGAGACAGAGATAGGCAGTAATGCAATTGCATTGATATATGGAATGACAAGCAATAGAAATCCAACACAACAGGTCAAGAGCATGGCTATGACTATCAATATTCCTACGCCGATATGGAGTAGCAAGAGAAAAAGCAGGTAGAGTATAAAATGGCCGATATTGTCTTTTAGCACAGGCAGAAATTTGCGCCAAGCGTCATTTGTTGTTAAATTATGATGATACATTATCGGCACAATAAAATTATTCAGTATGGCAGAGACGCCCGAGATCATGGCAATGATGGCAAGGAATAATAATCCGAAACCAAATATTGTAAAAAATCCAAGCCCTTCAAAAAGATCAGCATGATATGTGGCACCACTGGCCAGGAACACCTGAAAAATCATCAATCCCATAGTTGCAATTGTTACTACACCGAAGATTAATCTCCATAAGGTCAGTGAATTGCCCTGGCGTTTGTAGTCTGCCCAGGGGCGTGATATCTGGCCCGTGCCAGTGACCACATTATGAACAAACAGGAATTTCCCTCTTGAGCTTAACCATGTCAACAGTACTGATAATCCAATTAAAAAAATCACACCAAATATTATGAGCATGGTCCAGCCGGGATTATCTTGAATCCACTCCCATGCAATATAGGGTGCTTCAAAAATGTCGTTAGTATTGTCTATATGGCCTCTGTCTTTAAGGAGTGAGCGCATGCCGCCTTTACCATCGGTCAGGCCGGCAATAAATGAAGACAGCCCAACGGCCAGCCACAATGACAGATCAAAGGGTTTGAAAAGAATCTTTTTCATACGGCTGACAGCATTGGATAGAGGTGCAGCATATTGAATATTCATGATTAACCTCGTTTTTTAATGTGATGTCTATTAAACGGCTTATGAAGGAAAATATTCAAATTTTTGAAGGTAGTCTCAATATAATATTAATTGAGGAGTATTTCAAGAATCAATCGTAAATAAAGCAGTTGGGTTAAAACTTGAAGGTATGTATATTGAAGTCCATGCGTTTTGTCAAATACCAAGAGGAAGATCAATGCAACGACCTGATACCTTATCATTAAATGATGCCTTCAGCCCTGAGGATTTTAGAAAAACAGGGCATGCCCTTATTGATCAACTTGCCGATTATCTTTTTCATTCTCAAGCGCGTACACAGACTACTGTACTGCCTTCGATAGATCCAGAGGAGATGCTTCAAAGGTGGGATGCTGATTTTATGGCCAGTGGTGATTCAAATTTTACTCAACTCATCAGCAATGTGCTCTCGGATTCAAATAATCTCCAGGATCCCAGGTATATCGGTCATCAATGCTGTCCTCCTCTTCCATTGGCGGCCTTGAGTGATCTGGTCGGTAATCTAATCAATAATGCTTCTGCAGTCTATGAAATGGGCCCGGTGAATGTTGCCATGGAGAGGCAGCTTATCCGGTGGATGGCAGGGCTTGCGGGCTGGAAAGATAATGCAGATGGAGTATTCACCCATGGCGGTACCATTGGTAATTTAACTGCGCTCCTGGCTGCTCGTCAGGCCATGACAGATTATGATATTTGGACAGAAGGTGTAAGGCATGATAAAAGACTGGCCGTACTTGTAAGTGAACAGTGTCATTATTCAATTAAGCGTGCCGTTGCAATGATGGGTCTTGGAGAGGATGCAGTCTATCTTATTCCCACCGATGATACTTATCATATTACGCAGCGGGGACTCAGCTTGCAATTTGCTAAAGCGATATCCGATGGCCGCCGCCCTTTTACGTTGGTGGCAAATGGGTGTTCAACTGCAACAGGCAGCTATGATGACCTGGAGATGGCCGCCGCTTTTTGTTCTAATAATAAGTTATGGCTGCATGTAGATGGTGCACATGGTGCATCGGTCCTCCTGTCGCCTGAATATCGTCATCGCCTGAGAGGTATTGAAAGAGCAGATTCTTTTGTCTGGGACGCACATAAGATGATGATGGTGTCTGCTCTGGCAACGGCTGTAATTTTTCGTGAAGGTGTTCACTCCTATGAAGCTTTTTCTCAGAATGCCAGTTATCTCTTTGAAGCTCATGCCAGAGATGAATGGTACAATTACGCTCATAGAACCGTGGAATGCACCAAGGCGATGATAGGGCTGAAATTATATGTGCCGCTTAAGGTGTATGGGACAGATCTTTTCAAAAATCATATTGAAACGACTCATAAGCTGGCTGAATCATTTGCAGATTTATTAAGATTGTCTGATGATTTTCAACTAGCTGTGGAACCAGAGAGCAATATCGTATGTTTTCGTTTTATTCCTAAAGATGTTTCAGATCTTAATAGCTTACAAGCTGAACTCAGGTGCCGGGTATTACAATCAGAAAAATTTTATATTGTTCAAACCATGTTGAAAGAAGGTCTGTGGCTCAGGGTTACATTGATTCATCCTCTGACAACGTTAGATGACCTCAAAGATCTGTTAAATCATATTAGAGAATTGGCAATTTCATAGAGTCCGGGCCATGATGTGCCTGGTATTATACAGATTAGATTGTAATCAGGTCGTTTTTATTGGCATCGGGACGGTGCTTTTGGACGTTAGTCTCAGATCTTAATAAACGGCCAGTTTAGAAAATGAAGAAGTGAATCATTATGGAGGATGCATGTATAATAATTATATTGATAAACTGGCCCATTTACTAGTCAATTATTCTGTTGAGGTCAAAACAGGTCAGAAAATAATGATCTCCGGTTCCAGTTATTCAGAGGCATTGATGCGATCAATTTATGTTGAGGTGTTAAAGGCCGGCGGCCATCCTTCAGTTGAGATGAGCTTTGAAGATCAGGAGTATCTGTATTATGCACATTCCAAAGATCATCAGATCGATTATGTTGATGAGCTTCAGCTTCATATTTATAATAACATTGACGCCTCTATTGCAGTTTTTCCTAATATGAATCCTCAGGCATTATCCTCTGTGGATCCAAAGTTGAAACAGCGCTGCACCAAGTCCCGTGAAAAGCTGATGGAGACTGTCTTTTCACGCTGGGGTGATGGCAGTTTTAAGTGGGTGGGTACTGGTTTTCCATCATTGGCTCTTGCGCAGGAGGCCAAGATGTCCATGACTGAATATAAAGAATTTGTCTACTCTGCCATGCGGCTGGATCTGGATGACCCTGTTCTGTTTTGGAAAGATTTTTCTCTTGAGCAAGAGAAAATATGTAAGTTTCTGAATCAAGTCAAACATGTTCGTATTGTAGGCGAGGATACTGATTTAAGTTATTCATGTGGCGGGCGCACCTGGGTGAATTGTGATGGTCGTTATAATTTTCCTGACGGAGAAGTCTTTACCGGTCCTATAGAGGATTCTGTAGAGGGGGATATTCGTTTTACTTTTCCGGGTATTTATCAAGGCCAGGAGATTGAAGATATCAGGCTGAGCTTTGAGAAAGGGCGGGTAGTGAAGGCTTCTGCAAAAAAAGGAGAAGAGCTGCTCAACACAATACTGGATACCGATGAAGGTGCGCGTTATGTTGGTGAAGCGGCTATAGGCACCAATAAGGGAATTACACGGTTTACAAAAAATATGCTTTTTGATGAAAAGATGGGCGGTACTATTCATATGGCAGTTGGCCGTGGTATTCCGGAGAGTGGCAGTAAGAATGTATCGGCGGTTCATTGGGATATGTTGAAAGACATGAAAAATGGTGGTGAGATTTATGCCGATGGCAATTTGATATATAAAGACGGTAAATTCACCATATCCTTTTAAGGGTCACATGAAAATTAATTCTTAACGGATGAAGCAAGATACAGGTGATGAGCGTGTACTAAGTGAATTTTGTATCAATCAAAATTAATTCATTCAATGAAGATTTATATTGTATCTCCCGGGTAAATTGCTTATTATTAATTATAAATTTGCTGATTCTGTGAAAGGATTCGTAATGCATTCCTCTAAAGTCCGCCTGTCTATGTTTGTGATACTCTTCGCCTTTACTTTTGTTTTCGGACAGAGTCGGGATATAATCGGATACTATCCGTCATGGGCGTATGCAGATAGAGATGGTAAGATTGCAGCAGCGCATCTGGCTTATGATAAGGTCACTATCATTAATTACGCATTTTTTCTGCCTACTGAACAGGGTCTGCTTATTGGTAAAGACGCAGAGGCAGATTCTGTTTTGCTTGTGGGGGTTCTGGATAATGAGACAGGACGGCGTGATCCGCATACTAGCTTGATTGCACTGGCCCATGCTCATAAAGTAGAAGTTATGCTCTCTATTGGCGGTTGGGCCGATTCATCAATTTTCCCGTCTGTAGCAGCTGATAGCATGAAAACGGCTAGATTTGCCGGAGAGTGTGTAAGATGTATCCGGCAGTATGGTTTTGATGGAATTGATATTGACTGGGAGTATCCCGGTTATTCGCCACATCGCGGATCGCCTGTGGATCGTGTCAATTTTACTGCATTTCTTCAGGCTGTCCGTAAGAGCCTGGATGATTATACAAAAATAACAGGTGTGTATTACCCCTTATCAGCAGCTCTGTCTGCCTCTCCTTCACGGGCAGTGGATATGGAGATGGGGAAAATAGCGGAAATCCTTGATTTTGTAAATCTTATGACCTATGATTATCATGGCAGCTGGGATAGTAGCAGTAATCATAACTCTCCACTCTATCCAACAGCTGGCGGAGAACCTCAGTCCTGTTTTGACAGTACCTTTAAGTTGTATAATGGTGTATATCAAATTCCCGCAGAAAAAATCAATATGGGTGTAGCTTTTTATTCACACTCCTTTGGAAGCTGTGACAGTCTATATGGCGCGTCCATAGGTAGTGGCCGTGCAGCATTGCCTGAAGGTGGTGATTATCAGAGTCTTATGAAACAGGTGTCATCTTTCACCAGATTGTGGGATGACAAGGCGCAGGTGCCTTATCTGTTGCATGAGGAAAAGCGTGTACTGGTCTCTTATGATGATGTTCGTTCCATAAGCTTGAAAGCGGAGTATGTGAAGACCCATGGCGCACGCGGTCTTATTATCTGGGAGATGACGGGTGATATGTGTGATGATGGTACGACACCGCTTCTGGATGCAATTAATTCAACATTTGAAAAATTTTAAGTGAGATTTATATTTTTATTGGTCATAGAGCTTTAAACTTTTCATCTATATGCTGCTCAAACCATGCATCAATCATTGAACGCTTGAAGCGCCACTCCTTGCCAAGCTTGGCAGCCGGTATTTTTTTCTGTTGTGCCCAGGTATATATTGTCTGCGGTTTCAGACGTAGATATTCGGCCACTTCCTCAAGTGTCATTATTTCATTCGACATGCTCGCCCACTTTTGTAATATCCTCTGATGTGTCGGTTTTTAATGTTGTTTCATCCAGCGTAGCAGCTGATGTTTTTCCGGTAAAAATATCACTGATTGAGATTGCCAGGGTTTGGTATATATTGCCTTTTCGATTGCGGAAAAGTTGAAAGTCTTCACCCTTGTTGCCAATAAACGGGCGCAATGTCCAAGAGAGCTGTGCTGCAACAAAGGCCATGATAAAGATCCATATTCTAAATATTTTGACGCCGATCTTGGGATATACGCCTTTGCTGTCACATGCATAGTGCAAGGCTTCAGTTACAATGCGCATGCCAAAGAAACCGGAAAAGAGAAAAATTGCAACATGCAGGAGCTTGAGAAATGGGTAGTTGTCTCCCGTCATCATGAAAAATATGATGATTGGTGAGAATGACAACATTATTGATGCAGACAAGACAAATCCGGCTAAAATAATTGATACCATTTGTTTTACATGAAGCTGTGATCCCAGAACATGCTGGATCATGAAGAATGCCGGAAAGCAAATTGTCAGTACCAGTGTATATAATAATGGCAACTTAATGCCGGAAGTAAGTGCCTGCTCCAGGCTGTTATAACATCCCATTATGAGACCGTATGCAAATAGAATGACTACCAGGGCCAGAACATGCAGCAATATTGTAGAGATAGACTGGTCGCTACGGCTCAGTGTATCATAATAGTCGTCCTTATTCTGAAAGCTGGGAAAGAACTCAAGTTTCATACTGCCTCCTTATTCTGTTTCTGTAAGTGTCAGGCTATCAGTGGGCGAGATTGTCCATCTCCAAAATAGTGCTGTTATATTGAACCCGCCTCTGCATTTAGCAATTGCTTTTTTTAGCTCGTATTGGCAGATCGTACTGTCATGATGGCACTCGCCATCGTAAAAGTATTTTGTCAGCATGGGCAGCGCACGGGCGTCGCCCAGCTGTCCAAGGGCCCAGATCGCATCATTCTTGAGATTCAGCGGAATGCCATCTGCGTCTATCAATCTTGTCATTGCCGTTACTCTGTCGCCTTTGTATTTTTTCATGGCCAGCACGGAGTGGCGATTAACATCAAAGCCAATATAACTTATAATGAAGATCAGGCCTGCCAGGAGTATTGTAGCCAGCCAGGTGATGATAGCCCGTATTCGGGTGCCAGTGTCCGCATTTTCCGGTATTTTATATTGCAACATCGTGTCCTCCTGTATTTGTGACAGGAGTAAAGTAATTGTTTAATGTTAAAATGTCAAGTTTTTTATTGTTTGTTATTGTTTGTTGGTGTTTTCTGTGTGTTGGAGGTGTTAATGGATTTGTTGTTTTTTGGTGGATAGGTTGTTACCTGAGCGCGCGCAACGTTTGGCGGCTTAAACTGCAACTTTTGACATTGTGACCCGTTGATTCACTTGACAAAAAAAGCCCCAGAAATAGGGGCTTTTAAATATTCATTTTTCTATCACATTCGATACAAACCACTTGATGCTTTTCCGTCACTAAAACACCACTGGGTTTTGGCCACCAGGGATAAGTGTTTTACACTTGAGACATTTCATCTGTTATACATCAAAGTCAAATACTTCTATTGATGGAATTCTAAAAGTGAAAGTTGTTTTGTCCTCAAAGTTAGAAATAGCCATATCCCCTAGGCCGATGATGTCCATACCAATTAACAAGTCAATGCCATTGCCAATTTGGCCTTCAGTAACTCGAACATTCGGAATTCCAAGCTTATTTGGCAAGCCGACATTAACCAGATAAATATTGGCATCAACCACACCGCCAGCAGTAGATACCTGTGTCATGGCAGTAGGATGTAGGCCGCACTGCTCAGCGACTCTTTGCGTAACAACTGTATTTGTTGCTCCGGTATCCCAAATAGCTAGATACTGGGCCATTCGTGGATACTCTGTTGGCTTAATTGAAGGGTCGAATGCAGAAGATATCGAAACTTTTGTCACCAGAACATTAGACCTGTTTGGGTAGGCATTGGTGAATGCATACACCCGGGGAGAGTCTGGGGTCATACAAACGCCACACGTGAATGAAAAGTTTGTGTATAGCTAGAATTACCTGGTTCACACTTCTGGACTAAAAATGTACCTAATGGGTTCTCTTTAGATGATTCGCGAATTGCTTCCATTTCATCATCATAAAAACCAATGACCTTTTTATCTCGAATTACAATATACTTCTGGTTGTACTTTTCAACGAGCTCTTCTTGATGCGCAAGATAATATTGGAAGTCCTCTTCAAGCGGCTTCATCTTACACCTCCCTCTGATATTGCAGAGTTATTTGTGTATTCCTATTCATTGTACGCTTAAAGCCCCGCCCCTTGTTCCGGGCAAGGTAAATAGGTCAACATAGATTAGTGTACAAATAGGAATTATTTGACCAGCAATTGGACAATTTTTACCAAAGAACGTTACTGCGGCGCGTCGCAGTAACGTTTAACGCAAAAACTGTTCCGATTGTTTCTATATACTATTATAACGGCAACAATTTGGAAAAATTGAGAAAATACACGGGAATAGTCCGTTCACTCCAAAATACAATCATCTTAATTATGACTAATTAGCATTTAAATAGATGTTAATTAGATGCAATACTAAACTAATAAACTAAAAGTAAAAAATGCAAGAAAAAACTTAACATTTATCAATAAAATCCTGGTTTTCACCAAAATTTTACAATTGAATGTATCTATGCCACATTTTTCTTCCTTATTGCCGCAGCTTTGATGTTTTTTCTCGTTGATTCACTTGACAATAAAAGCCCCGAGATTATAGTCTTAGGCAAGAATTTTAGAGATTAATTCTAAAGCCACACTTTCCTTAGAATCGCCAATAATCACTTTGTCTTGAGCCATTATCACTTCTCCAATAAAATGAAAGGGGTGTAATAAAATTAAACCCTTATTTATAAAAGCCAAGCTAATTCGCTCAAGCGGCAACCTTTTTTCTTCACCACCCCCGCTTACCACCCCAACCCCAACACACCCCATCAAAACCCCCACGGCCACTCACTTGGCCAGCAGCATGAACCCTGTTGTGTATGACTTTAATTTATGTATAACATGCATTCCAAACTCAAAGGTTGTAGATCCAATTTGAGTTGTGCAAGCTTTGAGTCCTAAACTGTAGCCGCGCTGTTAAATTTTTCAGAACAGCTCTTGTTTAGTTTTGCATGTCAGCAGCCACGCTGACACACGCTTCATACCCTCCCGTGTAGAGACTGTCGGGGCATATCCTAGCCGGGTTTTGGCTGCACTGATGTTGAACCAATGGGCAGTGGTGAGCTCTTTTACTGTGAAGCGGGTGAGATTGGGTGTTTTTTTAATACCCATTCTTTTATAGAGTAATTCTGTTGCTCCAGCCGCAGTCAGGGCCAGTCTTACGGGAATCGTTCTTTTTATGGATGAGATTCCCGCTGAATTGAGAATGTCATTAATGAAGTCCCATATTACAATCGGTGCAGCATTGCTTATAAAATAGGCTCTGCCGGCAGCTTCAGTATTTTGGTCGATGGCACTCAGAGCGCAGATGTGGGCGGAAACGGCATTGTCAATATAGGTGGTGTCAACCAGGGGAGATGTCGTTCCAATCCGTCTGAGCTTGCCAGTTCTGCCCCGTGCAATGATGCCGGGGATAATATGGTTGTCGCCGGGACCCCACACCAGATGGGGGCGTAGTGATATTGTCTTCAATCGAGAAGAATTGGCCTTCAGGATACATTGCTCCGCCATTGCCTTGGTCGCCGTATAGGAAGATTGGGGTTGTTCAGGATAGGGCAGAGATTCGTCTGCGCCTTCAATGGCGTTCCCACCGAAGATCACGCTGGCGGAACTGGTGAAAATTAAGTGATGAACGTCCTGAGAGAGGCAGGCTTTGATCACATTCTCCGTACCGATCACATTCGATTGGTAGAAATCATCATGGGTGCCCCAGATGCCTACTTTAGCGGCTGTATGAAAGACGGCATCCCGCCCGCGGCAGGCTTTGGTAACCACATCCAGGTCTGAGAGGTCGCCTCTGATGGATTCAATGCCCAGATGCTGATGTTCAGGATAGGCCTGTCTTGAGAAACTGGCGACGTTGTGCCCCTCATTCACCAATCGTTTTATCAGCGCACCGCCGATAAAACCGCCGCCCCCTGTCACCAGGATGTTCATAATTTCCTCTGTGCCGCCCAAAGGGCCAGTTTTTCACGGTTGATTTTGGCATTGTGCCGCGCATCAACTGGAAACGTACGGGGAAAGCGCAGTGTTCTAATCGTCCTTGTCATCGGATTGGCTGCGCCCATTTCAAGCAATTCCTGAATCAGTCCGGCACGATCACTTCTCTTGTTTCCCGCCTCCAATTGAACGCACAATACCGGTTTCACAGTCTGATCAGATTTGTCAGCGATTCCCACCAGTGCAGTTCGGAAGACCCTGGGGTGACTGTTGAATACGGCTTCACAGGGGATGGTGTATAGTGTGCCCTCACTTGTGATGAGACGTTGGGATTTTCGTCCATAGTACCAGAGCCGGCCTGATGCATCAATACGTCCCAGATCACCCATTCGATGCCAAAATCCGCCATCGTCCTGATCCATCATTTTAGCGGCTGAGCTGGCCAGGAGCAAATGGAAATATTCAGGACTGACCACCGGCCCCTTGACGACAATCTCGCCCACATCATCTGTCCCGAGCCTGCTGGCATTTTGCCATAAGGCAATTGGCTCATCGGTAATTTCAATGATTTTAATCTCTATTCCTTTCAGCGGAATGCCCAAGCAGCTGCCTTCGCTCCCGGCTATGTCTATTCCATCTAAATCGGAAAGTGTCAGGTTTGTCAGAGGCAGGGCTTCTGTGGCGCCATAGGGCGCGTGTATTTCCGCTTCTGAGGGCATGCATTGTTTAAAGGCATTCATCAATTCCATGGATACCGGCGCCCCTGCGGTGATCACTTTTTTCAATGAGGGAAACTGAATGCGATTGGCATTGCAGTGCCTGGCCATTCGGTTCAGTACCATGGGTGAACAAAACATCTGAGAGCACTGGTTCTTCAGGATATTGGCGCTGATTTTTTTTGGATCCAAAGATGCAGGATGTGACATATCCATGTCAGCCAGTACGATTGACTGGCCAATGCAGATTGAGAACAGTCCAAGCAGAGGGAATGTGCAGAGTTCTATCTCATCAGGATGATATTTGAATTCTGATTCCAATAGAGATATTTGAGCATTCAGCATCGCATGTGTATAGACAACGCCTTTGGGGATTCCTGTGCTGCCGCTGGTAAAAAAGATGGCTGCTGTTCTGTGGGGATGATTGTGTGCCGGAGGGCAGGGTGCTGTTTGGTCGGAACGCAAGTCTGAAAGGCAATATCCGCGCCTTGACCATTTCCGGCCCAGGGTCACGAAGGTGCGTACTGTTTTAAAAGCTTCGGGTAAGATATATCTCAACAGATGGGCTTTCGATGAGCCAATAAATGCTTCGGCGTCAACGGTGGCCAGTGCCTTTCCCATGGTTTTTAAACCCATGCCAGGATCAATCATCATTGGAACCGCGCCCACACGCAACAGGGCAAAGGTTAATATGAAAAATTCCGGTCCGGGAGGGATGAGTAAAAGTGTGCGCTTTCCATTTTTAATCCCTGCCCGGCTCAATCCATGGGCATACCGATCTATTTCATCCTGCAATTCACCAAAGGTTATGCGGACTGGATGAAGCAGTGCCAGCTTGGAGGGGAATTTATTTGCCATGAGAGACACATGTTCCGACAAGTTTCGCTCAATATTCGGGCGGATATTTAATTTGGATTTATTCATGATAAAAATCGTTTCTGTAGAGGGCAAGGGCGGTGGTGATGCCGGCGCCTACGCAGATAAACAGAATATTTCCGGAATTTTTAAATCTACCGTCTTGCCACGTTCTG
Organism: bacterium; assembly: GCA_023139105.1. Classification (GTDB taxonomy): domain Bacteria; phylum Zhuqueibacterota; class QNDG01; order QNDG01; family JAGLOF01; genus JAGLOF01. Next base: position 25,660 of record JAGLOF010000013.1, read on the forward strand.
TGCAGGGCGATGGCTGGACCGGCTGTGTGCCACTCTCCTTTTTTGCTTTCCACCTGAGAGAACTGATCCGCCATACCCATTTGTTTAATTAATTTGTGCACATAGCCTTTGGGGCTCTGTGAAGGTATGATGAGATCAATATCATCAAGCTGCAGGTCTGTTTCTTTGAAGAATTGATTTATTGAATGTAGGGTACACTGCACACAAAGATCGACATAGTTGTCCTGTTGATTGATCCAGAGCACGTTCCGGTTTCTTCTTAGAAGTCCCCACGGAGTCCATGAGACATGGCTTTCAAATGACTGTTTGAATTCCGGGAAAGTGCGGGTCTGGAATTTTACAAATCCCGATCCGCTGTCCGATTTGGACAGGAGAACAGCCGCAGCCGCAGGAGCAAAAGCGAAGGATTTTGAATGATTTTTAATCGGCTCCGCGTCTCCAGTGACAAGCAGTCCGCGCTTTATTTTGCCTGTCTGAATAAATCCATCCATCAATTGCAGGCCGGAGACCAGTCCGCAACCCCCATTATTCAAATCAAATGATGAAGTGCCATTTAAGCCGTCCCAAATCTCTGAGTTTGACGACTGTTGCGGAAGCGCACCAATTTTTCTTTGGATCAAAGCGGCGATCGCAGGCTCTGCGATGTGGCTGTCTCTGTAAACGCCGGTATTCACAAGCATTCCGATATCATTGGGGCTGCATCCTGTGTCTTTCAGGCAGTGTTTTGCAACCTGGCTTGTGAGAGCGATAGCACCCTTTCCACCGAAGCGTGGAGCGGATGTCAATGCGTTTACCATTTGGATCTTAGCGGCCATATTGATTCACCATTTCATTCATGGTAAAAATGACAATGCCCATGACCAGGCCCGAAGCAAGGCCCAAAAGCATGATTCGATCACCCTGCTTAAAACGCTGTTCTTTCAGATAACGATACAGGGCGAGGAAATGGGTGGTTGATGCGGTATTCCCATATTCCTCCAGATTGATCACGATTTCTCCGGGTTTTGCATTGAAGTAATTGGCGTAATGTTTGGCTCCGAAACGGATAGAGCTTTTTGAAGTTTGATGGGGAATGAGATAATCAATCTGATCCATGGTGAGCGTGTTATCATGTAAAACTTTTTCTATAATGGTTGTAGAATTGGATATGGAGACTTCATGGATTTTTCTGGCATCTGTCTTCATGAAGAATCCGGCAGAGGTCCGGCTCTGCCTGCCGATACAGAGATGATTGTATTGAGCCAGGGTGGTAAAATCAGAGACAATTAATCCATCAGACTTATGTGATGCCCGTTCTATGATAACGGCTGCGCCGGCATCCCCAAGGGTAAGCGAGGCCAGTTCTGAACTTAATAATGATTTTACAGATTTGGCGGCATGGTCAGCGATGCGGGAAACATGTTCACCGCTTATGACCATGCAGGAACGAATAGTCCCTTGCTTAATGAAGTTTTCCGCAATATTTACTCCTGTCAGCATACCGGCACAGGCGTTGGTGATATCAAAGTTGAGTGCATTGTGTGCACCCATAGCGTCTTTAATATAGAGCGAAAGAGGCGGTTCGCACTGGAATGATGCGCCGTTTTTCTGCTTGGAGATTGAACAGCACAAGATCATGTCAAGGTCTTCAGGGAGATATCTGGAATGGCGCAGACAGTCTTCAGCGGCGTGTACGGCCAATGTCAATGAATCTTCCCCTGGTGCACAAATATGCCGCGCCTTGATTCCAGTTAAAAGTTCAAACCTTCTGATGCAGGATGATTGAACCTTGCCCACTATTTCTTTTGTGGTAATGCGTTTTTCCGGAATAAAGACGCCAATGCTTTCAAATTGACATTTAATGCCTTTTATTGTCAATCTTCCATCTCCTTTGATTAAAGGACTGCACTTTATTCTGCATGTTCTGATAGATTGATCTTCATTTCGTTGACAAATTGATTTATAATCTGCCCCAGTTGTTCCCCTGCATCTTCCTGTAGAAAATGCCCTCCTCTTACAATGAGGTGCTTTTGATCCCTGGCGCCTGGAACGCTGTTTTTAAAATAAATATCACCGTTTTTTGTGAATGGATCCCGATCACTGAAGACCGTTAAAAAGGGCTTGTGCCACTTTTCGAGTATTTTCCATGCTTCACGGTTTGCCGGAGTTGCCGGATTGTTCTCTGAGAGAGGAAGCAGTGTTGGAAAGGCACGCACTCCGGCTTTATACTTCATTGATGGGAATGGGGCGTTATAGGCTTGTTTTTCTTCATGGGTGAGTTTTTTGATGCAGCCGTAGTCAATGATTCGATGAATGGGAAGCCAGGGGGAGAGGCTGGCGAAGTGTATCCAGAGTCTCAGCAGAAGCGGAATCCTCTGATTCCCTGTCAGCAACATTCCGTTGCCTATGATAATCGATGCAAATCGTTTTTCATTCTCCGCGGCTAGGCGTAAGCCGATCATGGCGCCCCAGTCCTGACCGAATAATGTGATCCTGTTCAGATTTAAATTCTGAATAAAAAAGGTCATCCAGTCCATGTGAGCCTGATAGGAGTAGTCTGATTTTTTCCCGGGTTTGTCGGACTTGCCAAAGCCAATAAAATCAGGGGCGATGACTCTATGACCCGCGGAGACGCAAATGGGAATCATGTGGCGGTATAGATATGACCAGGAGGGCTCGCCATGCAGCATTAATATTGGGTCGGCATCATCTGGCCCTTCATCGATGTAATGCATACGCATCCCATTTTCATCGAGTTCAATGTAATGGGATTTGAAAGCATAATCTTTCAGTTGTTCAAATCTGGATTCCGGTGTTCGGAGAAAATTCATTGTGTTGACCGTGATCAATTATAGATTAAATGTCACGCTGATGCCCAGCATGACAATAAATTCATCGAAATCAATTGCCTTTTGCCCGTCAATCTCTTTGTGCGCCACCAGATATTTGGCCATCATGTAAAAGCCGAGTTTCCATACAAAACGGTAATTAATGCCGCATTCCAGATTGGCCATCAACCCTGTTATCGTCTCTTCAGGATCTTCTTCGGTTTTTGGTACCTCCAGCCGGCCCAGGCCGCCTCCGCCAAAGAAAGTCAATCGCTTATGAATGTGTGTATTGATGTATAGAATGTTCAGAGCGATCAGGTCTGAGATTTCATAACGATGGGTTGGGCTGGGGCTGTTGGTGTAGTATTCCGTGAAGAATGAGAGCGCCACGGGCCAGTGAGTGGGCTTGATATCCAGTGTCATTTGCCCGCCGCCCAGCTTGTTGATAGGGGAACGGTCATCAGTGAATCCACCCTGGCCCATGCGGATGGTGAAGAAACGTGTTTGCTTCTCACCGTCTGTTGGCGTCTGAGCCTCAAGGCCTGCTGTGAAGCAGAGGACGATGAGAAGCAGAACGATCCATCGGGCTGCTTTTTCAGTATGTTTGTTGTTGGTCATTTTTCAGTCCTTATTATTTAATTAGTTCCTGAACTGAAAGGCTTGATGATGGCTCGTTATCCCTATGAAGATACATTGATCGTTTTTGCAACAATATATTTAAAAGATTTGACTGAAGGCAGTTGTTTGATTTTAATTGATCGGCACAGTACAGCATGAATTGAAGTTATTGATAATAAGTTATAAAATTTGTCGTCGGATATCAATGATTTTCCGTAGCCATCTTTTAGCCGATATTTTTTAAACGGTCTACAAATATTCTAATTATAAAAATCTAAAACCATATTAAACCTTTTCGGCGGATCTCCTGTCTAAAATGGGTATGACATTGTCTGTTTATGGAGGTTATAGTGATCGTTCATCATTTGAAGTCAATACTGCGCCAATTCAGGCGATATAAATTCTACACTGGATTGAATGTTCTGGGGTTGTCTTCAGGTTTGACCATATGCCTGTTGATTGGGGTATATGTAGTGCATGAGCTAGATTATGATAGATTCCATGTTGATACTGAGCGAATATTCAGGCTTGTTGTAAAGACAGATTTTTATGGTGAGAAGACAATTGCGGTCATCAGTGAAAAGGCAGGCCCTGTTTTACTGGAAGATTATCCGGAATTACAGAATGTTGTCCGTGTCAAGCATCGTCGTCAGGTTGTATTGAAAGTTGATAATCAACTCACTAGTATTGATGATGCCATTTATGCTGACAGAGACTTTTTCAAGCTCTTTTCATTTTCTATATTGAGCGGTGATCCTGCAAGGGCAATAGCTCGTCCGGGCACGGTAGTGCTTACACGTCAACTGGCCTTTCAACTTTTTGGTGATATTGATCCCATGGGCAGGATCTGCCAAATAGATCATAAAAGTTATGAAGTTACCGGTGTTGTTGATAATCCGCCATCAACAAGTCATCTGCAATTTTCTCTTGTAGCTTCTATGGCAACGCTGGAACCGGGACTCAGGTATAATGACTGGACTCGTTTTGCCATGAGCACATATTTGAAGTTTTTGCCGGATGCAGATATTGAATCCTTTAAAAGAAAAATCCTCTGTCTTTCGGGAACGGCCCAAAAACCAGATCCGGGGTGGCAGGAATATCATCTACAATCAATATATAATATTCATCTTGAGCCTGAGATAATGTGGGATAATAGTACACATATGGATCAAAAAATGTTAATGATCTGGTTATTATTGGGAGCAGGTGTGTTGGCAATGGCCGTTATAAACTATATAAATCTCTCAACGGCCAGGATAGCTTCCCGTGTTCCGGAAGTAGGTGTTCGTAAAGTCCTGGGTGCCAAACAAAGTAACTTAACGCAGCACTTTCTAACGGAGTCTTTGGTTATAACTCTATGTGCATTTATTATTTCATTGATTGCTGCCTGGTTTATGTTGCCCGTTCTACAGCAAGTAAGTGGTGTAGCAGTGAATTTCTCCCGTTTTTTCCAGCCTTTGAACCTTTTTTTGATGGCAGTGCTTTGGCTGTTTACCGGATTTGCTGCAGGGTGTTATCCTGCCATGGTGCTTACGGCATTCACTCCTATATCGGCTTTGAAATACAGAATGGATTCAAAGCGTAGCAGTGCTTTGAGAAAAATATTGGTTGTTGTGCAGTTTGCTCTGACAATTATACTGGTTATATCGACATTAATTATTCATAGTCAGTTGAAATATATGCGTGAGAGACCACTTGGTTTTGACAAGTACCAGAAACTTATTCTTCCATTTCCTTATGAAGGTGGCAGTCGTTTTGATCCACTGGCAGTAAAGTCTGCCTTTATGGAGTTGGCAGCAATCAAGGGCGCTACTCTTTCAAGGGGTGTGCCTGGTTATGATATGGACTATGCCAGCGGAATGAGGGTTGACCAGTCTGATGGTGATAATCGGATTCGTATCTATCATATGGAGGTTGATAAGGATTTTACGTTAATTTATAAACTTCAACGTGTTGCCGGTACAATTGCCGGACCAGATGTGGGAGTGGCACCGGAACAAGGAATCTTTGTAAATGAGGCCCTGGTCAAGGCCATGGGTTGGACTACTTCCAATGATGCTGTGGGGCAATATTTGAAGACTGGACATTTCAGTGTTCCGGTGGTAATTGCGGGTGTATTCAAAGACTTTCATTTTGCGGGGCTGCAACAGGAAATAGATCCTGTTATCATGGCCTATTGGCCGGAAATGACAAGTGTCCTTACTTTGCAAGTAGATATCGAAGCCTTGCAGGATATACGCCATCTACTTGAGAATATCTGGAAAAACCACTTTCCGGCTTATCCCTATCCAGCCTTTTTTCTGGATGCAAATTTTAATAGTTATTATGATAAAGAGGAAAAGGTTGGACAAGCTTTAACAGGAGTATCAATTTTGGGGATCTTGATTGCCGGAATGGGATTGTTGGGCTTGGCCGCTTTTCTTACATCCAGCAGAAAAAAAGAGATTGGAATCCGTAAAGTATTAGGTGCATCTTCATATCAGGTGACGTGGTTGCTTTCAAGGGAATTTTTCAGGTGGGTAGCTGTTGCCAATGTTGCGGCATGGCCTTTGGCATGGTGGCTAATGCGGAAATGGCTAAATGGTTTTGCTTATAGAACTAGTGTAACAGTAACACCATTCATAATAGCTTCATGTATGGCATTATCTATTGCTCTGCTGGCTGTCAGTTTTTTAACCTGGAGGTCTGCAACAGCTAATCCCTCTGTTTCAATAGATTCACTTTAAAATAATCGTCTATATTTTTGGTGTGCAAATTTTGGCCGTTCTCCTGTATGCTTCCGGGATACGGCCTCTTTTTCCTTGACTTTAAGAAGTTGATAGTATAATATTGTTAAAATGAATTGTAATAAAATAAGAGGTTGCTATGTTGCGCTCGTTATTTTTACTGATCATCGGTACAGGGATGATGATGACTGCCTGTAAGGAACTGCCGAAAAAATACCGGGTTGCAACGTATAACATCAAGGAACTCTCAATGGAGAAGTTAATTGATGTGGATGAAGATGGATGCGGGCAGAACGCACAGATCTTGGATGCGGCCGAGATTATTCAGCGTATTCGTCCGGATATTCTGATCATCAATGAAATTGACCATGAATATGGTCAATATGATGTAGATGTAACGGGTCCGGCCATGCAGTTTGTAAGAGCCTATCTGGATAGAGGCAGCAAGGCTATAGACTATCCCTATATCTATGCGGCACCATGTAATACAGGCATCCCTTCCGGAAGAGATCTGAATGGAGACGGCGGTATTGCCAGAATGGGAGATCCGAGGTCTTTTGAATTTGCCGGAGACTGTTATGGCTGGGGCGAGTATCCCGGTCAGTACAGTATGGCCCTTCTATCCCGTTTTCCCATTGATGTTGATAACATACGGACTTTTCAGTCATTTCTATGGAGCGATTTACCGGGAAATCATCTGCCTGTTGAATATTACAAAGAGAATGCAGACTGTCTTCGTTTGTCGTCCAAATCACATTGGGATATACCTGTGCACATAGGAGCTGAAGTACTGCATATGTTTTTATGCCATCCAACGCCTCCCGGATTTGATGGGGTGGAAGACCGCAATGGCAGGCGTAATTTTGATGAATTAAAGTTTTGGGTGCATTATCTGATAGATGATCCGGCATTGGTTGATGATCAGGGAAAGACTGGTGGCTGTGGTGAAAATATTAACTTCATGTTGGCCGGTGACTTTAATGCAGATCCTTCAAATGATGCGATATATGAGGGTGTAACAGCAATTGGTCAGCTTTTGCATCATCCCCGTATTCAGGACAGCTCTGAATGTTTATTCAGTAGCGGCGGTGCTGAAGGCAGAATAGCAGGGCCGCCTTCTTTTCCCGAGCGATATACGGCGCGCTTTGGCAAAGACTCGCGTATGCGTATAGATTATCTGCTGCCATCAGCTGGCTTGAAAGTTATTAACGGCGGAGTATTCTGGCCTTCTAAGCATGAAGATAAGGCCGGGAACGAGCTGGCGGAAAAAGCTTCTGACCACCGGTTGATCTGGATGGACCTGGTGTGGCCTCAATCGTCAGGTCAATGAGAGTAAGAGGTTTGCGAATCATGTTTTCATACATGGCCGCTCTGCTGAGATGCGGGTGATCAAGCAGAAGACACTAATATTTTATTGGAATAAGAGCGTGCCAGTAGTGTAAGTTCTTTAATGAAAGAATCCGCATTTTCATCAATATAGAAGCGTCGTGGACGTCTGCGGCCTGTATGAATTACAGTGATCATATGTGATTCGATTTGTATAGAGGATATTTCTGACCAAGGAATTGTTTCAGGTCGTTTTTTGAAAGTATTGACAGTCAATGCGGACTCATCGGCCTTTAAAATAAAATTTTCCTCAACTTTTTTTCTTAACGAAATTAATCCGAAAAAATAAAATAGTCCCAGTGCGTAATGTATTATAAAAACAGTATGACTTCCCTGAAGCTGGAGCATTGCTCCGTCTAAAAGAAAGACGATACCGGTGATGCGGAAGAGTGCTATGTCAAAATGATTATCCATTAAATTTTTTAGATGATTGTATCGGATGCCACAGAATAGATGTACACAACCGATTAGTACAGAGATAATAGCTAAAATAATCAGAGGTGTGGTAGGGTCTTCTAATACACCCATGAGAGTCAGCATTAGTACAAGTGCTGTTCCAATGAGTTGAGCTCTGTCTCGTCTTTGTTCTTTAGCCGGGGAACTACGTTTGTATTGTATTTGAATCATGTCTACTCCTGAATATGGAGTGGAAGTTTGAAAGTAATATACAATATACTGTTTGAAAATTCCAAATTCCAAAGAACAAATAGCAAATAGCAAAATACAAAGGACAAAATACAAATCCCAAATAACAAAATACAAAGATCAACACAACAAATAGCAAAATACAAAAGGTCTTCTCCATAGAGATTGTTGAAAAAGGATAGACCCCGGTTGTTGTCGTTCTTTTTACGACATCACCGGGTGTCTAAATTCAATAATAACAGGCAAATTATTAAAACACCCGGGGTCAAAAAGATGACACCCGGGGTTTTTCAACAGTCTCATAGGGGGGACTATAAAAGAAAGAACATGGCTTTAGTCGAAGCATAGAAGCACGACTACAATATTTCTCCGGAACTGAGAATTACCGTATCGTTCGGTAAATTATTGGGATTTTGATTGAGAATGAATATATTGTTCAAGTTATTATCTATGTCAAAAGCAAGATATACCGGAGGATATTATGAATAAATTATTGAGTGTAGCGATGTTTGTTACATGTGCAAACCTCGTACATTCTCAATCCGTTCAGGACTGGGAAAATCCCAAAATGTTCAATCAGAATAAAATAGCTCCTCACTCTACAATGATGCCGTTTGAAGATATTAAACAGGCACTGCGTAATGATCGCTGTGATTCGCCTTATTATCAAACCCTCACCGGTACATGGAAATTTAATTGGGTACGCCGGCCAGCTGACCGCCCTAAGGATTTTTATCACAATGACTATGATGTCTCTGCCTGGGATGATATTCCAGTACCGTCTAACTGGGAGATGGAGGGCTATGGTATTCCAATTTATGTGAATCAGCCTTACGCCTGGACACGCCATCCTCAACCACCTTTCGTAGATCATGAGTGGAATCCTGTTGGATCTTATAAACGCAGCTTTACAATCCCCGATGATTGGCAGAATCGCCGTGTAATCATTCATTTCGGTGCAGTAAAATCGGCATTTTATATATGGGTGAATGGCCGGAAAGTCGGTTACAGCCAGGGCGCAAAGACACCGGCTGAGTGGGACTTGACGGAATACATCGTTCCCGGAGAGAATACTGTAGCCCTGGAAGTCTATCGCTGGTCTGACGGTTCTTATCTTGAGTGTCAGGACTTCTGGCGCGTCTCGGGTATTGAGCGTGATGTATATCTCTGGTCTGCGACCCTGGTTCAGATAGCGGATTTCTGGGCCAGGGCCGATCTGGTCGATAAATATACACACGGTCGTTTGGATGTTGATGTTGATCTGCTCAATCATGATCAGCTGGGAACATACACTGTTGATGCAATGCTCTACAATCGCCATGGGCAGGTAGTTGTAAAGTCCTCCGAAAGTGTGAGTATGGATGATAAGGGTTCGGAGCAGCTAACATTGGCAATGAGTCTCAGGAATCCGGATAAATGGTCTGCGGAATTGCCGAATTTGTATTCGCTTATCCTCTTATTAAAGGATAGTGATGATAAAATAATTCAAACACTATGTACCAGGGTAGGTTTTCGTAAATCTGAAATCAAGAACGGCCAGCTGCTGATCAACGGTATTCCCGTGCTTTTAAAGGGTGTGAACAGACATGAGCATGATGAATTCAAATGTCATGTTGTAGATGAGGCTGGCATGATCAGAGATATCGAACTCATGAAGCAGTTCAATATTAATGCTGTACGTACATCTCATTATCCTAATGATCCGCGTTGGTATGAATTGTGTGATTACTATGGCATATACCTGGTTGATGAGGCCAATATTGAATCTCATGGTATGGGATATGGTGAGCGCTCTCTGGCGAAAGATCCCTCATGGGAGGCGGCGCATGTGGACCGCATCAGGCGAATGGTTGAGCGTGACAAGAATCACGCTTCAGTCATCATCTGGTCTATGGGTAATGAGGCAGGTGACGGCGTTAACTTTACGGCCGCTTATCGCTGGATTAAACAACGTGATCCCTCTCGTCCTGTTCATTATGAACGAGCCTTGCTGGGAGCCAATACAGATATTTGCTGTCCTATGTACGCCGGTATATCACATCTTAAACGATATGCATCGGAAAAACAGAGCAGGCCTCTTATTCTCTGTGAATATGCCCACGCCATGGGTAATTCTACCGGTAATCTACAGGATTACTGGGATGTCATCGAAGCTCATGATCAGCTTCAGGGTGGATTTATATGGGATTGGGTTGATCAGGCTCTTGCCAAGAGAGATATTAATGGCCGAAAGTTTTGGGCATATGGAGGTGATTACGGACCCGAGGACATGGGCAGTGACATGAACTTCTGCTGTAATGGTATAATAAATGCCGACCGGACAATTCATCCTGCCATGTGGGAGGTAAAGAAAGTTTATCAATATGTGGATATTGATGCTGTCGATCTATGTAAAGGTAAGATCCGGATCAGCAATAAATATGATTTCAGGAATCTATCTTTCACAGATCTATATTGGACAGTTAAGCAGGATGGCCGCGTATTAAAATCAGGCGTGGTTGAAAAACTCAATATAGCTCCGCATGCGAGCAAGACATATACATTGGCCCTGCCTAAGATTGAGACTACTCCGGGTGCGGAGACATTTGTCCGTATTGAACTGAAATCACGCCGTAAAGAGCCGCTGCTGCCCAAAGGTCATATTGTGGCTTCTGAGCAGTTGGTCCTGGCTGCAACAGCTATAGATTATGTTAGATTGGAGAAGCTGCCGAACATCAGGCTGATTAAAACCGTAGATTACATAGCAGTTGAGGGTGATCATTGGACAGCTCGTTTCGATAGATTACTGGGAAAATTGACCAGTCTGCGTTATGGCGGAACCGAGCTACTGCAACAAGGCCTTTCTCCGGCTTTCTGGAGAGCACCTACTGATAATGATTTTGGTAATGGCATGCATATTCGTTGCGCGCCCTGGCGTTCTGCATCTGCAAAACAGGCCTTGGTCTCTGTTGATATGCACGAGGCTGAGAATTATGTAGATATAAGTTTTAAATATGATTTTGAGGAAGTGGATGCGTGTTCGGAAGTTGTGTATACTGTGCTGGGCAGCGGTGAAATAAATGTTACACATACATTACATCCCGGTGAAGCTGATCAGCCGGAACTGCCACGTTTCGGAATGAATTTTTCCATGCCTGCGGGCTTTGAAGATGTTAGCTGGCTGGGCCGTGGTCCTCATGAGAATTACTGTGACCGGAGTACCTCAGCCTTTGTTGATGAATATGCTTCGACTGTTGATAAATTGTACTTTGCATATCCGGCAGTGCAGGAAAACGGGACACGCACAGATGTCCGCTGGGCTCTATTCTGCAATGAAGACGGAGAGGGATTGTTGGTCAGCGGCCAGCCTCAGTTCAGTTTCAGTGCTCTGCACTATACAGCTGAGGATATGACTCAGGATTATCGCGGTCAAATACATCCAAATCAGCTCATGCGGCGCAGCTTTACAGATGTTCACATCGATTTTATGCAGATGGGCCTTGGTGGAGATAATTCCTGGGGTGCGCGGCCTCATCGCCAATACACATTACCCTATGGCAGTTACTCCTTCAGCTTTTCACTGCGTCCATATCATAAGGATATGGGTCATCCGTCCTTGCTTACAAGGTTGAAGACAAGGCTGCCGGCTCCTTCCATGAGTAAGGAGAAAGGCCGCATTATTTTAAAATCAGATGTGGATGGAGAGATTCGTTTTACTATGGATGGATCGGAACCAGGCCCTTCATCTGATACATATACACGACCGATACCAATGGTGAAAGATGTGACAATTAAAGCAGGTCTCTTTAAGTCAGACTATCTGTGTAGTAGTATCTGCTCGCAATTTTTTTACAAGTCAATCAGGACAATAGATACGCGTAAGAAGAAGTGGACGTTGATCTCGGTTGACTCTTATGAACCGGGCCGTGATGGTGTTAATGCAATTGATGGTGATACGAATTCTTTTTGGCACACAAACTGGAGTGGTGAGGCAACGGCGCATCCTCATGAGATTGTTGTAGATATGGGTATGGGCTACCGTCTTGCCGGATTTACAGTGCATCCCAGACCCGATGGCTCGCTCAACGGATCGATCAAAGAGTATGCAATGTATGTGAGTATGGATGCTAAGAATTGGGGCGAACCTGTCTCACAGGGTAGATTGAAGGCAAATCAGGCTGGTCGTGTGCGTTTCGATAATGTGCTCGATGGTCGTTACTTTAAGCTGGTAGCTATTTCGGCTCACAATGGCAGATGGACCAGTGTGGCAGAGATAGATATGCTGGCAGTGGGGAAGCTCTAAGTGGCAATGAGATTTGAAACTTATAAAAGATAGTAAACTGGCAGATTCCGATAGAAATAAATAGCGATTGTAAGTAAAAGTTGTATGAGTTATATATTTTTTTGTGGTTTGGACAGATATTTGCACGATACCTTTATGTATCTAATAATAGTAAAGATCTGTTCAGTTTTTAAACATTAAGACAAAAATGTATTAATATTTGCAATCATTTAGTTGCTTAGACTTAATAATTAGGCATGGAGGTGCATAATGGAACTGAATCAAAAAGATCTAAAATATGTCAAGAAACTTAATACTACAGTGGTTTTTGAAGGGATCAAGATGAAAGGGGATGTCACCGGTACACATAATTATTATTTAGCCGGTGAATTTGAGGGCACCCTGGATCTGACTGCACTTTTAATTGTAGGTAAAACTGGTAAGTTCTCCGGGACTGCCAAAGTAAATGATGCAGTGATTGAAGGGGAATTTGAAGGCAAGCTGACGGCCAGTGGTAAGGTGGATATTAATGACTCTGGCCATTTTAGTGGTGAGATTTTGACACCCTCTGTTAAAGTTTCCGATCAAGCTTATTTTGAAGGTAAAGTGTCTATGGCCCGTGAGGGTGAAAATAAACGTGTTATTGATATGAATGCCGCTTCTATGTAAGAGAGTCTATAGGTGGTTATCTTTGTTGTAGCCTGATGATTTGGATGTAATGTCAGTGGGTATTTTTAGGATTTTAAAAAAGATAAAAAAGTGCCGCATATAATTGTTAAAGGCGGTACTTTTTTTATAGTATTATGTTGAATATAATGAGTAATGCACATTCTTCCATTTAACAAAATATCTTCCCGGTGAATAGAAGCTCTTGTTACAATAGAATAGAGCAAATATATTTGCTCTATTTCAGATCCAATTGTTAACGATTAACAGTTAGCCGTCGTGGTCACTAAGAATGAAATGATTGGGATCCTTTTCTTTACCGTGATGATATACAGCATAATGAAGGTGTGGACCAGTTGATTTTCCTGTGTTTCCTGATAAGCCAATTACTTGCCATCTACTGATTTTGTCTCCAACTTTTACATTAATCTTGTCAAGATGTGCGTAAAGTGTCTGGAATCCATATCCATGATCGAGAATAATATACTTTCCATAACCTTTATTTTGTATTGTACGTTGGTTTATCTTTTTAACAATACCATCCGCAGTGGCGAATACATTTGAGTTCATTTTTATTGAGATATCCAGGCCATTATGAAGTTCCATTTTCCGTGTGAACGGGTCCATCCTGTTGCCAAATCCGGATGAGACCCATCCACCCTTTACAGGCCGTATTGAAGGATAGTGATCAATAATTTTCTTTTTGACAGATAGGTGGGTGGAAATCACCAATACTTTATTTTTGAGATGGTAGATCTCGTTTTCGAGAGAATATATATTATCATTGTAATTTTTATATTCAACGTCCACGATGTCTACCATGGGATTTGCTGAAATGCCTCCAATACCAGTAGTATATGAGGCTGTGCCTATGGAGTCTTCAGTTAAAACATCATATTTATTTTTCAAGGTGAGTAAAAAAGATTCAGCTTTTTTTACTCGATTCTGCCATTCATAAAAATTTTGACGCATTACGGCATTTTCTGCTTGTGCAGTATTTAGTTCTTTTTGAAGCAATTTGGTTTTACCTGTTTCCAGGAACGGAAAATAAAGCGCAAAATACAGCAGGGAGATGGTGATAAAACCTCCCAAAATCCGATAACTTGTGATCATTGTGCTGAAATTTTTACCTTTTGAAGGCATAACCAATGTTAATAGAAACGTTTGTTTTTTCATAATTTTATCCCAGTGGTACAAAAATATAAATATCGTAACGTATATATCGCAAAATTGGTGCCAACTTGATTTTAAGGTAAATGACCTATATTTGATGCCACTATTTTGCAAATTGAAATGATTTTGACGTCGTTCATCTAAAAAAATGCAATTTTGAACAGATGGGAATTGATTTCCAATGTGTTTCACCTGATTTTGCAGCCCACTTACCATATTCAACAGCTCCGCTCAAGCCAAATTCTTCATTCATAAAAAAGACTACACGGATAGTACGTTTTGGGCGTATTGCCAGGCGATTGATCAATGTCAATACTTCCAGGCCACGGATTTCTCCAATCAGAGATGAAGACATTCCGTCAGAAAGCTGCCTGCATGATAAAGTTAGTTTGACCTTAGTTCCAGGAATAGTAGAAATTGTCCGGCTCAGTTTATCAGCATCCACCAGACTAATGGCCGCTGCGGGTATTTGAGCCATTAAAGTGTTGACAGAGCAGATCAGACTGATGAGAATCATTCGACATGTTCGCATAAAGACCTCGAATTATGGATGATTGAACTAATAATATACATTTTTTAGCTACAAATTCAAAAATAGATTGATAAACAGCTAAAAACATTGTAAAATGAGGCTCATCATATCCATAAGAAGGAGAATACTATGACCCGCTTGAAATGGCTTTTACCCCTGTTGGCTCTGTTTATATTAGCTTGTGGAACTCCCAAAGAAGAGGTCTGCGTTCTGGAAACATCTATGGGTACTATGACATTTAAATTTTATAATGAGGATGCGCCCAACACCAGCACACATTTTAAGCAACTGGTAACTGAAGGGTATTATAACGGCCTTGATTTTTATCGTGTAGTAAAAGGTCATGTGATTCAATGTGGTGATTCCAGTGTTGCTGTGGATGCCGAGTTTAATCATAATCCTCATATTGAGGGAACGGTTGGTTTGGCGCGAGGAGATGATCCTAATAGCGGTCAGGCTGCTTTTTTTATCTGTTTGGCTCCAAGGCCACATCTTGACGGGCGTTACACCGTCTTTGGACAGTTGATAGATGGTATTGATGTGCTTAGGGCCATCGGCAATACAGAAGTGAATGAAAAATATTTTGGTGAGGCAAAGATAGCCTTCCATGAGCCCAAAGTGCCTGTGATCATTGTTGAAGCTCGGATTGAACAGCGAAAGCTTAAATAATGGTGTCATCGTTTCACTAATCAGCTCTAACATTTAGTAAGAAATGAAAATTCTACAGTATTATCAATATCATGTTATTTTTACTATTGGGCGGATTTGTTATATATTGTTCATGTGCTGGCTTGATAATCGTATGTAAATTGTGTAAATTTTAAAATTAGTATCATTCTGTTTAAAGAATGCGGGATTAATTTGTGACAATAGAAGATCTGTTTAATGACGGAAAAAACCGGTGTGCATGGACTCTGTCCTTTTCTGAGGTGATTATTCCATATCATGATAAAGAGTGGGGTGTTCCCTTATATGATGATCAGAAACTTTTTGAGTGTTTGGTTCTGGATGGTTTTCAAGCTGGTCTGAGCTGGGCAACTATTTTGAAAAAGAGGAGCCATTTTCGTAGAGTTTTTGCTCAATTTGATGCCAATAAGATTGCATATTTTGATGAACATCGTATCAGAGAGTTACTACTTGATCCCGGTATTATCCGTAATAGACTTAAAATAATTGCCACTATAAAAAATGCCCGTTCATTCCTCTCCGTTCAAGCTAAATTCGGATCATTTAAAAATTATATCTGGCAATTTACAGATGGTGAGACAATTATCAATACATGGAAGGATGCTTCTGAGGTACCGACCATTAGTGAACAGGCTATTGCCATGAGCAAAGATCTTCGTCGAAGAGGGTTCTCATTTACCGGGCCTACAATTTGTTATGCATTTATGCAGGCAACGGGTATGGTGCATGACCATACTGTCGATTGCTTTCGTTACAGTGAAATTATTGAAAAGTACCACAATGTCTCAGCATGAGCTATTCATATGATCAATGCCAATAGTAATCAATCTTTTTTATTTGGAGTAACTTTATGATTGAAAAAGCACAGCATGGCGAATTCGAGTTAATTTCCTTTGGAAATGAATCCAAACAAGAAAGAAAGTTATTGAAGCAGTTTGTTAGTTTTCATTGGATTCATTATAAAAATGATTCTCAGTATGTCCCACTTTTGGATTATGAATATCATGGATTTAGACTTATTGGCATAACCGGTTTTTTTGAGCCGCGTAATCTATTTTTCAAACATGCTGTAATGCGGTTTTTTATGGTACTTAAAGATGGCAATGTTGTTGGCAGGTGTAATGCTTTTGTTAATTATTGTCATAATGAGCATTGGAAAGAAAAAACAGGATTTTTTGGCCAGTTTGAATGTATAGAAGATGATGGTGTTGCCAAGCTGCTTATTGATCAGGCTACGGACTATTTGAAAGAACAGGGCATGGATACTGTACGCGGCCCCCAAAATTTACCGGTTAATGACGCAACTCCCGGATTTTTGACCAAGGGTTTTGATTCACGGCCTGTGATGTACTATCATTACAATAAACCCTACTATGCGGCAATGGCGGAACGGCTTGGATTTAAGGTGGCCAAGCGTGTACTTTCCTGGGAGGTAGAGGTTCAGCGTCCCATGGAGGAGAAGTTGGTCAGTATAGGTCAGAAAGTTATTGACAGATATGGAGTTAGCATTGAACAATGGGGTGACCGGCCTCTTGATGTTCGTAAGAAGGAGATGTTGAAGATATACAACGCGGCCTGGAATGAGAATTATGGATTTGTGCCTTTTACGCAGGAAGAATTTGATCAGATAATTGATGATATGATGCTGATCATGGATAAAAAGCTATTTATATTTTTATATATTAAGGGCGAGTGTGCGGCATTCTTCGGCGGCGTACCTAATGTTTCAGAGAATCTGTATCGCATCGGTAATTTCCGGCATTTGGAGTTGATCAGAGCCATCAAACTTATCATTGGAGCTAAACGAAGCAATGGCTTCCGTCTGGGTTATCTTGGAGTTGATCCCAAATTCAGGCATCTGGGGCTGGATGGTGTAATGCTTTGGAAGCAGAAGGATTATACAAAGACTACAAAATATACATATTGTGATATGGGCTGGGTGCTGGAAGATAATAAAATGACAGTAAGGCTGACAAAAATTGTTGATGCTAAAGATTCTAAAACTTATACTATTTATGAAAAGAATATAGAATCATAGATGAAACAATTAAAATTCGTCAAATTTCCCATTAATTGAGGAGACAGATGCATGACATCCCCTAATACCTTTGTGCACGATATTCCCAGACGGGAATTCCTGAAGAAATCGGCTAAAGGCACATTGCTAATGGCAACGGCACCAGCGTTGATTTCATCCCTTTCGTCGTGTAGCAGTCAGTTGGATCCAGGTGCAAAAACAGCTTTGGACCCGGCATTATTTAACAAAGTGATAGCCCGGGCATTAGCCGGAGGCGGGGACTTTGCCGATGTGTATGTTGAACATCGGGTGACTCGAAATATCATGCTTGAAGAGTCCAAGTATAAAAATGCAGTCTACGGAGTTACACAAGGTGCTGGAGTTCGTGTCATATCCGGCGATAAAACCGGATATGCATATACAGATGAATTAACAGAAGAAAAACTTCTCAGAGCGGCTGAAGTGGCTTCTGCTATTGCCAAGAGCAGTAAGATCATTACACCGGTGGATGTCTCTGTCAAATCACTTCCGTCTTTTGTCTCGGTTAACATGCCTTTAAATGATGTGGCAAATCAGAAAAGGCTCGATGTTATGCTGCGTGCCAATGAAGCGGCAATGTCCTTCAGTGATAAAATTAAAATGACTACTGTATCCTATTATGATGAGGTGCGTGCCCGTACCATAGCCAATTCCGAAGGTCTGTTAATCACAGATGAGCTGCCGCTTCTCTTTTTTATTGTTCAGTGTATGGGTGAAGGAAATGGCACAAAACATATGAGCCGTGAGCGGCTCAGCATGCATTCCGGCTTTGAGATGTTTGATGAAGTCAGCCCTGAATCTATAGCTGAGACTGCTGCCAGGGAAGCCGTGGTCATGTTAGATGCCAAAGATTGTCCTGCCGGTAAGATGGATGTAGTAATGGAGAACGGATGGGGTGGTGTTCTGGTTCATGAGGCAGTAGGGCATCCACTTGAAGCTGATAATATTGCAAAAAAAATTGGAGCTTTTACTGGCAAGCTGGGTAAAAAAGTAGCCAGTGATGTTTTTACAATGGTTGATGATGGCACACTTCCTAACTATCGCGGTACAACCAACTTTGATGATGAAGGCACGCCTATGAAACGAAATGTGCTGATTCGTAATGGTGTTCTTGAAAACTATATGACAGACATTCTCTCTGCCGGGCAGCTTGGACTGGAACGCACTGGAAATGGAAGACGTGAGAGTTTCAAACATATGCCTATCCCCCGCATGACAAATACTTTTATTGAGGCAGGTAAGGACAGGTCCGAAGATATTATTGCATCTACTAAAAATGGTATTTTTGTAAAATCACTCTCCGGAGGCAGTGTGAATTCCATAACAGGAATGTTTAACTTCACCTGTCGTGAAATGTATCTCATTGAAAATGGTCAGATTACCGTGCCGGTTAAAGGTGGTACACTTATCGGCTCCTGTATGGATATTATTTCCAATATCGATGCTGTCGGAAATGATCTGGCATTCGGACCGGGAATTTGTGGAAAAGGACAGTCAGCAGAAGTGACTGCGGGACAACCTACAGTTCGGTTGCGTGGAATGACTGTCGGTGGAAGCCGGGCCTGATAATTCAATAGAGATAAGGAGAGAATCATGGATTATAAATCATTAACAGAAGACTTAGTACATCAATGTTTGAAAAAAGGAGCTGATGCAGCTGAGGTGTATTTGCAGTCAGGCCGAAATTTAAATATTTCGATTCGTAACAGTGTTGTTGAGACCATTCAGGAAAATGCTTCAAAAGGTGTTGGTTTTCGTGTGATTGCAGATGGGAGGATGGGATTTGCCCATTCCAATGACCTGTCTACCCAATCATTAAAAGCAACACTTGCAAGTGCTATTGATTTTGCCAAAATATTATCAGCAAATGAATATAATGGCCTGCCTTCTGAAGCAGGTATTTCTGAAGTGAAGGGCTTATATGATCCTCAAATTGCTAAGGTCTCCCTGGACTGCAAGATGGAGATGGCAAAAGAAGTAGAGGCACTGGCTGTAAAACATCGAAAAGTAACGAAAAGTGCAGGTTCAAGATACTTTGAGAGAGATTCGGAAATATTTTTAGCCAATTCCAATGGATTAATAAAAAGTTACAGATCAGCATCATGCGGATATGGTGTATCTGTAGTTGCAGAAAAAGGTGATCAGAAATGTACGGGTGGTGAATTTTGTTCAAGGCGATTTATTGCCGATCTTGAGATGCCTGAAAATCTTGCAAATAAAGCTGCTAAAGAGGCTTACTCAATGCTGGATCCCAGAAGAGTTCGCACTCAGAAGGCGGCTGTTATTTTTGATCCGTCAGTTGCACGATCAATACTTGGTGGAGTTCTGGGTGCATTGAATGGTCAACGTATATCACAAGGTGCAAGTTTTCTTTGGAAAAAATTGGATCGGAAATTTGCATCTGATTTGGTGACTCTTATAGATGATGGACTTCGTCCCAAGGGTCTGGCCAGTGCACCTTTTGATGGTGAAGGAGTGCCTACGCAGCGTCGTGTTCTTGTGGATAAAGGCATATTGAAAGGTTTTATGTATAATACTATTGCGGCAAAACGGGCTAATACCAGGTCAACCGGAAATGCCTCCAGAGGCGGATATACCAGACTTCCCGGTATTGGTGCCCATAATTTTTATATGGAGGCTGGCTCCCATACCCCCAAAAATATTATACAACAAACCCGTCGCGGATTATTATTAACGGGTGTCACGGGTTATGGTATAAATTCGGTCAGTGGGAATTTTTCCGGTGGTGCATCCGGTTTTTGGATTGAAAACGGGCGTATTACCTTCCCTGTGAAAGGTCTTACTATTGCGGGCACAGCCCTTGATATGCTTAATAATATCGATATGGTAGGTAATGATCTTGATTTGAACAAGTCATTTACAGCACCAACTTTCCGTATTCGTGAGATGTTGATAGGCGGGGAATAGGTTTTTGTGAAGTTGTTTAGTAACACCATATTGCTTGCACTGTTGACCGGACTAATTGCCGGTAAAGTTTTATCGATTACAGGAAGAAGAACAGTTCCGTATGTTGATTCTGAAGAATTTGAGATTGATTAATATATTTGATTTAAGTATTTGGCTCTGACGTAATGTATATGATTTGACCCCGGGTTTCAGACCGGGAGACTGTTAAAAAGCCCCGGGAGTCAATTTTTTCTGACCCCGGGTGTTTTTTTACTATTTGTTTGAAATTTATCTTTCGGTGAACAAACGCTGTGCCAGTCCAGCAGGGGTTTAGAACAATGGTTGTTTTATAGTCCCACATAAGATGTTGAATATTTTACTCGCTATGAAGGGCAACAATAGGGTCTAGTAAAGAAGCTTTATGTGCAGGGTACACACCAAAGAACAATCCGATCATTAATGAAAAACAGAATGAAAGCAGGATAGTAAACAATGATATAGATATAGACCAGGCCGCCAGATATTCCAGTAACAGGGCACCGGAAATGCCTATGAAAATACCGATTATCCCACCTCCCAGGCTTAAAATAGCCGATTCAAATAAAAATTGAATCCGCACATCCTTTTGCCGGGCACCCATAGCCATGCGCAAACCGATCTCACGTCGCCGCTCACGAATTGAAAGCAGCATTACTGCCAGGATTCCGAATCCTCCCACCAGCAGTGAAATACCGGCAATACTGGCAGTTAACGTGGTAAAGGTATTACTTGTCTCCTCCTGTGCCGCAATTAGATCCGTCTGACTTTGAATAATGAAATCATCCGGTTTATCCCCTTGGTTGAGCCGATGACGCTGCCGCAGTATCGTTTTCACTCCTGTCAGTGTGGAGGCCATATTCTCTTGCCTGTCAATTTGCAGATAGATCGCTTCAATATGTTCTTGATTGAACACCCGCCGCAGTGCAGTGTTAACAGGAATGAAAATTTGATCATCCTGATCTGTGCCGTACATATCCACACCTTTGGGCTCCATTACACCGATCACTTGAAACGGTACTTTGCCTATGCGTATGACAGAACCTAAAGGATCGCGGTTGTCAAAAATGTTTTCAACAACACTCTGGCCTAATACTGCCACACGCATAGAAACTCTGTTTTCCCTGTCTGAAAAGAACCATCCGCTGACTGTATTGAAATTCCTTACCCAGGGATAATTCGGCATACTGCCTACAATGGAAGTAGTAGTACTGTAATTATTAAATTTCACCTTAATTTTTTTAGCCTGTACAGGAACCACTGCTTCCACGGATGACAATTCCCGCAGTATGGTTTTCGCATCCTGTAGTGTAAGTGTGGTGACTTTGCCTCTTATTTGCTGCCGTCCTGTAAAAGTTCGCACATCTCCGGCGTTAATAATAATAAGATTGGTTCCCATAGCCTCTATTTGTGAGACTATTTCATGCCTGGCACCATTGCCGATTGCTACCATAATAATCACCGCCGATACTCCGACAATGATGCCCAGTAAAGCCAGCAGAGTTCGCATTTTATGGAGAAGCAGTGCTTTTTGTGAAATTTTCAGGTTTCTGTACAGTTTCATCAATATTCCAGGCTTAAGTATAGATGTTCAATTCACTTAACCTCTTAATGCATCAACAGGTTGTAAATCAGATGCACGTTTTGCTGGTTGAATGCCGGAAATCAAACCAACCAGGCTGGAAAAAACAATTCCCAGTACTATTCCTTCCCATGATATCAAGACCGGGATCGCTGTTGCCAGCCGTAAAATAAATGCACCGAAAAAGCCAAGCAAGACACCGATCACACCACCGCTGAAAGTAATCGCAATGGTTTCCAGTAAAAATTGAAAACGGATATCGCGGCTACGTGCACCGACAGCGAGTCGCAGGCCTATCTCATGACGTCTTTCAGTTACTGCAATAAGCATAATATTGGTAATTACAAACCCACCAGAAATAAGTGAGATTCCTGCTACCAGAACCAGAAAAATGTTGAATGTTCCGGTAACTTTTTTTGCAAATTCAGTTACTGCTTTGGGAGTGATGACACGAAAATCATCTGGCTCATCGTGTGCTAATACGTGCCGTTCCCTTAAAATAGACTGAATATCAACGACGACCTCATTCATTTTTTCGACATCATCTAAACGAATTTTAATTCCGGCGATATAATCCACATTGGCAATCCTGCGCATATAGGTTGATAGAGGCACATAGACACGGTTGTCCATATCTCCGCCGCCGGGGCTGATCCCGCGTGCCTCCATAATACCTTTAATTTGAAAAAGCACATTACCGATTCGAATTTGTTCGCCGATAGGGTTGGCATCACCAAATAATTCTTTTTGTAGCGTCGGGGCGATGACACATACCCGGGCCATTCGTGAATTATCTTCATCGCTGATAAAGTCTCCGTCTTCTGTGTACCAGCTCCACACTGGTGCCCAGGTTGGCGTCACGCCAAATATCATAGCAGTAGAAGATTTTTCCTTATATTTAATCATGCCCCCGCCCTGACGGTTAAAAGGAGCGACTTCGGCAATAGCGGGTATTGTGCTTTTTATTGTTTCTGCATCACTCAGTTTAAGAGTTGTTACAGGCTGTCCGGATGAAGGTCTGCCTGTCTCACGGCCGCCTCCGGCAAAAACCATAAGGCTTTCCAGGCCAAATTTTTTAACCCGGGTCATAACCTTTTTTTGTGCGCCCAAACCTGCAGAGACCACGATAGTAACTGCAGTTATGCCGATGACAATACCAATCATCATTAAAAATGAGCGTAATTTATTTTTTCCAAGCCCCATAAAAGATGATTTAATGATTCGTGCGGTTTTCATTACTTAACCTCCGCGGTTTCAATTAATTTCTTTAAATCTTCCTGTGCCTTGCGTATATGATTGTTTGAGGTGTCGTTTTGAATATTACCATCTGAAATTTTTATAACCCGTGTGGCATATTCAGCGATATCCGGCTCGTGGGTAACAACAACTATGGTCCGGCCTTGTTCATGCAGTTCCTGAAATAAAGCCATAATTTCATAACTGGAGCGCAGATCCAGATTGCCAGTGGGTTCATCCGCAAAAATAATTTCCGGATCATTGACTAGTGCCCGGGCTATAGCCACCCGCTGCTGCTGACCGCCAGACAGTTCCGCAGGAGTATGTGATAAACGATCTGCCAAGCCAACTTTATTCAGTGCCTCTTTTGCCAAGCCGCTAATATTATTCCGATCAGAATAAATTAGCGGCAATTCAACATTTTCCAGGGCAGTCGTGTTGGGCAGAAGGTTAAAGGATTGAAACACAAATCCAATTTTTTGATTTCGAATTCGTGCCAAGGCCTCATTGTCCAGAGTATGGGCAGCCTGGCCGTCTATAATTACTTCTCCTTCACTGGGACGGTCGAGACAGCCTGCAATATTCATCAATGTGGATTTGCCTGAACCAGATGCACCCATAATGGCAATAAACTCGCCCTCTGTAATAGATAGAGATATATTACGCAGTGCGTAAATTGGTACTCCACCATTTTTTTGATACACTTTTGATACATTCTTTGTCTGCACAATGATATGCATTTTCTATCTCCTGTTTATATTATTCAATAGAACTTCATCGCCTTCCTGTAATCCGGAACGAATTTCTATATAGTCATTGCTGCTCCATCCTGTTTTTACCGGCGTTTGAACTGGTTGACCATTTTCTATCTGTGCTACCATGTAGACCCCATTCTGACGCTGTACTGCCATGCGTGGTACTGTGAGTACTTTTTCGCGTGTCTCTAAATAAATGGTCAATGTAGTAGTCATTTCCGGTCGCAGCACTTTTTCTTTAAAATCAGTAATTTTTATAGTGACAATATAATTCACAACGTTATCCTGAATTACTGCTTTGGGATAAATAGCAGTTACAGTCCCTTCAAAATCCGTATCCATATACGTATCAACGGTGAAGGTTGCATTATGTCCTACCTGGATGCGACCAATATCAGTTTCATCAACATAGGCCCACACTTCCAGTCGGTCAAGATTGATTATACTCATAAAAGTGGGTGCAGAAAAACTGGCGGCTATTGTTTCACCCTCCTGAGTGGAGATTGTTGCTATCACTCCGGCAATTGGTGCAACAATTTGTGTGTAGCCCAATTGTACCCCGGCATAAGTGAGGTTCGCTTTAGCTTGTTTATACTGGGCATTATTTATTTCAAAAGCCTTTGAGGCTAAATCAAGCTGGTTCTGGGAGATAAGATTTTGTTTGAACAGTGGTTTTTGGCGGTCGAGATCCAATTGGGCATATTTGCAATTAATACGGGCGTTGTCTGTCGCTGCCTCTGCCTGATTGTATTTTGCCTGCAATTCAGCAGGATCTACCTCAGCAATGATCTGCCCTTTTTCTACAACATTACCAATATTGACGTGAAGTTGTTTTACAATTCCAGATATACGAGACCCCACCCGTACCTCAGCACCCACCATTGGTTTTATAATGCCTGTGGCCAGTACATAGGAGTTGACATCTCTCCGTGTGACTATGACGCTTTGATGCTTGCCTGTCACTTTATCTTTAGCTTTAAACAATGAACCACTTACAAGAATGACAGCTGCTCCGGCCAAAGCAATGCCGGTAATAATATACCCTTTTTTCTTCATTAAAATATCTCCTCAAATTCTTTGCTGTCTGTCAACCCCGTTTTAGCCCATGAAATTTGTAAATCCACAAGTGATTCAATATAACTCTCCTCAGCGGTGATTAAAGCAATGTGGGCATTGATAACATCCAGCAATGAACCTACGCCTTCTATTATATTCACCTTTGACAACATACTTACTTTCACGCGTGTTCTCGTAAAAAACTTTAAAATTGCTCACTCGGTCACTAGCTTCTTTTACTTGCTGAAATTTCTTTCTTCTTACTATCCTATATAATATTTGACACTTTAAATTGATAAAACTTGCGCTTTAAATTGAATAAAATAAATATATTTTTTCATACAGCACTCAAGCACAAAATAAAAAAAGTGGATTCAACCGCAGGTGAGTGTCAACAGTAGTTTTGGCAGGGTCGTTTTCAAGCTTTTATAAAGAAGGTTGATGCATTGGAGTTTGGTCTACCGGGAACATTTGATGGTTTTGTCGCAATTATGGTAGTCAATGGAATCAGTAAAGGTGCTCATCTTTCAGGAAACAAACGCTGTGCCAGGCTGACAATTGTTGCCCAGCGTCGGACATAACGCCTGTCAATTTTATCAGAAATGAAGTGCTGTGCTGCCATCCATGTGGCGGCCAGGGCTTTAATGCCTGCTGCTCCAGGAGGAGAAATTTCAAAGTTTATCATCTCACTGTATTCTTCAGTTTTCAGGAATGTAAAAATATCGCCCAGATCCAGTTCTCCCCCCATTCCAAAGGGCAGGTGACTGTCTTCAGGAGCTATTATGTCACTCAAGTGAATGACTTTTATCCGCGGGTGAAATGTATTGTAAAAACTACGCCAGTCATCGCCTGCAAGTGTTGCATGGGGAATATCCAGACAGATACCGGGCGCGTGATCCAGTTTGTGTGTTATAATTTCATCGATTTTTTTAAAATCAGTCAATGATGTTGACCGCAGGTTTTCAAGAAGCAGAGGAATAGTGACCAGCTTCAATCTCGATATAAGAAGTGCCATTCCATCGGGATTCTTATTATATTCCGGAGGATGGAATACTGCATATTTAAGTGTTGGATTTGCATTGATGCGGGAGAGGTCGTTAGTAATCTGCCGATCATGATTATCTGAAGAAAAATCATAGTCGTTATCACCGAAGTTTGGCAGGTGCAGGCCCAGATCCATGGATTTACCGGCCCATTTGAACAACAATTGATGTGAAAGTGCATGCACGGTAATCTCTGAGCAGCCTATTCCAAGCCAGCGCCACAGGCGGAGAACGGCCCATGCCGGAAGTCGTTTGAAATTAGCAGATGTAAGGCTTATTTTCATGGTCTAATATCCAAAAGCATTAGCAAGAGCTTTCAGCGATACATTACCTTGGTGGATGACTGTGAGTCCAAGCCAGTTGATATCATCTTTTTGAGGATAGTCTGTGGTATAATGCAGTCCGCGAGATTCTTTTCTGTAAAGTGCGGACCTGATAATCAGGCTTGCCACAAGACTCATATTTCTCAGTTCCAACAAAGGTTCGGTTACAACGGTTTTTTTATAGTATGATTCAATCTGATCACGTATCAGGTTTATTCTGGCACCGGCTCTTTCCAATCTTTCATCAGATCTTACTATACCCACATAGTCCCACATGAGACGTTGGATCTCACGCCTGTCATGAGATATTAATACCCATTCTTCCTGATTAAAAGTGCCTTCATCATCCCACTCGGGTATAGTTGGTATTGCGCATTTATGAGAGTCCAGATATGCCTTGGCATTATGAAATGCTCTTTCTGAAAAGACCAGGGCCTCTAAAAGTGAATTTGATGCCAGGCGGTTGGCACCGTGAACACCTGTACAGGCAACTTCGCCAGTAGCATAAAGTCCCTCAACACTGGTTTGTCCTTGTAAATTGGTTATTACACCGCCGCACATGTAATGAGCAGCTGGTACTACAGGTATCATCTCTTTTGTCATATCCAGATTCAGGGCAAGAAGTTTTTCATTAATCTGTGGGAAACGTTTTCTTAGATTATCTGCATCAATATGGGTAACATCAAGGTATACGCATTCATCCCCGCTACGTTTTATCTCCGAATCAATCGCTCTGGCAACAATATCACGGGCAGCCAATTCTCCAAGTTCATGGTATTGTTTCATGAAGGCTTCTCCGGCTTTGTTTCTCAGGATGCCTCCATGTCCGCGTACAGCTTCGGAGATAAGAAAGGATTTACCTTTTGAGTGATAGAGTGTTGTGGGATGAAACTGCATGAATTCCAGGCCGCCAATAGCCGCTCCGGCACGATAGGCCATGGCAACGCCGTCTCCGGTTGCTATTGCCGGATTGGAGGTGTGCTGATATACTTGACCGGCTCCACCGGTTGCCAATAGTGTAACTCTTGCCAGATACATTTCAACCTTGCCTGTCTCGCAGTTTAAGACATAGCTGCCCCAGCAATGTATGTCGCCTTTGGGGTATTTGCCACCGCCTCTTACATGATGCTCAGTGATCAGATCAACAGCAACATGGTTGTCCAGAATGTTTATATTGGGATGTCTGCGAAGTTGATCCAGCAGGCCGTGTTCGACAACGCGGCCTGTTTTGTCCATAGCATGAACAATACGATTTTTGCTGTGGCCGCCCTCTCGGCCCAGATCAAAGACTTTTCCCTTGTCATCCAGAGTGAAATGAATGCCCCATTTGGTCAAATCTTTAATACGCTCAGGGCCTTCTGTTACAATGGTCTTGACTGCTTCCGGATAGCACAGGCCTACACCGCCTTTAAATGTGTCTTCAATATGAGATTCAAAGGTATCATTGGGATCAAATACTGCTGCTATGCCACCCTGGGCATAGTTTGTATTAGATTCAGCTTCTTCTTTTTTTGTTACAATGGTAACTGTGCCGTACTTTGCAGCTCTTAGTGCAAAAGAGAGACCAGCTGCACCGCTGCCAATTACCAGTACATCTGATTGAATTGCCACAATAGACTCCTATCTGGATATGGGGAGATTATGCTTTTTTGCCTTACGGTAGATCGTGGCTCGACCGATACCGAGTCTTCGGGCAACTTTTGCAACATTGCCGTTCAGTTCTAACATTGTGCGTTGTAGAATAGCGATCTCTATTTTTTCAAGATATGCGGGCAGAGTTTCCTGGTCAGGATCATGTTCATCTTTGGTCTTGCTTCGGTGTTCATCAATGCCCTGTATATCGGATGAAAGGTCTTTTCGTGAGATCTGTGATTCATTGCTAATAACGACAGCTCGTTCAATTACATTTTCAAGTTCGCGAATGTTACCCGGCCAATTGTATACACTGAGTGCATGCATGGCTTCAGGTGTGATTTCATCTATAATCTTGTTCTCTCGTCTGGCATATCTATTGAGAAAATTAATAGCAAGTAACGGTATGTCCTCCACTCTTTGTCTCAATGCAGGAATTTTGATTTGGAAGACATTGAGTCTGTAAAAAAGATCTTCACGGAAGCGGCCTGCAGCAACTTCTTTTTCCAGGTCTTTATGAGTTGCGGAAATGAGCCTGATATTAATTTGTACCGTTTTATTACTACCAATCCGCTGGATTTCTCTCTCCTGTAATGCTCTCAATATTTTTGCCTGGGTCGACAGGCTCATCTCACCTATTTCATCCAGAAAAATTGTACCTTCATTTGCTAATTCAAATTTTCCTATACGCTCGGAAACAGCACCTGTGAAAGCACCTTTTTCATGTCCAAAAAGTTCGGTTTCCAGAAGTGATTCCGGTAATGCCGTGCAATTAACCACTATAAATGGTTTGCCTTTTCTTATAGGATTGTGATTATGTATTGCTCTTGAGAACAGTTCTTTTCCTGTTCCGGATTCACCTTGAATTAGTATGGTAATATCGCTTTTAATTAATTTTTCAATCCTCTTAAAGAGTTTCTGCATGACCGGACTCTGGCCGATAATAGTGTCAAAGTGAAAAATATTATAATTGTCGATATGTGGTGAGCGGGCATCAGTTTGTGTCTTGCATGTTTTAATTGCAGCATCAATACAGTCCCGGATGTTATTTTTTGTAAATGGTTTGAGCAGAATTCCATGAGGAATGTGCTTTTTAGTTTTAAAAGATTCCTTAATTCTTTTGCTGGATGTAATAATAACTACCGGTAGAAAAGAAAAAGAAGATCTTATTTTTTCAAGTATGTCGATTCCGTTGATGTCAGGCATATGCACGTTCAGCAATACAAGGTCAAATGGAGTTTCTTCAAGTTTTTTCAGGCAATCTTCTCCATTGCTCGCATGTTCAACAATGTACTGTCCTAAAAACATCAAGCTGTGCGAAATAAATTCACTTGTATCGCTATCATCCAGAACTATGATTCGTATTTTTTTCATGATATAGCCTGGCCGGGTGATGATGAATTAAGTCGTTTTGATAAAGACAACATTCCATCCTGTATGAATATATCTATACGCAGTGCCATTACAGGTATTGACCAGCTATATTGTGTTGATAGCTTCACCATGTCTTTTTCTGTTGTTACAATGTATTCCACTCCGGCATCGGCAGCGGCCAGCTCAATAGTATTCAGATCGGATTTATCAAAATAGTGGTGGTCTTTGAATTTGGTCATGCCTTCAACCTTGATACTGCATTCTGATAAGCTGTGATGAAAAGCATCCGGATTTCCAATGCCGGTAAATGCCCATGCTTTTTTGCCTGACAACTTGGATATAGGAAGTGTATTGCCATTTTCATCAATCCAGGCTACCGGGCGGTGAGAACTTGAATAGACAGGGGCAGATGTCCACTGTTGTAGCTGCATAGTCAGTGCAGATATGTCTCCGGCCTGATCCGTGCGTGTAAGCAAGATTGCACAGGCCTTTTTAAGTTGTGTCAAGGGCTCACGTAATGGGCCGGCAGGTATCATCCAGCCGTTTCCCCATGGCTGTGTTGCGTCCATGACTACCAGATCAGCATCTCGATAAAGGCGTATGTGCTGCATGGCATCATCTGCAATAATGTGGGTGAGGCCAAACATGTCTATTCCCAGTTGGCCGGCTTTTGTACGATCTGCACATACTATGACAGGGACACCGGGCAGGCGTTCTGCCATTAATAGAGGTTCGTCTCCCGATTCTTCTGCATTGCTCAGAATCTTCTCCCCATCACTTACAACGATAACAGATTCATTTGACTGGCGGCCATATCCTCTGCTGATAATACCAACACGATGGCCCTGCTGCTGCATGCAGGCTGCAAGAGCAATTACCGTGGGAGTTTTTCCTGTGCCTCCTACGGTAATATTACCAACGCTGATTACTGCTGCATCCAGTTTTTTTATATTTAATTTATTGGGCCCGTATGCATTCTGCCGCATTAGCATAATCAATCTATATATTTTAGACGGAGGCCACAGTAACCACGACCACTTCCTGTCTTTCCAAAAGGATATCATTTTTCTGCCAGTAGTTCGGATACGGCTTTGGCTGCTCGTTCCGAAGCACCGGGCTGTCCAAGTTTAACAGAGATAATTTTCAATCCCTCAATTATCTCATTTCGTTTTTGTATGTTATCCATTATTATGGCAGCCTCTTCTGCCATGCGGCTTGCCGTGGCTTCATGCTGTATGAGTTCCGGAACAATAGTCCGGCCTGCAACTATGTTTGCAAGGCCAATGTGTTTGATTTTCACAAGAAAACGACCGATAAAGTATGATAAAGAGGCCATCTTATAGCATATTATCATTGGAGTCTCCAGGATGGCAGTCTCCAGTGTGGCAGTGCCCGATGCAACCAAAGCTATGTCAGAATGAGCCATTAGGTCATATGTTTGATCGGTCAGGAGTGTCATGCCGGCAGCCAGGTGAGGTGTATATAGCTCTTTGTCAAGATTGGGTGCTCTGCCTATGCATATTTGAAGATTAGCTCTGTCTTTTTTTAGAATCAATGCAGCTTCTGTCATCTCAGGCAGCAGGGCCTGCAATTCCTGAAGTCGGGAACCAGGGAGTAGTGCAATGACAGGATTATCCGGATTTAGGCCATTAAGAGAACAGAATGTATCTTTATCACATGTTGCGTGTACTACATCTTTTAACGGATGCCCTACAAATTGAACATCTAAATCTGTATTAGCGTAGACTTCTTTCTCAAAGGGTAGAATGACCAGAAGTTTATCCACCAGGCGCGCCATCTGGCGGATGCGCTTTTTACCCCATGCCCAGACCTGTGGGCTTATGTAATAACATGTGGGTATATCAAGATTTCTGATTGTCTTTGCAAAACGAAGATTAAAACCGGGATAGTCGACAAAGACTATAAGGTCTGGTTTTCTGGCCGTGATTTCCGATTTTAAAGTGCGATAGACTCTGCGGATAAATGGCAGATGCTTGACCACTTCCAGAAAACCAAGTATGGATAGATCACGCACATGAAATAGCAGTTCCGTACCCAGGGCCTGCATTTTATCGCCACCCATGCCGAAAATTTCCAGATTCGGATGCAGCTTTTTCAGAGCTTCCAACAGTTCTGCTGCATGCAGATCGCCTGAAGCTTCACCCGCCAGTATACAGATACGAAATGGCGTGTCAGTTGCCGTAATAGGTTTGCTTGATAGATTCATGATAAAAGGGCTTGCTAAATAGCCTGTCCTTCCATCTGTTTCATGACTTGCATGGCTACTGCCAGAGCATCACGGCCTTCCTGCCCGGAGACAGTGGCTACTGTCTGACCGGCTAATGTCAGCACAAAGGCTTCAAGTTCTACTTCAAGACCAAATACATCTGAAATTTTCGGACGATGATAACCGATCTGCTTTTTGCGGTCTCCAATACCCATTTCACCCAGGATCATTGTGGCATCAGATGCGTCTTCTTCAAGCTGAAAGATTTCGGCGACTTTATCCAGAAAATCAACAGTCACATATGCGTCTTTTTGGAATAGCCGCATTTTCCTCATTTTTTTCTGAGAGATGCGGCTGGCAGTCAGGTTGGCAACTGCACCGTTCTCAAAGGTCAATCGTGCATTTGCTATATCTATAGTATCAGAAACAACGGCAACTCCGCTGGCATCCACTTTTGCAACAGGGCTCTTTACCATATGCAGAATAAAATCAATATCGTGTATCATCAGATCAAGCACAACAGCTACTTCTGTACCTCTGGGATTGAAAGGTGCCAGACGATGAGATTCAATGAATTTTGGTTGAAGATCAAACTGATCCAGTGCACGAACAGCCGGGTTGAAACGCTCAACCTGCCCAACCTGCAATGTGAGGTCTCGTTTCTGTGCTTCATTAATGAGTGTATCGGCTTCTTCGGTATTTACAGCAATTGGTTTTTCTACAAGGACATGAACGTTTTTTTCAATGGCTTTTAAACCTGCTTCAAGATGTTTATCAGTTGGGACAACAATACTTACACCATCAACTGCTTCCAGAAGATCATCCAGCGATTTAAATGCCTGGCAATTAGTCTCTGCTGCAATTTCCGTTGCACGATCATAGTCAACATCATAGACGCCTATTAATTCGGCTTGTTCAATTTTGGAATAGTTCTGTGCATGAAAACGGCCAAGATGACCAACACCAATTACACCTACTTTTATTTTTTTCAAGTTACTACTCCTTGTTTTTGAATGTAACGCTTAAATCAAGTTAATGTAACAAGATGAGACATTCACTGCAACAATGTTTTTCGTGAAAAATAAAAAACAATCTTTCACAAGATTTTCCTCTCTGACTTTTACTCATGTTATATTTGCATTTCAGCGAGACAGTAATTTTCCAGTAGTGTCTCAAACATATTTGTTGTTATATTCAAATAGCATTTTAGTGTATATTTTTTTTCATGAGGTGATATCTATGAAGAAGTTTGTTATAATAGTAGTACTATGTTTGGTATCACATGTATTTGCACAGGATACAGATCCTCCGGTGCTGGGCGGATTTGCATTTTCGCCGGATAGCATTGATGTGCTGACTGTTGCTGATACTGTGGAAGTAACTGTCAGTGCCACTGATGCCGGGAGCGGTTTGTCGTATTGCAAGGTGTATTTTATCTCTCCGTCAGGCCAGCAGTCGCAATCCAGATTCTTTTTGTTCCGGACAGGCAGTGCTGCAGATACGGCAACAGCCCTTATCGTTTTTGATTCTTTCATTGAATCGGGGGATTGGTTAATTGAAAAAGTTGTAATAGCAGATGTGCAGGGGAATGAGATTACTGCGTTTACAGCTGATTTAATTGGTCTGGGATTTCCTGCTTCTCTCAATATTGTATCTGAGCAAGATGTTGAGCCTCCGGGATTGACGGATTTTGTCTTTGCCATTAACATTGTCAATGTAGAGACCGGTCCGGATACTGTGCAATATACAATTAAAGCTGAAGACAATCTCAGTGGCCTGTCTCATATTATGATTTCTTTGGAATCACCATCAGGCAGTATGAGCGTTTCCGGTATCAGTGGATTCAGTCATGTGGGCAGCCTGTTGGACTCATTGACCGGTTCAATAATTATTCCATCGAATTCAGAGCCGGGCAAGTGGGGTGTAGCTGAGCTTAAGTTAGTGGATTGTGTCGGGGAATTTATTACATATACTAGAAATGATCTAGTAGAAATGGATGTTGATCCGTCATTTACCGTGATTTCCGTAGAAGACAGTTCTCCCCCAAATTTGCTTGAATATACATTCTCTCAAGACTCTTTTATTAAGGAGATAGATTCTGATACTTTAAAAATTACAGTCAGTGCCGTTGATGATGTGAGCGGCCTGAGTAATGCGATTTTCAGGTTTACATCGCCGTCTGAAGAGCATGTTGCCATATGCAACATTGATTTTGATGCAGGGGAGCTATCAGATACATCTGCGGCATTTATCTCCTCCGGGCAGTGGTCTGAGAGCGGCAATTGGTATTTAACATCGATCTGGATTAAAGATGTAACTGGCAATGAGGTAGAGTATTCCAGGGCAGATCTGGAAGGAAGAGCTTTGCCGACTTTGATTACTGTTACAGAACAGACATCCGGAATTGAAGAAACCGGGGCTCCTGCTAATTTCAGGCTTTTACAAAATTACCCCAATCCGTTTAATCCCAGCACAACCATTGAATATCATCTGCCAGGGACGATGAAGATAGAGATATCAATTTACAATATTCTCGGAGAGAAAGTAGCGACATTATTTAAAGGTATGAAAAACGCAGGTGATCACATGGTCTTGCTGAATGCAGAGAACCTGGTATCAGGCATATATTTTTATGAATTAAAGACAGAGGGCGGCAGGTTTCTACGACAATGCCTGCTCCTTCGATAGAGAATTTTAAACAGGAGAATACTATGAGAAAAGCAGGAATATTTATTTTGCTTATCATGGCTGGATCTTTAATAGCTCAGGATTTGGATGTATTATCGGAAAGGCAAAAAGAAGACAGCTTCCCCCGGGTGATGTCCTATGAAGGATTTATCACAGAGGCTGATGGTAAGGCTGTTGATAATGGAGAGTATGATTTTATTTTTTCAATTTATACAGTGCAGAGCGGCGGCATCGCTATTTGGACGGAAAGCCATGAATCGGTGATGGTCAATGGAGGTTTGATTCAATTGTATCTTGGAAGAGGAAGCGATCCCAGGCCGTTGGACCTTCCCTTTAATACGACTTATTATCTTGGTATTAAGGTAGGTAACAAGCCAGAGATGTCTCCCCGCATGGAGCTGACACCTTCTGCTTATAGCTTTCATTCCAGAATGGCCGATGAAGTGGCAGATGGGTCTGTCAGCACAGAAAAGCTGGCTGCCAACGCGGTTACTGATGATAAGATAAAAAGTGTCAGCTGGAACAAGATTACAGATATTCCATTGCAAAGTTCGGATGTTATGACAGCAACGGGAGGCAGCGGATGGACTCTGCGCGGTAATATCAAAACAAAACCTCCTGTAGATTTTCTCGGCACCATTGATTTTAATGATCTGGTACTGAAAACAGACAATAGAGAACGATTCAGGCTTGGCAAAGAGGGCAATACACATGTTGCTCATAACATTTTGATGCAGGATGATAATGCCATTGGAGCCGCTGTAATTACACAAATAACACCGGGAGAAGTTGTCTACAAAATGAAAGAGCGGCTCATCTTTGATGAGGATGAGAACGACCTTGAAATGATGGGAGCGGATGTTGGTGTAAACGTACAGCAGCCGGAAGGTCTATTCCATGTAAGAGGAACCGGAGAGATCAGCAAAAAGCATATTGCCCTGTTTGAAAATGCTGAAAATGAGCAGGGGGTGGCAATAACTAAAGATCAGGATGTTGGCATAGGCACCGAAGAACCCCTGTGCAAGCTGCATGTTAAGGCTGTTGGAAGGTTTGCCACAGCCACAACTACTGCCATGGAACCCTTGCAAACAGGCAAATCAGTATCTGAAGATGAGCATGTTGCCCTCTTTGAAAATACGGAAAACGGTGATGGTATTGCCATTAAAATAAATGCCGGAACGCCGGGGTATGACAATAATTTTGTCACTTTTCTTAATGGCAGTGATAAAATTGTGGGAAGAATTGAAGGCGAGACCCTGGCTGAATTGCATTGGCTGAATTGGGAATTTATCTGGCATACCACTATGTTTTTGCTTGATGAAGTTTTGGTTATAGCTGAAGGTGTCGCATGTAAAAAACAAGGTGATGGATATGAATTTAATGTTCAGATCTGTCATGGTGTCAAGATGCTGGCAGAGTATGCTGAATGGGAAATTAACCGCTGCCTGAGTGCAGGGGTTGCCTATAACTCATCTGCAGGAGATTATGCCGAGTATCTTGAGAGGATGAACCCTGATGACATCATGACACCGGGTGATATTGTGGGCGTGTTCGGCGGAAGAATATCCAAAGATACAAGAGGGGCCCAACAGTATATGGCCGTTTCCACAGCACCCATTGTACTTGGAAATATGCCCGGCGAATCCAATCTTCATCAATATGAAAAAGTTGCTTTCATGGGTCAGGTGCCTGTCAAAGTCAGCGGCAGAGTTGAAGAAGGTGATTACATTATTCCCTCAGGATTAGATGATGGTATAGGAATAGCAGTTTCTCCTGAGATGATGACAGCCAGGGAATTTTGCAAAGTTGTGGGCCGCGCATGGAGTGCTTCTGAAAATGAATCAGTGACCTTCATCAACGTTGCAGTAGGTCTGAATGGTGGAGATATTGCCAAATTTGTAGAGAAACAGACAGAAGAACTCTTAAGAACCCGTTCCGAGTTATCCAGTTTAAAGCAGGAAGTCAGCCAGATGAAGACGCTGATGTACAGAATGGCCAGAGATGAAAAAATTTCCACTGATGCTACAATTATAAAAACAAGCTTAAGATAGAGGGCTGAGGCATGAACCAGAGACTTCAATTATTATGTGTCATGATTTTCATGATGGGGCTTGATGTTCAGCCTGTTAAGAGTCAGGATGAAAATGTAAAAGAAAAGTGTGTCTATCAATATGATGTAGTTAACGGCCAGGCCGGTCAAGGCAAACGTCTGCTTTCGCGTACCCGGTTTAATCAAATCGGTAAACTGACTGCACATATTAAATATGATCAACATGGCCGTATTTCTGCTCAAGAGAGTAATATTTACGATGATGCGGGGCGTCTGGCCGAATCAATTATCAGCTCAGGATCGGCAAATATATCAAAAAAAATTGTCTATGAGTATGATGATGATGGCTCAATGATCAGGGCGGTATCAGAGAATCTGGCCTCCAATCTCAGAATCATCATTGAACATAGATATGATGATCAAAAAAATAGAATCGAGACGTTGGTGCATACGCCGGATAATGGCTATTATCGTCGTATGGAGCATAGGCATATCGGCATAGAAAAAGAAGTAAAAACGGTAGTCTATAATCTTGCGGGAGATATTGTCAGCAGCGGTGATATGAAATATGATGATAATGGTAAGATGGTTGCCGCCGGAAGTGCAAAGGCTAGTCCATCTCAAAGAGTTGAGAGAGAGTATGATGCTGATAATAATCCCATAAAGGTTGTAAGATTTGATCTTCGCGGCAGAGTGACATCACGAACTTCAAATAAATATGATGAAGCTGGAAATTTGGCAGAAGTTATCATAGAAAGACCCTCTGCCAATATGAAGACGCGTACAGTGAACGGCTATAATGAGCAGGGTTTACTGGAGAGGCAGATTAGTTATAACGGGCTGGACAGGCCGGTTAAGATTCTTGGCATTGTCTATGATTTTCATGACAATAAGCAGGAGGACAATGATGAATAGATTTCAATTGGCGATTGTCCTGTTAATTTTCTCGGGCAATATTTTGGCCCAGACAGCGAGGATGGCACGGATAACAGGGGGGGTGCAAAACAGTGTTATTGATCATGGAGTGAGAATGAAGAGCCGTATTGGCAGTCCTTTTATTGGTTCAACCGGAAACGCTGCATTGTCAATTTCTTCGGATGTGTATGCCCTGCTAGCAGGTACTGTTTTAAGTGCCGGGCAGGAAGAATCTCGTACAGGTTCAGAAGAGAAAGAGATGGCGGTTAAACTTTTGCAAAACCATCCAAATCCTTTCAATCCTCATACTACTATAAAATATTTTCTTCCGCAATCTTCAAGGGTAGTTGTAAAGATTTATCATATTCTAGGCATAGAGATCTGCACATTGGTAGATGAGGAACAAGATGGCGGAGAGAAGAATGTGCGATGGAATGCCAAGAATCAGAACGGAGAAGCAGTGGCTTCAGGCATGTATATCTGCCGTATTATTGCCGGTAAATATCATGCAAGTATGAAAATGATCCTCCTTAAATAAATGTTTGTACTAATATAGGAGCTTCCAATGGATTTTGAATGTTACAGGACAGGCCCGTTTTATTTGAGGCCGCTGGCAATTGTACTGCTGATTGCATTGATCGTTATCGGGCAATCTGCAGGTTTCGCCGCTGTGGCTGAAACAGATGTCGGGCACGCTGATCAGCCGTCTCCAGTGGTCGATTCAAAAGGTAATGTGCATATTGTATCAGCCAGGTACAACTATTTTACATGCCTCTACCGTACATCAGGTACAGCACCGCACAGGTATACTATCTTTGAATGGGATACTTATCACAAAATTAGCGGCGAACCGGGCAGGTTTCAGGTAGTGCTCTATGAAAGCGGTAATATAGTCATTACAATCAACGAGAGTAGTGGAGCCATAGACGGTTTTCCCATTACAGGTGTTAATTGTGACTCGACCCACGGCGTAGACCTGAAGATGTTTCCTCCTCCGGCAAAGACCAGTTATCGTTTCACATGGGATGGAGTATCTGAATACACCTGGAAGGAGATAACATATCTCTGGCTGGACGCCTCAAAGGGTGAACCTGTGTGGGCAGAACTTGACGACAGCGGTGCCCTGGTTCCCATAGGTTTCGATTTCAATTATTATGGCGAGACTTTCAGTGATTTATATGTAAGTTCAAATGGATATGTAAGTTTTACAGATGCAACTCCGTATTATTATATGAATCCTACAATCTTCCCCAGCGGCAATGTAAATGCTTCCAAGGTGATTGCTCCTCTCTGGGATGACTGGAATCCCGAACCGGAACATGCACGTCGAACCACAGAGATTTTCTACTCCATGGTAGACGGCACAACGGGTGAAGTGCTTATTTTGCCCACCCTTATATCAGATTGGGATGCCATTCCATCTGCCAGGCCGTCCATTGCCGTTGATTCGGATGATAATGTTCACATCACCTGGCATGACGGACGTTGGGACGAGGCAGAATCAAAGGAGCTTGCATATACAAAGTTATCTCCCTATCTGGACGACCATGACGGTGATGCAGCCTATGAGCCTCAGATCACATTGGTCGATGATATGCGTTTGACTAATCTGGGAGGCTGGGCCAATAATCCTCGTATGGATGTGGATTCCAATGACGAGATTCACATTGTCTGGGAAAATGCTTTCAACGGTATTTATTATATGGAGATCGATAAAAACGGACTTATTATCATTGAACCCATATGCCTGAAGCTCATTCCCGATGCATGGCGTACATCAGTTGATGTGGCAGTGGACTCACAGGATAATCCCCATATTACCTGGAATGATCAGCGTAGCTCAATGATCCATGAAACATGGTATATGATGCTGGACGGCAGCGATTTCAGCACAAAAATACACCCGCTCATCAATGCCACCATGATTACGGTTGATGACAATCTCTCTTCCACAGGCCAGTCCATCACCGTGGACAGCGATGACAGAGTGCATATTGTCTGGCTGGACAAGAGGAGTGATGAGGTGCAGGAAATCTGGCATACAAAATTAATTCCTTCCTCAGATGATCAAGACGGCGATGCTGCTGATCCCTCTTCTATAACTATGAGAGACGACCAGGCAGTGGCTTCTGCAGGATTATGGGCACATCATTCGGCAAGTGCAACAGGTGATGGCCAATCGATCCATATTGCCTGGTGGTCAGGAGAAGATGATAATATATACTACAAGGTTCTGGATATTGGTGGTAGTACCCTGGTAGATGAGACGGCATTGACCACTGCATCAAAAGTTGGTACGGCATCAGGATGGACTGTCCCATATTTAGATGTGGATGCTGCCGGTACTGCACATGTCACATGGTTTGACTGGCGTGGACGGGGCATCTATTACGACGGCATCGGATCTGCACTGAATAAGCCGGAGCCTGAAACCGGGCGCACAAATGCTCCTAAAAAAACGGTCTTGCATCCCAACTATCCAAATCCCTTCAATCCTGAAACGATTATTGGATTCAGTGTCAGTGTTCCGGGGCATGTACAGGTAGCCATATATAATGCCAATGGGCAGTGTATATGTACTCTTAAAGATTGTGCTGTATCAAGCGGAGAATTTCAGGTAGTTTGGAATGGGCGGTTAGAAAACGGCATGGCAGCTCCGACCGGACTTTATTTCTGTAGACTTCAGACAGAGTGTGTCTCAGATGTCAGAAAGATCATGTTGGTCAAATAAATATTTCGGAGGATAAAATGATAAAAAAAATTACTCTTATACTGATTTGTGTTGTATTTGCTCTGCCTTTATTTGCCAGCAATGGTACTCAGATAGGAACAGTTGGTGCCAGGGCCACGGCCATGGGCAGCTGCTTCCGCGGCCTGGCTGATGACTGGACGGCTATATTTTTCAATCCGGCAGGATTAACGCAAATTGGGAAATGGACCTTTGGCGGCTCCATGGGGCTGATCATTCCGTCTGCGGAATTTACGCCCTATGCCTATGCTCTGGACGTAACTGGCACGCCGCCCAGCTTTCCGTTTGCCGGCATTCATACAACAGCAATGACGGCCACTGAACAACGTTTTTATGTGCCGTCAGCTGCCATAGCTTATCGTTACTCGAAAAAATTGGTATTTGGCCTTGGCGTGTATGCGCCTTTTGGCCTGGGCACGGAGTGGGATTTGATGACATTGCCTTCTTCATACGGTAATACGCTCTCAAAAGAAAAAGAACATTTCAGCGATCATCAAGTAATTAATATCCAACCTACCGTAGCTTATCAGCTTTCAGAGAAGGTCTCTGTTGGCCTGGGCCTTTCTCTGGTCTACGGTAAGATGATAGTAGACAATGTAAAACTTCCATTCAATCCCGCTATGAAATGGTGGCCCGACATGCAGGAACGCGCCGATCTTTTAGGCCTGGGGCTCACAGATCTCACCATGGATCAGTGCCGTATCGCAGTAGAAAATAGTCTGGATGGCAGTGGTTTTGCTGTAGGTGCCAATCTGGGAGTACATGTGAAGCTTTCTGATAAGTTCAGTTTCGGGCTCTCCGGTCGATTCAGCACTGATCTAAAGCTGAAAGGCAGTTACCGGCAGACAATGAATGCCTATGGCGATGTACCGAAGATTAGTACGCTTGATCAGATTCCTGCTGAGTTTTATGCAAATTGTGACGATCCTACAGGTGTTACTAATAAGCAGAATCTCATGGCTCTATTCAGCGGCCAGTATCTGGCTGTTGTAGATGAGGATGAAGTCGAAGCCAGCCTTCCGTTGCCCATGACAGTAGGCGTAGGTATTGCATGGAAATGTCACCGCCGTTTTACTCTGACCGCCGATGCCTCATTTACACATTGGGCCGCCTGGGATGAGGTGGCAATAAAGGCAGATGGAAATGATTTGGGTTCTTTCCTGCTGGAATGGGAAAATACTTTTGAAGCCGGCTTTGGATATGATTGGTTATTGCTTGGTTTGAACAGAGATTCTCAACAATTTTTCTGGCGCGGAGGATTTTACTCTGTTGCCACGCCTGTCTCTGATCTTACCATTAATCCAACAATTTTAGACTCGGAGCGACGTTTTGTATTCACTCAGGGTTTTGGTTTTAATTTTGAAAAAATTGCATTCAATGTAGCCTATGAGTATGTTATGTTTAATGACAAAGATGCAGCCGATTATGTTTTCAATCCAGATATGGGGTATGCCGAGAACTGGGCTGGTAAATATATTGTGAGTTCTCATGTTGTGTCATTTGATGTGTCTGTAGATTTGTAGATTTACAGATCAGTAACTTCAGTTTTAATATCATAACCCCCGGGAGACTGTTGAAAAAGTGTAGACCCCGGTTGTTGTCGTTCTTTTTACGACATCACCGGGTGTCTAAATTCAATAATAACAGGCAAATTATTAAAACACCGGGGTCAAAAAGATTGACCCCCGGGGATTTTTTTGACAGGAGGATATTGAGTTTTTCGTGGAGAAACTTGCTAAAGAGAATGGCACACGGATGACATGGATTAGTCAGGATGATCACGGATTGAGATAGAACAGAAGGACACAGCATCTCACACGAAGACCACGGATACACACGAAGAAGAGCAGGTTCCAATGGAAGACAGGGATTTGATTAGAACAGATATTGATAGATGAATTGTCCTGCTCTGTCTTCCTGAACTTGTTTCAGGATCTGTTTTCAGGTGATAGAGAAAGATACACCGGGGTGGTTCGTGTATGTTCGAATTAGCTCAATTAACAATATTTTATTGTGCCGTTTACCGCAAAAAAGATCCTTTTATCTCTTGTCAAATCCGTTAATCAATTATTTTTAATATAAAAACTTTAATGTTCATATCTTACTTTCAAATGGTATTAATCAATTTTGGAGGGAGAAATGAAAAAATTATTTTTAGGTCTGGCAGTAGCGATCCTGTTTGGAGGGTGCGCATCTTCATTAAAATATATTGCAGCTGATGAAGTTGTTGAATTGGATGTTGAGCTTGCAGGCGTGGGTTGGAATGGGGTCAAGGTTCCACAATCGGGTATTGCTAAAGTATTTGGGGGGCAGGGCATGAGTCCTGAGCTGATGGTTAAAAATATTCCTGCTGAAGCTAATGCAATTGTTGTTGAATATAATGATCTTGATTATCCACCTATGAAAGAGGATGGTGGGCATGGAGCATATTTTGTATGGACTCATGGGGAGCAATCAGTTCTGATTCAATCAGTTGCAGAGCAGATATATGAATTGCCTGAAGGTGTGTTTATTGAGCATCGACACATGGCTCATCATGAGCAAGTACGTGGCGGTGTATATCTGGCTCCTGGTTCAGGCGGTAAGAATCATCGATATGAGGTTGTTGTAAAGGCAGTACAC
This sequence comes from bacterium, assembly GCA_023139105.1. Classification (GTDB taxonomy): domain Bacteria; phylum Zhuqueibacterota; class QNDG01; order QNDG01; family JAGLOF01; genus JAGLOF01. The sequence continues at coordinate 68,412 of JAGLOF010000013.1, forward strand.
AAGCCGGCATCCAAGAAGGAGAAGGCAGTACTTTTAGGAATAAAACGATTTCTTATTGGACGATATTAGAAAAGTTACTTGCTTTTTCTTTAAAAGTGTTTTAAATATTAGGATCCGGCTTTATGCGGGTCCTTTTTTTTAGGTACATGTTGAATCGTGTGGGGGGTGTAAAGAGAGCAGGAGCATCTCGCACGAAGACCACGGAGACACACAAAGAAGAGCAGGGTTCAATGGGAAGACAGGGATTTAAAAGGATAATAACTTTTTGCATGGTGGCATATGCGGGTCTTATTGCACAAATTCCTGAAATTACTGTCTATGGTAATGGCGGCTGTGGCAACTGTATCAAGGTCAGGCGGATTTTGACTGGTGCTGGTATTAAATTTACATATCACGATGTCTCTCAAAATAAAGCTGCCGATGAAGCCATGATGGAGCATTTGGAGAGAGGTGGACTATCCGGAGAAACAATTCAAGTGCCGGTAATTGCAACAGAATCAATCTATTTAAATGGTGCTCTTGACAAATGGCTTGAAAACCTGGAAGAACTGAAATCTGCACCGAGAGTGGATCTCTTTGGATATAGAAATCATGATGTCAGTATGGATTTATTCAGACAGTTAAAAAAACATAACGTAGTAGCCAGGTTTCATGATTTAAGTGTACAGAAAGAATTAGATGACCTGCTGGACAGGCATGGCCTCGCTGGTCTGGCGACACATATTTCATATCCGGTCATTACTGTAGGAGACCGTGTTTTTAATGATGGTAGAAATCATATTATAACTATAATGGAGATTGCCGGTGTTTCATCGGATGCTGGCGTTTCCCGGCTTGATGCTACACCGAAAAATAAACATGTTGCAGACAGAGAGGCGGCGGCTATAAATCTTTTACATCAATATAGTCCTGAAGCTTATGCGTTGATCTTGGCTGCACATTCTTCTCCAGGCTATTTTGAGACTGAATCCCGGTCTATTGATCTGGGTGATGCTGACAGGCTTGCTAACTGGCTTGAAGGTAATACCGTTGAAGAAATTGTCCGGGAATTAAATTTAGCCGTACATGAAATAATTCATGACTATATCAATAGAATCGGCTGGAAGGCCGGTGTAGAGGCCGGTGATAATTTTGATACGGAAAGGCGATATTTTGCATTTCCTTTGAAAAAAGATCAGCATGTTGTTGTATCATGTGCGTCTGTTGTTGTAACTGACGAAATGCATGACATAGTAGAGAAGCGTCATCAAGGAGATCGTTATGAAACATATATATATCCATCAGTTCCGGAAATGACCACTCAGCAATTTGGCGTCTACGGATTGATAGATGAATTATGTGCATATTATTGGGGGAGCCGAGTATCTTTGAACGTGTATGATTTTTATGTTGGCCATCCATCTGTTGATGGAACTAATTGGCTCGATTGGATATCGGATGTTGCATCGACTTTGGCAGCGTATGGAGAGTTCAGGCTCTATATCTTCTATTATCTCGATTATGTTAGGCTTCACTATCCGGCAGCTTATAGGAAAATTATTAGTGATAATGAGTTCATTTTGGCTTTTACTGTTCTGGATCAAAATTTTGAATCTCTGACAGTAATGTTTGAGGAGAAACAAAATTCTATCATCAAACACCTCTCCCTAAGAGGTTTGGAGTGCTATATTCAGGATAATGCATTTTTTATCGGACTGGATGGCATATCTACATTTAAGAGAGAACAGGACTTATTTTTAGAAGCATGTGCAGCCTCTCGTTTTAATGCTGTCAGAGAGGCTTTGAATCCGGAGTGAAATCATTTCATTTTTATAAAATAAAATCATAGAATACACGGAACACACTGAAAAACTAATCTTGCAAAAATTTTATCTTTATTTTGTGATAATAATTTTGTAGTTTTTATTATGACTATTTCTATGGATTGTATAGAATGGTTGAATACTGTTTAACTGCGCCGCATCCTATCTTTAACAGTACATTGCAACGTCTGTCAGATCTTAAAATTTTGACGGGTCATTTCATTGTGAAAGCATTTCATTTATTTGCAACTTGTATTACTGTTTGTTGTCCCTTTTAATGCGTCAAATATAGTAGCGATAAAATAAGTAAAACTATGCTTAAGTTCATATTTATCAAGCTTTGATTGATATTGTACATATTTGAGTGTATTTTTATAATCACTAGCCAGAAGATATGTAGTATATTACTACGGCACAGTTTATGCATGTTTGTGGTTGTCCAGCTCAATAATTATAAAAATCAATGAATTAGATGATCAAGTTATGCGGAGGAACTATGCAGATTCAAAGATTTAATTGCCACAGATCCCTGAGATATAAAAAGTCAACGATATTATGTGTATTGGCTGTATTCTTATTAACAGGTTCCGGGCTGTTTGCGCAGGCTCTTACGCCAACGTGGGTACGACAGGCGCAGGGCAGTAATGATGATCGGGGTGATGCTGTTGCCTATGATGGTTCCGGAGGTGTTTATGCAGCCGGAGTTTTTCATGATACTTTTACTTTTGATGCCGGTGGTGCCAATGAGGTTGTAATGACAGATGCTCTTGCCGGAATGGATGCATATATTGCACATTATAGTGCTGATGGCACATTTAATGAGGCCATTCAAATTGTCCTGGCCAATAATATTCAGATCCGTTCCATGGTGTTTGATACGGCAATGAACCTGGTTATAGGTGGTAGATTGTCGGGTGTAGCCGTTTTTGGTACAGGTCAGGGCAATGAGACATCAGTAACCTCAACCGGAACAATAGATGCCTTTATAGCCAGGTATGATGCAGATGGCGTGCTTGAATGGGTGCAGCTCTATGGTGAGGGCGAAGATGAAGAAGGACTGGATGTAGCTGTGAACTCCAGTGGGCATGCTGTACTTGGTGGTGAAATGCCTCAAGCCGATGGCTCTTCATACATGTTTGTGGCCTCTTATGATGATTCCGGCACACTTAACTGGAGCATTGATGCTGGTCCTGAGAGTGGATATAACTATCGTAGTGCTGCTTCTGTAGCTATTGATGAAGCAGGCAATGTCAGTGTTATATCACAGCAAAGTCCCTCAAGCGGGCTTTTAACCGATTCATACATTACTCTTAGAAAGTATGATAATACGGGATCTCTTATTTGGGACGCTCCTCTACTTGGGCATCTTCCGGGGCCGATAGCATTTAATGGCAATGATTTGATTGCGTCAACACGGGAAATTGATACATATGTTCTGGGGCAGGATACCGAATCGGATTTTCATCTTCAATATTTCAGCGTTGATGGCTCCATGCTCTGGACAGACAGGGGTAGCGGTGCATTAAATGACAGGACTACAGATATATTTGTTGATGATGATTATATTTATTTTACCGGTTATTTTCAAGACGATCTTACTTTAGGTGAAGATCAATTAAATGAGACTACATTGAATGCGGGTGATCTTTACAGTATTTTTACAGCAAAATATCATAAAGACGGCTTGTTGTATTGGTTACAACATATAGGTGACAATGAGCTGGATAACCATTATGCATTGGCCGTTGAAGAAGGAAAGATGGTCATGCTCGGCGGCTTTTATCCTGATATTGTTATTGGGGCAGAGACATTGACAAGTGCGGGAGCTACAGATGTATTTCTTGCTCAGTTTGAGATTATGGATCCTGTGATAAGTGGTATTGTCTTTTTCTACCCTTCACATGTTCGTATGCAAGATGTCAACATTGCCTTTTCCGGTCTTGGCTCAATGCTCACTGACAGTGAGGGGATGTATAGTTTTGAAGTGCCGTATGGCTGGAGTGGAACGACGACGCCAACTGCAACTGGATTTACATTTGATGATACTTCACATAGCTATGTAAATGTAATAGAAGATCAGATTGTTCGGGATTTTTGGGAGGAGGGAGATCCCGTAGTTCAGTTTTCCGGACGCGTGGCTTTCAGTCCCAGTGATGTTCCCATGGAGAATGTTCTGTTGACTTTTTCCAATGGTGGTGGAACTGTTTTAACTGACACTCTGGGTAGATATGAAATGCAGCTGCCCTATCTCTGGGCAGGTATGGTTGTACCTGAGCTCAGTAGTTTTGTATTTGATCCATTGGATAGAACAAATGATCCTTTAACCGAATATTTATATGATCAGGATTTTGTAGTATATTCCGATGCGGAAGTTGAGCTTTCCGGTAAGGTCTATTTTAGTCCCGGAGGAGAGGCTGTTGATGAAGTGCTGATTTCGGCTTCAGGAACAGAGATTACCATGACAACGGGTGAAGACGGACTTTTCAGCTTCTATGTCCCGTATCGCTGGAGTGGTCAGTTAACTGCATCTAAAGAAGGATATGACTTTGATCCTTCTTTCAGGCCATTTGACGAATTAATTACAAATAATGACGATCAGGATTTTTGGGTGGCGGGTAAACCCATTGTCACTATTGCAGGTAGGTTACTGGGCCTTTCAGGTCAAGGCATTGAAGGTGCAACTGTTAATAACGGTGATGGTCTTGCAGTTACAACAGATGCTGACGGAGAATATGAATTTGAAGTTCCCTATGTCTGGACCGGTACAATCACGCCAAGTTTCGGTGATTATATATTTGATCCGCCCTCTCGTGAATATATATCAATCAAGGTTGATTCACTTGATCATGATTATCAAACCCTTGGTCCTGCGAACATAGATATCAGTGGTAAAATAGAAGATCCCGAGGGTTCAGGAGTAGATGCTGTCACATTGAATTATGGTGTAGATCTGTCTACACAAACCGATGAAGACGGACTGTACACTATTACTGTAGAGAATGGCTGGAGCGGTCAGGTCTCTGTTGAGAAAGCTGATTTTATATTTACTCCAATCATGAAGACATATGCTTCACTTGACACCCATCAGGTTAATCAGGATTATGCAATGCTGGGGCCGGCAAATGTCGTCATATCCGGACATGCCCTTAATACAGCAGGCGAGGGCATTGATTCCGTAAGATTGACATATGGCACGCCAGTAGATACAGCATATACTGATGTTGCCGGTGTATATTCCATTACTGTACCTTTTGACTGGTCAGGTAGTATTATTCCATTCAAAGAGGGGCATGAATTTACTCCGGACCAGCGCAGTTACAGCAATCTTCGGAATCACCGGGCAGATCAGGATTTTAATCTGACTGGAACTCCAATGTTTGATATTTCCGGTGAGATTACAATGCACTCCAGTGGTCCGGCTGCCGGAATCATGGTCGTTGTAGGTGATCACCTGGATACAACCTATACTAATTTGCAGGGACAGTATCAATTCCAGATTCCTCTGGGCTGGACAGGTGCAATTACCCCTCAACACAATGACTGGTTATTTTCACCTACAGAACGTAATCTTACTTCAGTAGATCAACATATAGGTGGAGAGAACTTTGTGGCCCTTGGGCCGTCCAGTCTTACTATTTCCGGAAAAGCATATTTCCAGGGTGGTAGCGAACCTATTGAAGGCGTTGTACTGCATTGGGGTGTTGAAGGTGATTCGATTATTACAGGTGAAGACGGGGTCTATTCAATAACAGTTGCCAATGGTTGGAGCGGTACTGTGATGCCGGGTAAGTTGAATCATATATTTGATCCGGGTTCAAGAAGTTATTCCATATTAAGAAGTCATCAGGGAGATCAGGATTTCTGGGTTGAGGGTACACCTACAATTGCTATTACAGGTACTATCTCTGACAGAGATGATAATGATCTGGAGAATGTGTGGGTAGTGTACTCTGCAACAGATTCTGTACAGACAGATGAAAACGGTAGTTATACTATTGTTGTTCCTTATGCCTGGTCGGGCACTGTCATGCCTCATTCGGATGGCGTTCTCTATGATCCGCCTTCCCGGAGTTATAGCATTATAAAGACCAATCAGACAGATCAGGATTTTACAAATCTCGGCCCGGCTAATATAAGTATATCGGGACGCTTGTATTTCCATCCCGGGAATGAGCCCATTGAAGGTGCGGTTCTGCGTTGGGGTGTTGACAGTGACTCGGTATTCACTGATGCAGCCGGTCAATATGTTATACAGGTTGCAAATGATTGGAGCGGTACGATCATTCCCGAAAAAGCAGGTTTCAACTTTGAACCGTCATTCAGGCCCTATACACATATAGTCTCCCATCTTACCGGCCAGGATTTCTGGGTAAATGCACCTGCTACGGTGACAATATCAGGCTTTGTTACAGATAATAATGATGAGCTGCAAGAAGATGTTATATTGAAATATTCAGAAGCAGACTCGGTGTTGACAAATGAAGACGGAGAGTATACTATAACAGTCTCTTATGGTTGGACCGGTACTGTAACGGCAATAAAGGGTAGTTGGCATATTGAGCCGGCCTCCCGTGATTACGAAGTGCTTGTTGCCTCCGTTTCAGATCAGGATTATAAGCTCATGGGGCCATCTGCAATTCATATTACAGGTGAAGTTTTAACAGCGGCGGGTGCAGTTGTTGCCAATGCCACGGTATATTATGGGCTCACAGGAGATTCAACGCTTACCGATAATAATGGTCTCTTTGACATTATTATAGGATATGGCTGGACAGGTTCTATCAGACCTGAAAAAGAAGGATCGGCATTTTCACCGCCAATACGTAATTTTACAGATGTTCAACATGATTGGACAGGTCAGGATTTTACTGCCTATCCGGAAGATGCTCCGAGAGTATTGATAGTATCCTCTGAAGTAGAAGCTGATCTGGTCGTCGTACTAAATGAGCTTGAATATTATCAGCGTAAAATGACAGATCTTCCAACAGATGTGGCTACCTATGATCTGATTATCTTTGCAGATTCTGGCTCAGCCAGGCCAGGACAGTTGCCTATTATTCCCGGTTATGTTTCCGGTGGCGGTGCCGTTGTTCTTATGAATGACACACCTATGCACCTGGCTGATGCGGGATTAGATCTCAGCAGTATATCCAGCTGGTTTGGTGCCTCGCTACAGATGCACATTCTCTCGGGAGATGCATCTCTCAGTGTTGGCCAGCCTTTTGGTGCGGCATTGGCCGAGAATGATGTACTGGTAACATTGGATAATGATACTGCCTATGCAGTGGGCAGCCTGGAAGACGATGTCATCCGCCTTGGTAGCTGGAATGCTGAGACCGATGCCTGGCAGTCTTATATCCGTGTGTATAACAATGGCAAGATAGGATATTGGTCAAAGCTGGATTTAAGTGTAGCAGAAAATACAGCACTATTTTCTGCAATGCTTGAGTGGTGTATTGATATGGAAACAGCAGTTGAAAAAGATGTTGATGAGATTATAACTCCTGATAGTTTCAAACTGTTGCCGGCATATCCCAATCCTTTTAATCCGACAACTACTGTAAGTTATATGGTTGCTGAGGCCGGCAGGGTGAAACTTGAGGTCTTTGATATGAGTGGCAGGTGCGTGGCTGTGCTGGAAGATGCCATGAGATCAGTGGGTGCTTACAGATTAATGTGGCATGCTAAAGACCAGAACGGCAATGCTGTGGCCAGCGGTATGTACTTTATCAGGATGACGGCCGGCAGGCATGTTGAAATTCAGAAATTGATATTCCTTAAATAAAATTTAGATTATTTGTATGCAGAAAGGCCCCTGATTCCCAGGGGCCTTTTTTTTATGGTAAAGCCCCCGGGGTTTTTCTCCCGGCCCGGGGGTACCACTACAGAGAACAAAGAGCATCTCTACACGGAGAAACACGGAGAAGAGTAGGAAAAGAGATAGAGATTAGCAACGAACAAGACTAACAATAGAGAAATAGTGTACAAAGCTCCAGGGGGGCAAAATTCCAAATTAATATAATTTCCAGTAGAGGCGCAAATAAATAATATTAGGCACGATATATGCTTGGAAGGTGTCGTATGTCCGGAAGTGCTGCACTCCGTTCATTTTAAAACATTATTAAAGATAATTTCACCTTTCCCTTTCATTTTGGAGGATTTTATGAAAAACTCTCCCTGTTATCTGTTTGTTCGTTTTTTCTGGATTGCACTGGCTTTAACTTTTTTTGGTTTTGCTATACCCAAGGCTTTTCCATCAACTATTCCTGAGTGGGTGTTGCAAGAAGGATTAAACACTAGTAATTCGGTTATGGCTACAAAGATTGATGCCCAGAATAATTTTTATATTTTTGGAATTTTTGCAGATAATCCGGCTACATTTGGCATTGGGCAGACAAATGAGACTACACTTGTAGATGATGAAGATGATTTGCCATTTGGTGATTTTTACCTGGTTAAGTATAACTCTCAAGGCAAACTTCAATGGGCCAGAAATATGAAAGTACAGGCATATTTTTGGGCTTGTAATTACGCATGGATTGATGATGATTTAAATGTGTATTTGACAGGTGTAATATCCACATTCCAAACAATATTCGGTGTAGATGTACCCAATGAAACAGCGTTAGATGTGAATGGTCTTGAGGATATTTTTGTTGCAAAGTATGCAGTTGATGGTAATTTAATATGGGCTAAGAATTTTAATGATATAAATGTCCCGGGAGAACTTCCTGATTCCATGCCTTATGATATAGAAGGGGATTCTGATGGTAATGTTTATATTGCCGGTTATTGGCGGCATTTACCGCATGCTACGCCTTCAAAACTTGGTGATTTTATTATAATTAAACTGGATAAAGACGGGAATACCCTGTGGCAGTATGTTGACGATTCCGAACCTTATGTTGAGACTACCGGTAAACAGATAGTTATCAATACCAATTACATAGAAGTCTTAGACAAGCAAAACCGTATAAGACAGATAGGCAAGGATGGTCAGCCGATATCGATTTATGATATTCCGGTTGTAGATTTACAACGGATCAAACTTGTCGGTAATGGTGATTATTATGTGATAAAGAATATTTCCACGACGACTCCTTATGAGGTCGCATTGTGTAAATATAATGTTAATGAAGGTCTGTTATGGAAGGTTAATGCAAAAAGCCTTATTTGTCTACCCATTTTTGATAAAGTTGAGATAGATAATGATCGTAATATCCACATACTGGGGAACTATGACGGATATATTGATCTGGTTGATGGAAAGGGGAGAGAATTTTTTCTTCAATGTGGAATACCGTCGGCTTTTGTAGGAGTTTTTGATGAAGACGGCAACTGTTTAAGCGCGGAATCCATGGATCTTTTTCCTGTTGATTATTGGACACTGGCACCGGAGCGAGGTCTTTCTTATTCTGTGGGATATCAGAAAGAAGATTTTACATTAAACGGACAAAATTATCCGCTGAATGCAGATAGAAAACTATGTATCACACGGCTCAATCGTGGCAATACCTCCTGGGTTTCGGGAGTAACATTTTTTTATCCAAGTCACAAAATGATAACAGGTACAGAGATTGTCGTTGAGTCAGTTGGTTGTGCATTAGCCGACAGTATAGGCTATTACCAAATTCCAGTACCTCAAGACTGGAGCGGCACTGTTACTGCCGCGCATGGTGATTATACATTTGAACCAAATTCCCGTGAATTGATAGATGTAACTGAAGATACAGGTCAGCAGGACTTCTGGGTGTTAACGCCTCAGATGGAATATTCAGATCCCGGCATTGACTTTCATCTTATGCAGGATGAATCTGATGAAATTGAATATATAATCTCCAATACTGGCGCAGCTGAGCTAGTCTGGAGTATTGCTGAAGAACATACGGCTCTGCTTTTTGACGGTGTTGATGACTGTGTAGTTGTTGAAGATAATGACGGGCCATTGGATGATATATCCGCTGCCATTACAGTGGAGGCGTGGATAAAACCACTGGAATATTCTACATACAACTACATCATACACAGATCTGACAATCAGGAGAATGACTGCTTTGCAGTGTCAATAGATAAGGACAGTCAAAATATTGTATGGAATGTAAATAATAATATATTACAAGCCGGTAGGGCATGTCTAAATAGTTATACGCATGTGGCCGCAAGTTATGACGGCAGTATGATGCGCGTCTATGTCAATGGAATGGCCTGTGATTCTCTTAAAGTAGCTACCACACTGGCTGTCACGGATTCAGATCTGTATATTGGCAATAATAATGTATTTACTAAAGCCTTTAGTGGTGAGATTGATGAGTTGCGTATATGGAATTGTCTCCGCACAGCTGCGCAGGTTGTTGAGGGAATGCACCGCATATATAATGCAGAAGAAGACGGGCTTGTGGCTTGCTGGAGTTTCAATGAGGGCAGTGGTACAGAGGCAGCCGATGAGAGTGGAAACGGCCTGACTGCCCGTTTAGGCAAGGCCAGCGGCGCAGGTGTACCGGAGTGGCATATAGAGCTTGACATGGACTGGCTGCAGCTGCAGCCCGGGTCAGGGAATATATCAGTAGATAAGTCCGGCTCTATTCAATTGAATGTGTCTACAGAAAATTTGGCGACAGGATATCACCGCTGCGATATGTTAATCACATCCAATGACCCTTTTATTCCTGAGCTGCGTATACCGGTCAATCTGGAGGCTTGTAATAATCCGGTATTATCGGGCAGGCTATTCTATACTGTGGGTGATGACCCTGTTCTGCATGCTAGTGTTAATGTAAGCGATCATGGTGATATAGAAACAGATGATGAAGGCCGGTTTACAGTTGAGCTTGATTATGGCTGGTCAGGAAGCATCAGACCTTCAAAAACCGGGCATTCATTTGATCCTGTCCTTCGCAGTGCCAGAAATTTACGCTATGATATGTCTGGTCAGGATTTTTATGTTACAGGTGCTGATACCGTGTCTGTATCAGGTCATATAATCGGGAAGACGGGCAATGCATTGGTCGGCGCAATTGTATATTATGGCAGCAGTGATTCTGTAATAACAGACCAGAATGGTATATATGCATTTTCAAAGCCGCATGGTTGGAGCGGCACAGTACGTCCTGTTAAGAACGATTATCTGTTCGACCCCCCTGTATTTCAATGTGATGCACTTAAAAAAGATGTTGTCGATCTGGATTTTAATTCTCTGGGGCCGGCTGCCATTAAGATTTCGGGGAAGGTGTGCGATGCAGATGATACGGGAATGGCGGGTATTTATCTAAGCTACAGCAATAGCGATACTGTGCAAACAGATGCAGAAGGAGAGTATTTAATTACTGTAGTCAATGGCTGGGCCGGTGAAGTAAAACTACTGCTTGAAGGATATAAGTTTGATATAAGTTCACGCATATATGAACAGCTTTATTGTCATCAGAAGGATCAGGATTACAGAATATTGGGGCCGCTTCAGGTGAAAATAGCCGGGCAGGTTCAATTTGAAGATGGAGCAGGTGTTGATGGTACTGCAATTCAATACGGTGATCCCATGGAGCAGGTAGAGGCTGATTCGCTGGGACATTATGAAATAACAGTTCCCTATGGATGGAACGGTCGTATAGAGCCAGGGCGACGTGGATTTGTGTTTGATCCGTTATATAGAGAATATGAGTCGCTGGATTCTCATCATCTTAATGATAATTATATGGTCTCAGGCACTCCAATGATGGAGATCACCGGTGATCTCCGTTATTTGGATGGATCGGCCGCCGCTTTTATTCCTATATATTATGGAGATGAGGGCGATTCGATCCGGAGTCGTACTGACGGATCTTATCGTATAAAGGTTCCGTTGAATTGGAGCGGTGACCTTGTTCCCTATTCTGACAGTTTGTTGTTTAATCCGTCGAAATATAGAATCAAAAATATCATAGATTTTATGGATTTGAAAGATTTTAAAATAATGGGGCCGGCTGATATAATGATATCCGGCAAGGTCTGTTTTGATTCCGATGGGACGGTCATTGAAGGTGCTGTATTACACTGTGATCCGGCAGTGGAGCAGGATTCAGTACTTACAGGAACTGATGGTTGTTATACATTGGTAGTGCCCAATGGGTGGAGCGGAAGTGTAAATATATCCAAGATCAACCACACATTCAATCCAACTAAGAAAAATTATACAGATCTTCGAGTACATATGGAGAATCAGAATTTTACAGCTCATGGCGGCAAGCTTGTTACCGTACATGGCAGAGTATTCCACAGTAGCGGAGAAGGTGTTGCTGATGTGGCCTTGTATTCCAGTGCAGATGATTCTGTCGTGACTGATTCACAAGGATATTATTATTTTCTCCTGCCATATGCATGGAGCGGCACCGTGTATCCGGGACAACATCGTTGGCTCTTTACTCCTGAATCTCGTCAGTACAATGTACTCACTGATACACTGGATGGTCAGGATTTTGAAATTACAGGTCCGGCATATTATACGCTATCGGGCAGGGTGACAATGAGTAACGGAGATCCTGCGGCAGAGACAGTAGTTGAGATTAGTAATTTTAGAGAGATTGAGTTATTTACAGATTTTGACGGCATGTATTCTGTTGATGTGCCCAATCAGTGGACAGGTAGCATTAAAATTCCTTTAACAGATGATATCCTTGTTCGTCCCGGGCATCGGACATTCCGAAACGTTAATCAATCCTGGACAGGACAACATTTTAAGGTGTTTCCTGATTGTGATGAGATAGCAATGGTGCTTGCCTATGAATATCCGGCTGAAATAGTTAATGTTCTTGATAAAAAGAATATGTATGCAGATATAAGCAGGATTCCCGGACGAACCCTATCTGACTATAAGTTGGTAATATTTACAGATTCATCTTCGGCAAATGCAGATCAATGTGCCCGTATTCCAGCTTTGCTTGATCGCGGAGGTGCTGCAATCATGATGGGTGCATCACCATATCTTATGGCAGATTTAGACAGTACTCTAGCTGCACTTGATCCATGGTTTCCAGCATCAACATTTGATGCTGTGCAGGACAAAATGGCAATAACGGCTATTGATGGCCCGCTGGGCAGTGCCTTGGCACTCGATCTGGAGTTATTAAACAATCCTGTTGATATTGGCTATGGCATACGGAACTTGCATCCAAATGCATTGCATCTGTCTGTATGGAATGATACCGGGGTGCTATATCATGCAGTTGGCGTTGAAGCTGGTGGTGGTAAGGTCGCCTATTTTTCATGTCTTGATACTGAAAATGATGCGTGTATGACCTTGTTCAACTCAGTGATTGAATGGGCATTGAATGATGAGGCAACAGCTGTTGACGAGCTGCCGCTCATGACATTGCCGGATAGATGTGTAATGCATCCGGCTTATCCTAATCCTTTCAATCCTTCTACAGTGTTAAGCTATGCATTGCCGCAAGCATCTCATGTAAGACTGGCTATATATGATATTTCGGGGCGTTGCATCATAGTACTTGAAGACAGGATGAAGAGTGCGGGCCGTCATTTATATACATGGAGAGCCACAGACGCTGATGGAATTCGTGTTGCCAGCGGTATTTATCTCTGCAGGCTGTGTGCCGGTGATGCTGTGAAAACGCAGAAGATTATTTTGATGAAGTAGAATATTATACAGGATTTACCAGGAGGCCCCTGATTTCCAGGGGCCTTTTTTTGTATAGCATTGTCTACTGAAGACACTGAAATACATGGAAAAGATACAGAGATTCGCAACGAACAAAACGAACAAGATGAACAATAAAAAAATAGTGTACTAAGCTCCCGGGCTATCTTTCCCGGCCCGGGGGTGCGAACTGTATAACGGAACACAGATAATGCTGAGAAGAGCATAGAACATTGTCCACGGAAGACACTGAAATACACGGAAAAGATACAAAGATTAGCAACGAACAAAACGAACAAGACTAACAATAGAGAAATAGTGTGTGAACTATATAATGGAACATAGATGACGTGGAGAAGATGGATAAGGGCAGATTTATCTTACCAGTGTTAATTTGATGATGGTTATTCATATTTTAAGGCTTTAATCGGATTTGTCCCGGCAGCTTTTAGAGCTCGATAACTCACAGTCAGGAGCGCAATGCCTATAGCCATCAGGCTGGCCAGGACAAACGTAGTTAGTCTGATATCAGTACGATACGGGAAGGTGTTTAGCCAACTTTTCATCATAAAAAAAGCGATTGGCCAGGCAAATATGTTAGCCAGAATTACCAGAACCATGAATTCTCTGCACAGCATGGTCACAATACTTTGCATGGACGAGCCCAGGACTTTGCGAATGCCAATCTCTTTGGTACGTTGCTCAGCAGCATAGCTGGCCAGTCCAAAGAGTCCCAGTATGCCAATGAAAATTGTAAATACAGCAAAGACCTGGAAGATCTTTCCAAGACGTTCTTCGCTGGCATAGAGCTTGTTAAAGTAGTCATTTAGAAAAAAAGCATCAAAAGGACGATTGGGTACAGTTTGCTCCCATACTTTCCTGATTTCTTTTAGTGTAGCTTGTATATCTGTGCCTTTAAGATGTAATGTCAACCTGCGGGCACTGTTGGGATTAAAACTGATAGTGGATGGATTGATGGTGTGATGTACAGAGGAGTAGTGAATATCTTTGATCATACCGACTATGGTAAAATCTTTAGTAGCGTCAAATGAGTTGAACAGGCGTTTACCCACGGGGTGGGTCCAACCTAATTTCCGGGCCGCTGTCTCATTGATCAGAATTGTATTCTCACCATCTGTGGACCGTGCGGTTGAAAAATTCCGTCCCTGGGCTAATTCAATATCATAAATTTCTAAAAAATCTTCATCACAGTAAAACGTTTCAATAATGATTGCATTCTCGGCGCTTTCGCCTTCGGCATAAAATAGATGGCTACTAAAGTTGAATTCTCCCGGCACCATGCGTGATCCTGAGGCCCCAATGACACCATCAATAGAGTTCATGTTCTTTTTTAGAAGATGGATTTTTGTCTGCGTCTCCACATCCTGCAAGGCAATAACATATTTTTGTTCTTTCTCAAAACCCAATCGTTTTTGGCGCATGTATGTGAGCTGGTCAAAAACCAGTGCTGTGCTTATCATTAATGTAATAGCCACACTGAATTGAAAGATCACAAGTCCCTGGCGGAGACGGGCGTGCCAGGTGCTATGTTTCAGTTTTCCTTTCAGTACTTTGGCAGGATGAAAGCCTGATAGGAAAAGAGCTGGATAGCTGCCGGCAATCAAACCTACAAATATGCCAATAGCCAGTAAACTGGAAAGAACCCAGGGATTGAGAAGAAATTGAAGGGTTAGATGTCGATTGGCCAGTTGATTGAACAGAGGTAAAATTATAATGACAATGGCCACCGACAGAAGCAGTGATAAAAAAACGGTTAAGAGGGATTCACCTAAAAATTGCTTTATGAGCATGCTACGCCGGGCACCGATGACTTTTCTCAGTCCTACCTCTTTTGCCCGTCTTGCAGAGCGTGCTGTGGAGAGGTTCATGAAATTGATGCAGGCCAGAATAAGCATGAAACATGCAATAGCAATGAAGGTATATATGTAACGAATATTACCATTGGGCTCTAGCTCAGTTGTAAAGTGAGAGTGTAGATGAATAGAGAGCATGGGCTGTAGATAGTTGGTGATTTTTGCTCCTGCAGCTTTCAAAAATTTCTCTATATATTGTTCATTAAAAGCTATGAATTTTTTTTCAAAAAGAGAATGATCAACATTTTTATCCAGCAAGAGATAGGTGTAGTAGTTCCATCCCATCCATGGGTGGATGTCTGGATTCTGTTTGAAAAGTGTCTCAAATGAAGCGAGCATAGAGTAAGAAAAATGACTATTCGCCGGCGGTTTGGCAATGATGCCGGTGATAGTAAATGTTTCGGTGTTTCCCAGTTTAAGCATTTTTCCAAGCGGATCTTCATCCCCAAAATATTTTTTTGCAATATCCTCAGTGAGGATAATGGAATATGGTGCCTCCAGAGCTATCTTGGCATTGCCGGCTAAAAGGGGAAATGAGAAGATCTCCAGAAATGCCGGATCCGTGTAGATCAGTCCGTACTCGTGGTGCGACTTATCGTTATAAGTTAAGAGTTGTTTGCCTGTTGGCCGTAATCGGACAGAAGCCAGGACTTCAGGGAAATCCTGTACTAAAGTTTCTCCCACACCTGCAGGTACCATAGGAAGCCCGATAGTACGGCCTCCAATGTGCCCGCTGGTGACAATCCTGTGAATTTGTTCAGCTTTTTTATGAAAGCGGTCGTATGAAAGCTCATCCACAACAAAGGCCAGAATCAGAATACAACAGGCCATGCCAATAGCCAGGCCTGTGATATTAATGAATGCATAACCTTTTTGTCTTTTAATGCTTCTAATTGCAATTTTTAAGTAATTAACTAACATGGTT
The DNA here is from genome assembly GCA_023139105.1 of bacterium. GTDB lineage: Bacteria > Zhuqueibacterota > QNDG01 > QNDG01 > JAGLOF01 > JAGLOF01. Next base: position 84,639 of record JAGLOF010000013.1, read on the forward strand.
GAACCCCATCTTAACGCTTCAAGTCTTGAAGTAATAAGTATCTGTATGATTTGCCAAAGGCAGTAAATTATGGCCAACATGCTACCGTGACTTTTTTTGTAATCATGATATTTATGGCTTAAGTGGTCTACAAAAGAATACTTGATTTCTTCATCTTCCAGATGATCAAGGAAAGATAAGATGAAAAGTAATATTTTTGGAGATGATTTTTCCATGACTTACTCAGACCTGCTAAGATTTGGGACGCCGTTCCAGATGGATTGGTTGATCTTCTGAACATGGCTCAAACGGTCCAATCCCAATTGTGTCAGATTATAGTAAATACGCGGTCTGCCGCTCTTATCATTATGCAGCTTTACCTTATGAGATTCCACGTACCCATTTTTTTTGAGCCGGGTTAGTGCACCATAGATAGATCCGGACATCCATCTCATATCTGTCTCTTTTTCTACTAGTTCAAATATGGCAACACCATAGGCGTCTTCATTAAGTTTCCAGATTGTCAGCAGTAAAATTTCTTCTACTTTTGAGAGTAGACTCATTACTATCTCCTTTAATGTGTATGCTATACACAATATCCTATGTATGATAGGATACGACACGTAGATAATAAAGTTTCAAATTCTAAATTAAAAAAAAGCCCTGACGGATCAGGGCTTTGCAAGTATATTCTTTTTATGGATATGTAATAGAAATTTTATTCAATTCGTAATGCTTTCAATGGGTTGGCATATGCCGCTTTCATGGATTGAAATACAACTGTCACTACAGTTATGCCAATAGTCGCAAGTCCGGCAATAATAAATAAATCAATTGATATTCTTGTTTTAAAAGCATAGTTCTGCAGCCAGGCAGCTGATAAATAATATGCGGCTGGATATGCTATTAAACTTGCAACTACCATTAAAAGTGCAAATTGTCTAGACAATAAAATGATGATGCTACTGGCAGAAGCTCCAAGAGTTTTGCGTATTCCAATTTCTTTTGTCCGTTTTTCTGCAATAAATGCTGTGAGTCCAAATAATCCCAGGCAGGAAATAATTATTGCCAGAATGGAAAAGCTGCAAACTATTTTTACAGAGGTCATTTCCAGTCTGTACATTGAATCAAGCATATCATCCATAAATCGAATATCCACAGGGAAGTCACCTTCAAATTCTGCCACACTCTCTTTAATATCATCAAGAAGATGATTTATATTGTCTGATTTAATTCGTAATAGAGCATATCTTGCCTGGCTGGGTTGTATAAATATGGCAAATGGATTAATCTTGTTCCTTATATTTTCAATATTAAAATTATTTACAACACCAATGATTCTCAAATCTGATCCCGAGATATTGACATTCTTACCCACAGGATCTTCCATGCCTAATTGACGTACAGCTTCCATATTCACAATAATATTTGATTGTGTATCAGATGTAAATGTCTCTGAAAAATCGCGGCCTTGATTAATTGTCATACCCATTGTTGAAATATAGTCAAAATCAGCTGACAGGTAATAGAGCATGATCTCTTTGTCATCTGTTTTGCCTTCCCACTCCCGCAGGTTGACAGATGGTCCATGCCAGTTTGGAAGGTAATAACATTGACTGACATTTTGAATCTCAGGATTCTGAAGAAGTTGATGTTTGATAGCTGTGTATTGAGTTTTTATGGAATCATTCATCCTGAAATAGAGAAGGTTGTCTTTTTTATATCCCGGATCCCTGGTCTTAATAAAATCCACCTGTTTGTTGATTACTAATGTACTTATAATCAGTATTATAGACGCTGCAAACTGTGTGATAACAAAGATCTTTCTCAGGTTACCCGCCTTTGGTGTTCTGGTGATTGTGCCCTTTAATATTTTAGCAGGATTAAAGGATGATAGATAGATAGCCGGATAACTTCCTGCCAGCAGACCTGTCAGTAATGCTGTAAATATCAAAATTAAAAATATGGATATGTCTCCATGTTGAAAAAGTATAAGTTTTTTGGCTGTAAGATTATTGAAATGGGGCAGAACAATACTTATAAGAATCATAGATATAGCAAGTGCTATAAACGAGACCGATACTGCTTCACACAGGAATTGAGAGATAAGTTGTCTTCGATAAGCACCAACAACTTTACGGAGGCCAACTTCTTTAATACGTTTTTCCGAGCGGGCTGTGGACAGGTTGATAAAATTGATTGCCGCCATTG
>JAGLOF010000130.1 GCA_023139105.1 bacterium
ATCGTTTGTCCATACAACACACATTACTTCATAAACCACACTTCTTCAACAATCATATAACTATTGTCTACATTGTTAAACTTCAACTTTATCGATCCAGGACTTATGTATGAAGGTAGTTCGATAATTGATAAAGGCTTTACTCCCTTACAGATGTAATCAATATGGTATGAAGCTATTGAGTTCTCTGATTCATCCAAGACTGTTAAATCGCATCCCAAATAAGTTTTGATGCCAATATACTTGAATTGCTGGGGGGCTTGAAAGCTAAATTCCAGCCAACTATTTTCTTCTTCCCCTTCAACAGAACCCCATGAATTCCCCAAGTTATCATATACATCAATTGGCAATGTATTAATACGATTGGAACTTGATGTAATGGCAATGTTGTTTTTATTTACAAGGTTTGGATTTTCATATATCTTTAAGTTATCCAAAAACAAGGCATCCGACGATGTCATATCATAGAAGTATATAGATAATTCGCTGACCTCACCTTTGTACTGCCCGGTCATTTTGACCCATCCGGGTTGGGCAGCCTCATTATTTCCCCTCGGGCTTTCAAGGAATAAATACTGCTTATCAATGGTCCCCGCGCGAGGATCATCATTTTCAATAAACACACCAATCCTTCCACCCCAATTTCCTTCCTCATATACCCAAAATTCAATAAATAGATCCAATACCGGTTGATCAAATCTTTTAACCAACGTCACGCTATAAGAATCAAAGGCACTGGCACCGCATGTTGATGGACCAACTTTCAATGATGTATTTCCTTCATATACATATTCATTGCTAATTTCATACGGACAACTGCCTCTATTGGATACTTGAAAACTTGACAAGTCTGATTCAAAGCCATCCTCATAAATGAGAGTATTATCTTCGTGCTCAACATTTTCTTCTTCCCCTGTCCAACCTCTCTCATAATAAAGTTCCTGAATCTCTGTTTCATTAAGTGCATAGTTGTAAATACGGATATCATCAATTCCCCCGTGATAAAACTGTATTCCACTCCCGCGGAACCCGATAGCACCACTATTTGAAGAATAGCTCATACCAGTACCAGACCCCTCATAAACACCACTATATTCTACATTATTATAATAAATATTAATATCATTATAATCATTAAAAATTAGCGTCATGAATTGCCAGCGATTTGTATTAATAACCGGAATATCCGTTGTTTTATGTTTTCGGGACGAAGGGCTCGCATAACCATTACCAACCCAACCTTGAAGTTTGCCATCCGAAGTTATTATAACTGCAATACCGCGGTACCAAGAATTACCGTCAACAATATCATTTCTAAAAACCAAACCAGCCTTCATTTCATCAGGTTTAACCCACATAGACACAGATATTGGAAACTGAGGCTTAACCTGATTTCCAATGTCAATGTAATCATCAACACCATCAAAAAAATAGGCGCTATTCTCATTACTAAAACGGTCCTGCGTAAGAATGGGACCATGAAGTGTCCCATCATTCCCATTCCAACTCTCATCATTTGCATTATTATTAAAAGGATAGTATGCAACCAGGCTTCCAACAACAACACCTTGAACAATATTTAGTTTTATTGCAGTAATTCCAATATCCCTCTCTTTATAGGACCCATCAGAGGTCAACCAATCAATCATGATATATCCATCTTGGCGTGCTTCTTCCAGCTGATCTACATCCAAATCAAAAATATCATTGCCATCATCCCACACCAATGAGCCATACCCCCAGTGAGTACCTGACAGTATTTGACCTGCTGTGTAGTTGCTGCTATTAGCAATAATTAAATAATAAGTACCCGGAGTGGAAGGTGCTGTAATCGAAAATGATTCAGCATAAGTCTGATTATTATACATATCTGCTTTAGCTTGCCAATAATCATTCTTTTTATCACCCCAGTTGGGAGTTACTGCCAGGGGCAGGGCATGACTCTCCGGCATTGAATGTTCAAATAAAACATCAAAACTACCTGATATTGATTCCCCCACAGATACTGTGAATTCCGGTGCCTGACCTGAGATTGTATTTGAGTTGATTGTTGTACTCACCAGGGTCAATTTATGACCAATACCTTCCTGAATGACATTAACAGTTTTCGAATCAACACCAGTACTACTAACCGTGATTTCGGCTGTTCTTGAATTAATAGACGTATTAACACTTGTTGCTGTCACCGTCACAGTTCCATTATTTGAGCCGCTGGACGGTGAAACTGTCAGCCAGGATGCATCATCATTGACACTCCAGCTTGTGTTGGACGTAACTTCAAAACTACTCTGACTATTTGAGGTGGCACTCAAACTCAAACTTGTTGTTGATACAGAAAGATTTAACGCTATTCCATTCTGGGTCACGGTCACAGTCTTTGAACTGACACCGGTTCCGCTGACTGTAACTATGGCGGTTCGTGGATTAGGGGATGTATTGCTGCTTGTTGCTGTCACCGTCACAGTTCCATTATTTGAGCCGCTGGACGGTGAAACTGTCAGCCATGTTGCATCATCACTGACACTCCAACTAATATTGGAGGCTATATCAAAGCTGCTATGACTATTTGCGTCAGCACTCAAACTTAAACTATTTGTTGAGACGGAAAGGCTAGGAGCAGTACCAAGTTGAGTAACCGTTATTGACTTTGGATCGACACCGCTCCCACTGACCGTCACAGTGGCGGTCCGTGAACTGGATGACGTATTGCCGCTGGTCGCTGTCACCGTTACGTTTCCGTTATTTGCGCCACTGGCCGGTGAAACTGTCAGCCAGGATACATTATCACTGACACCCCAACTGGTATTGGATGTTACAGAAAAACTACTCTGACTATTTGAAGTAGCAATCAAACTCAAACTTGTTGTTGATACAGAAAGATTTAACGCTATTCCATTCTGGGTCACGGTCACAGTCTTTGAACTGACACCGGTTCCGCTGACTGTAACTATAGCGGTTCGTGGATTAGGGGATGTATTGCTGCTTGTTGCTGTCACCGTCACAGTTCCATTATTTGAGCTGTTGGAAGGTGAAACGGTCAACCAGGAGGCATCGTCAGTTATTGTCCAGTTGGTATTAGACGTCACAGTAAAACTACCCTGGCTATTTGCATCAGCACTTAATGTTAGAATAGAAGTAGATACATCTAAATTAAGTGTCGATATTATAAAATTCCACGTACCTGACCACCCTCCCCAATTCTCTTGGCTATCCTTCACTCGAACCCGCCAGTACCAGGTGCCGTCAGACAACGCACTTGTTACTGTATAACCGGATGAAGTGAGATTATTTTGATTTATATTCGGACTGGAAAAATTATCTGTATTGTCAACTTGAAGTTCATATTCTGAAGCAGAGCTTACATTATTCCAATTAAACACAGGAATATTACCTGCTATTGCAATACCATTAACAGGAGAAACTAGAACCGGTTGAAACGAACCCCATGACATATTAACCCGGGCTACATCACCCACTGTCACCTCAACATCAGATTTGTATGCCCTCGAAATAATTTCATTGCTGCTGTTTTTGCCATAAATCAAAATCGAGTAATCATCACTAGGCTTAAGATCGTCGATTTCAGTATTAAAAAGACCATCAACTTTACTAATGATTTCGTCATATACAGAGGAGGAACCTTTTTTCACAATACAGTGCACCTTACTAAGTGCAGTTGCCTTACAAAGCGTTCCGCCACCGCCCTCCTTTGACACATTAACAACTAATGAACCTGTAGTTTTTTCCGGTTCAAACATTCCACATTGTATCAAAATTAAAAGACTAAAAATTAATAAAAATAAAAATAAATTACGATAAGGCATGCTATTCTCCTGAAATATGTCGATCATAATTTTATTGAATGTGTTTTACAATCACCATTAAAAATCAGCAATGATCAGTTCAATACTTCCTCTTTCCTTTTTACCTGCTATCTGAGTAAAATAGTAGACAGCTCCACCAACTGCCCCGGCGCCAAGTAAAAATAAAGGTGTTTTGCTGCCCTTTTTCATTTCCGCATCCACTGCAAAAACAAATTGATCACCATCAAGTCCACGTGGATAATCAGTGGTCATATTCCAGATAATTTCCTTACTTTTTCCAGATCTTACCTTCCCTCCAATATCTCCGGTAAGCGTTTCAGGTTTAATCCTGAAACTCCTGCCACCATTATCCGACAGGGCCAGTGATACTTTGTATGATTTTTTAGCGAGACCATCCAAATCATAGTGGATAATAATTTTGTCACCCGACTGTCGAAATTTTACATTTTTTACTATACTTGTTTGTGCTAATACTGCTGAACCGGATACCAGCAGAAGTAAACCGACAATATATAAACACTTGAATAATTTCATCACAATCCCTATCATTTAATTTGCATATTATTGGCTATTTTGCATGAATCTCATAAATCATACTGGCTTCTGCCCGTTCAGAAACGGGAATTTCAGAGAGCCACCGGGCCAACTTCGTCATAGCCATTTTGGGTGTCCCTATATGTCCACCACCACCAGATTGTTTTAATTCATCAAAAAAAGCTGTTTTCTGTTTTGTTGCAATGACCTTGACAATCTCAGAATCTTTCTTATGTCCCGGTAATGTTGCCACACGAAACTGCATTCCGGCATCGCGCAGGTGTTTTGCCGGAATTTCTACAACTGTATGTGCCCTGATCAAACCATCCTGATTAAAAGGATTCGGAAGCATTATAATTACCGAATCATTGGCGGCTATATTCAACACGGTCAAATAACAATCTTTGCTGGCCTTTACTTTGAGGATGACTTCATCCCCGGCCTGAAACACTGTTCGGTTTAAATCCAGATTCACTTTGAAATAGGGATCCGGCTTATCCTCAATGGGAATAACCTTGACCTCCATACTCACCTGTACCAGGATTACCGGCGGCTCCGAGGAATTCTTTGGCGGCAGATTCTCAGTTTTCCAGGTCAGATTTCTTTCTTCAACAACATTGCCATAGGAAATAGAATGAATAAAATCAGCGGCCAGTATAAAATTACTAACCATGGTTTCTGCCTGCAGAGAAACACCGCAGACCTGTTCAATAGCATTGAGCCGCGCCCTGCGTTTGGCCAGGATCTGCGCCTCTTCATAGGTAATATTGTGTACAGCCGCTTCACCGCTGCATTTGACCCACTGTCCTTCATCCTGTGCGGATAAACTTTGATAACTGAAAATGCCAAACCATAACATCAGTACCCAGAATGTCGTTTTAAAATGCATCGTCCCTCCTTAGCTTAATAGGTGCTGATGACTTTTTGAGCATTGCCTTTGAATCCCGGCGTTTGTTCACGGCCATACATACGTCGCGCCATATAGGGAACATGATCTTTTAAATACATATGTACCTCTTTAAAAGTGATTTTCCTGTCCTTATTGCTGTCCGCCTCACCCCGGATGGCTCGCATTAAATAATAGGTAAACAGTGAATGATTGGCTTTAGGATACCAACTTGAAATCTGATCGCCGGCTGCGCTGGTCAACAAATTGAGCTTATTACTATAAACCGGCATGTCTACATCAATATACATGGGGCTGGCATTTTTTATAAGCATCCCCTGCTGTGAACCGCCGGAGAAACATGCATCCAGTACTACTGTAACCGATTTTGCAGGAATTTTATCTATATTGCGATAAAATACATCAAGAGCATAACCATAAATTTTCACATAGTTGGGATCGGAATTGGAGGGTATGAAATAGGCTTTTTTATTGCTCAGATCAGGAGCGCCATGACCACTGTAATAAATAAACACCTCTGACTCATTTGACTTGACATAATTATAAAGTTTGCCTTGATATTCAGCCTGAGTACCAAAAATACTTTCAAAATCTGTTTTTTGAGCATTTTCTACATATATAATATTCTCTTCACGATAACCCAGCATATTTATCAAATAAGTTTTCATGGAGACTGCATCTTTTATTGCAAAATCGACATTGGGAATATCACGATGGACATATTCCTGATTACCAATTATAACAGCTACTCCATTTTTATTTGACACATATACCCTGGGTACAGCCAAGTCAACATCAACAAACACAGGTTCAATGTCCTTGCTGCCTTTTCCTGCAATGCTGAACTGTACTTCAACAGGTGAAGATTTATTGCCTGTTTTAGTATCAATTGCCACTACTTCATATATTAATGTGCCAGAAGGCAGGCGTTCATCCCATTTAATCGTTGCTTTATACTCACCTGACTGTCCGGGGCTTATTAAGTCCATCAACTTTACACTTGTACGTGGCATTGGATTCCAACTTGTTTTAAGCTTGATTTCAAGCTTTGATTGAAGCTGTTTTTTTCCATTATTATTTACATTAACAAGAACAGTCCCTGTTTCACCCTCATTCAAGATTCCATCTTCTGAGGCTTCCAGAAATGAAATTGAACATGCCAACACAGGTTGGTCGGTTTTTTTAAAAAGCTTACTCATCTCCTTGTCAACGATCTTGTTTACGCTGACAATTTTACCAACGGCACTGACCCCTCTTGAGAGTGTTTGTGCAAAAAGAGAAGTGGCAAAGAACACACAAATCAAAATGGATATGGATTTTTTCATAACACATCTCCAAAAAATATGAAAGTAAATTCTCAATTGTTGTTATTGCATATGGATATTCTAATACATCAAAGAACATGCCACATATAATATTTTGGATTAGTCGTTGTTTATACAGATGTTAACAAAAATCTTATAAACTCTCTGTATTGCAGCATTGCCACATAATGCTTGTATAACTGTTGCTTTTATGCAACATAATAAAAAAACGCCCCGGATAAATCCGGAGCGTTTTGGCCTCCCCAAGGGGAAGTGTTTTGCATAATCGTAAATTTAGTAAACATTATGTCACACACGCATCAGGCAAAAACATTAACTGCAAAATTTTCATTAAGTAAACGCTTTATTTAGTTTAATCTAAATGCATTTGCAAGACAATTTCTGATCAATCTTTCGAATGAAGCCCTATCCTGTTTCCTTCAGTATCTTTGATAATTGCAAAATAACCCTCTGCATCATCATTGATTCTGCTCTTGCCCCGTACTATCCTGCCTCCCAACGATTCAAGTCTGCCTAGTATATCCTCCATCCTGCCGTCTGCATCAAGACTGATCAATACACCTTGATCACTTGGTTCAAATCCAGCAGATAGAATAATGGCTCCCCATACATTCACTTCATCTTTTAGGAAAAAGGGATGCATGTTCATTTTACATATGACCGATACCAGCTAAGAAGATCCCGGCCAGGAGCATACCGGGATGACATATCCGGGGGAGTGAGTCACTGTTTGGATGGTCAGTACACCTTGTCCCGGATGTACTTGCCAAATTGTCGGGATGATTTAATAAACGATTATCAGAGGTGACTAAGATCCCGGCTAAGAGATTGCCGGGATGACAATATTTTTACACTGTGTGAATCTGTAATTTCTATGGAATCCATATTAAATTGCCGCATTAGGTGTTCTTGTGCTTTTTTACATCTGGATTAATCCGCTCTAATCCGTGTCATCTGCGTCATCCGTGTTCAATTGCCCTTGCTCTATATTCTTTTCCTGCTCTTGCTCTTCTGAAATTAAACAAAAAAAACGCTCCGGAAAAATCCGGAGCGTTAGTGTCACACCAGGGGAAGTTTGTTGTATAAACGTAGACTAATGGAGTTGAGTCATACCAGACTCTTACGATTTACTTGAACTCAGAAGGTTAAGTATCGCCAGTAAGAGCATATTCAATATTTAAAACGTTTTAAATCTGACCAATCAAAAGTCCATTCCGGCGTTCTCAGAGCTCCACTCTCTTTTTGCCGATACCAGGGACTTAGACTATTATTACTTGGATTTTTTAAAATATGCATTTCCTGGGCCGGCATATAACTTTGCGCTAACAGGAAGATGGCTTCATTGTTCTCATTTTCTGCTTTATCTACAACAATTACCGCATGGCCCGGAAAGCCGCCCTGAATGAAAATATCCCCAATACCAAGTTCTTCTGGTTGAATATTCTTCAATTCCTGGGAAAATGAGTAAGATCCGGCATAAAGAAAAACAATATTCAGGTAATCCCGCAAAATTTTATAAGAACTATCAGCCGTCTGTTTCCTGATCCAACTTACTTGTTGCCCACGGACAACCGGTCTGTATCCTTCACCCCACTGGTCAAAAGAAGCTTTATCACCGCTGGTAAAATTGAAATGTATCTTTGTGTAATGGTTCTGCCAGTATAAGTATTCGGCATACAGCCTCATCACGGCATCAGCACATTGCTGTAGATCCTTCTCCCCTACATCCATATTTATAATTCTGAAATGGGCATTTTGATTGCCTTTTGTAGCCCCATTAAATAGCAAAACAGGTTGATCTTTATCCTTAAGCGGCAGATTTTGAAGCCAGAATTGAAATGTATTTTCTCCATAACTAGGTCTTTCATACCCATCCGGTAACTGTATTGTGAGGACACGGTCTTGAATACTATCAAAAAGCCACGGATAGGCCGGGTTCTGGGCGAGGCAAATATTTACTATGAATAGTAACAACAGAAGAAAACGTTTCATCCCTGGCTCCAATTATATAATCCTAAAAACAATATTTTATCAGTGACGGCGATTGTTCAAGTCAAAATACAGCCGCCTAGTATCCCGAGGCTCTATTCTTGGCAGTTGTGTTATGATTATATCTTCGCTACAGAAGAGTGTAAAAAAGGGCAGATCCAACCCTGTAACCAACAGATCATCCTTCAGTTCCGGAATATTCTCCAGCTTCCACTCCCAGGTCAAGCCCAGATCAAGGCTGATATAAAAGCTCCCGGAACCATTCACTGCATACACAAATCCACCTGGTTCGGGTTCTGCACCAATAATTTGCATTTTTGAGTCCACCGAATCAAGTACTTCTATCTTAAAGTGATGCCTTCGAAAGATTCGGTCACTGCAATAGACAATACTCAGGGGGCTGTGGTTGTAATCAGGATAGATTCTCTGCACACCAACAATCTTAGAAATAGGTTGATAATAGTTTTGGTAAGCTGGAGAACATTGACATTCTCTCATGTTCATAATAAACGTTTTATATTCACCCGGGCTTCTCGAAGCCTGAATAAAAAACACACTGCAATCGGAAGGATCAGCTAAAACCCGTACAGAACTATAAGGGCCGAAGCCGGAATCTGCCTTACCGCTGAAACTTTCAAAATGGAGTAAGTACTCCTGCCAGTTTTCGCCCGCGTCATCTGAAACATATACTATACTGTCAGAGCCGGCAGCACATAAGATCCGCGAACTCATGGGTGAGACATCAAAGGCTGCAGAGGTTTCCGGATTCGATTTTGGTATTTCACGGATGCGGTTGAATTTCCTGCCTCCGTCAACTGAGATGAATATTGTGTCTGATGGAACACCACATTTCAACACATAAAGGGTGTCGGGTTCAAAACGGTCTGTTTTCAGGGAAATTATTCTACCGACCGGAGATAAATCAGCCCGTGTCGACTTTCCTTCCATACTGATGCTTTGAATCTCACCTGTCGATTGGGCTATTACAAACTTGGAGTGATATGAAATGCCATTTGGTAAAATATACCGAAAATTCAACCACGCCGCTGTCATATAGTTCTTTAAGTATTTGGCGACAAGGGGATTGTGTTTACTACTCCATTCCAGCACTTCAAAAGAAACATCTTTTTGACTTTGACATTGTATAAAAAGAAAAATGATAACTAAAGCAGATAACATAGTTCTGAATATTTTTCCTGAATGATTCACCATATCAACTCCGTCTTAATCTTTTTTCAAAATAATCGCACACCTTCGGCGTATTCCAGAAACAACCTGAAAAGGGAAGTAATTCTCTCCCTGGCATCCCTGGTCTTTGAAGAAACGACGAAAACTTTTTTATCAACTCGGATCGCTTTCCACATGATATAATCCTTGAGTTCATTGATTATGCCATACGAGTCCAATGCCCTGTATTTCCATATAGGAAAAATCTGGGGATTGCCAATTCTCTCATCATTCTCTACATCATAATAAGGCGGCCAGTTTGATGTGGCCTTTATATAAAACTGAACGGTTTTATCACTGGCATAAGGGATATGGTATTTGTCGGCAAACGTTATTTCCAGGATTGTAAAGTCGTGAACCCCATCCGGGTAGGGATTTCGGCGGCCATAATCCATCTGATAGATGTCATAGCCGGTAATGTACTTCAGGCTGTCATCCGTAGTCTTCAACTTGCTCAAGTCGGTTTTAATCTCCCACTGATCATCTGCTGCCAAAGAGCGAAACCACCCTTTACGCTCCAGATAGCGTACAAATTCAGCGGCATTCAATGAATCAGAGCCAGAGACAAAATACTCTGCCGCTGGTGCGGTTTTCGTTAATAGCTGAAGCAGAGAGTCGGGTACAGGTGTATTCCCGGGTGACCGGCTTGAAAGAAGGTCATAATAGAGGAGTAGATTGCCTTCTGCATTTATCGGTTTTCCCTGCGGAATCCCAGTGTCGTCATTATTACCGGAACACCTCAAAAAAAACAGACTGATCATAACAATCAAAATAATATAACCGGCGATACGTGTCAGATCCCGGTTACTGTCTGAAGTAGTCGTATTCAAGCGCAAACTCACCTCCTGTTAACCATTTCTCAAGCATCTCTTTGGTAAGTATTTTGCCGATAACTTTATAGCCGGGCTCTGTTAACGGGCTCTGTTCCGTGGCGGATTGATTCACTACACTGAGCGGGGGATTGTAATAACTGGAATGACAGAATGTGATATGGCCGTTTCTGTTAATGATAAACCCTACATGGATGTTCAATCCAACAATATAGAGGCCTTCACCTTCGTTTTGAACCCAGGCTCTCAAATTATCCCCTGACGCGGCCCCGGAAAACCGTTTGATGTTTGACGGACTGGTCAGATTTTTGATGATATTTTCAGAAGGCTGCCTGAGCATTTTCATTGGAATGTTGAATCCCGCATCCCGCAGGGTGATAATTACAAAACTGCCGCAGGCCATGCCGCCCGTGCCCGGTGTTCTGCTTATACCGTTAAAGTTCCAGGCTGTCCCATACCAGGCTGGGAAGATGCTGTCGCACAGGGTTTTAAAAAGATACTCTGAACATAACTTAAGGACTGTGGTCTTTGCATCTTCTGAGGGGGATTGGAAATATTTGAAGTCGTTCCTGTCTTTGCACCGTTCAATATCTGCTTTGATCTGCATGTAATTGTTTCGGAGTATTGCAATATCCTGCGCGAGCACGGGATTGAACCATACAAGAATGATGAAAAACACGAGACAAATCAACACTCTCTTTTCCGTCATTTGTTTTCCTTATTCACAATTCCAATCACATTCGGAATGGGCCAGAAGTGGTGATTATTGTCATTCTCATTAAACCCTGTTTCATAGCTGCCCATTTTTTCAATTGTCACATCGTTATACGAAAAGAAAAGTGATGCCTCAGGGCCACCCTCCAGGTGCTGAGCGCACACAATATTGATGGGCAGGCTTTTCAAAATTTCATTAAAATTATACATGGAATATGGCGACCGGGAAAAAATGAATAATATATTTCCATCTTTATCCTGCCCCAATGCGGCTTCACTCCACTTTTTATTCTGCTGTGACCATCTGTTTGAAGCGGGCCGTTTAATCAGCCGAAGATTTTGGATTACCGTATGGTATTTATCGATAATATCAGTCATGTTATGTTCATCAATGTCAAACATATAAAAAGATGTTTCAGTTGTATCCTTTGGGTTGAATACGGCAACGGATTGATATTTTGAATTAATTCTCCCATTATTTTTATAATCATAGTTTTTCATATAACCGACATTGGCTTTCCCATCCATTTGAAACATACCGGCATTGATACAGCCCAATAAATTGTATTGCTGACACCACTGCCGGACAGTCAAATTCTGATGCTTGCGTTCTTCTGCACAGAAGAGTTTAAGTCCATATTCATTTGCATCAATTTTAATCACAGTGATTTTTAAGTCACCAGTGATGGAGAATATAGGGGCTTTGAATACAGAACAAGAAACCCCCTCCGATAAAATGGTCAATTGGCCATACAGTCCTGCTAAAAATGTATGCAACAGGAGGAAAACTAAAGGAAGGATGTTCCTCGCATTGCGGTAATTCAAAAAATGCCTTTCATTGGGTCTTTTTACTGGTTTGATTACAGGGCAATATTTTTTCCCGGCATAAGTGTTTACATATTATTTCTGATTTGAAGCTGATTTCCTGCCAACGTTTCCAGATTAGTAGAGTCAATAATGTGGCAATAAACCATGTCAGAAGTAAAATGTTTTGCCATTGTTTTCCTAGGAGAATGAGTGGGATAAAACTAATTAAAATATTCGTAAACGCTCCTCTAGCAATACGCGCCCTTGAAATCTTTTCTCTTAAGAGCTTGAGCAAATTATCGCATTTGGCTGCAAGAAATTCTTCGATACTAAAATGATCAAAATCATTAAAATAGGTGAATCCTATTTTTTCATATTTTTTATCTACTTTATTACGGATGCATTTCCGTAATAAACTCGTCAACAAGTTTCCTAAGGAATCAACAAACATACCTATAACATAAAGCGATGGTGTCAAGACGACAATTAATGAACCCTGATCCGGTAAATCAATTCCAAATCTATGCAACAACGGTAACAGCCACAACAAAGAAAAAGAGCCAATCACCAGATATTCTACAAAAATCCCTGATAACTGCATATAATCTCCTGTTTTTTGGTAATGTCTTCACTTAGAACTTTCACTTTATCATCTTCATAGTTTCAAATATTCTAATCCCTTACAAGACGGATAGAGTAGCCACTCCGCTTACGGCCACGGTATGTGCGGTAGATGGTTGAACAACTGGAACGTATATTCCTGTAAGGCGCGTTAGTAGCACTGATCTTACGAGGTGTCCAGAAGTATGCATTAGAGCCTAAATGCCAGAAAGTACCAGAAGCGTCGTCGCGTAAACCGCTAGGCAGTACGGAAAAACCACTTTTATTAGTTGCCCCGATATTGGGACTAGCCCAATGGATGGTGCCGGTTTCTTTAAGCTTTCCGCCTTCATCTGTACCTCTATTACCATTTATTATTGCCTCTGTCTTTTCCATGCCTAAGTACATTTCCAATACCTTCCAATCAGCATCTGTAGGTACACGCCAACCTTTGGGGGCAATATCCCCAGACCCATTAACTGCATACCAATTATATAAATATCCATAGATTTGTGCAATGTTCTCATCGTTCTTGTAAGCACAATAGGCACCAGATGATCTTGCTGCCCATGTAGTATTATTCGTTACATTATGGATTGTGCTTCCATCTTGATATTTGGTTTCTTTGAGATTTTCGGCCATCCACCACTGGCTGCCGATTTTAATTGTCTTGTATACTTTACCGTCATTTCCTTCCATTGTACCGGTTTGATCTTGAGAGAATAAGGGTAAATAGGCTAAATATAAAATGGCTACAATTAAAAATGCTTTTCTTTTGAACATGACTTTACTCCCTTTGTTAAGTTAGTTTACATTATGTTTCAGATATTTCCAGATTTCAAGGCCCTTAAATTCAATTCCTAAATACAACAAGTTTAAACACTTCAACTTTTCAATCCTCACCCAAGAAAAGGAGCAATGAGCCCAAACCCAGCGGTGCAAATATCACGTTCAACATAACATTTAAAGCGGTCAGTATACTGCATCACAGTATTGGACCTTTTCTTTTTATCCCAATAGCCTTCACCAACCCGATTATTTCGTGTATCAATGCCGTAAAAACCACGAAAGGCAAAACAAGAGAGACCAGGAATAGCATAATAACTTCAACCTCTAGATCCCTCACAATAAATTTTCCCGCAGGTACGGCAGATCCTGTTCTTTTCCTGCCCCTCACCCACAGCATGAACCTCCCCAGCCTTGGCACACCTCCATCATTCTTATGCAGGTGTAACGCCCGTTCCAGACGTTTACCATCAGCATCAATCTGACGGCCTGCTTCTTCGCTTTTATTAGGGAGGAAAGTTTCCAGGTCAATCTTCCCGGAATCTCAAGCTCATACCGGCTCATAGACAACTCATAAGCGTTAGTTATATCAGGGAGGGGAGATTACTCTATAATACCGCTAATGGGCGGGATTCCAGAAAAAAAAGCCAGGTTATTTTCAACCTGGCTTTTTATACAACTTCAATTTCATTCAAATTCTGCTACTGTCTTTCTCTCCAATACATATTCATACAGGTTTCATACACCCAATTCTCTCCATCCCAATATTGTACTCTCTTTAATTTAACCCTTTCGTCCTCAGTGGGCAATCTATCAAAATACTTTTTGTGTTGATCAAGATAGGGATCCGTAAAGGCGACATCCAATATTTGAAGATTAAAGTTCAACGTATAATCAAACATTTGGCATTGAGTAAAAACCTTTTGTCTGCTCTCGTACATATTTATGTTATTCATGGTCGCTATAAAAAAACCATCATGCAACACTAATTTACAAAGAACATCAGACATTTTCCCTTTCTGAAACGCCGAATGTGGGAATCTCAAATAATATTTTTCCATACCCTTTGGCACATCTGTGGTATAATAATTCCCTGATGGATCTTGTGGAGACGTCCCCCACATTTGACGGGGATCAAGAATTGCCAAAATAGCGCCGCGCGTCTCATTGTTCTGCCCAGCTATGATGATTTCCTTTATACCATCCCCATCCAGATCGGCCATTTCAATTGAATTGAAACGACCTGAATTCCAATACTCCCCCAATAACTGGCCATTGGGATCAAATAGCAACAAACTGGAAGGAAAGTCATAAGTATGCATTGTGGTTATAACAATCTTCTTTGTGCCATCATTAAATAAGTCAACCACTGATATATGTTCAATTCGATAGTGATCATGACGCGTTTCTCCACCATGAGTCATTTGTTTTCCCACCTTGTACTTCCACAACAGTTTACCTTGTGATGAAAAACAGAACAACCTTCCGCTAAGCTCCGGACGTGTGACTTCGTGAGTTCCTAAAAGGACCTCATTTTTTTTATCTCCATCCAGGTCCTTTATCAGAACAATTCGATGGTACAGCGATGGCATATCATACAATTCGAAATCTAGGGGCACCCCGAAATCATGTGCCCACAGCTCATCACCAGCGATATTCTTTACGACAAGATACTGGCCAATCACTTCAAAATCCGCCGGATTGCTATCCTTCCCCCAATCCAGCAGCATAAATAGAAGCAGGATGGTGAGTAGTCCACCAAGAAGAATAACTGCACTTTTTGGAATTCGTTTTATTTCAAATGCCACTTTTCGTGGTAAAGTCAATTTCTTTTGTGTCACTATGTTCCGGTCATCAATAAGCTGTCCGAGGGTCTCGGCACTCTCCAGCATCAAATGCCGGTTTGGATATTTCTGGTGTAACGAATTGAGATACTGCATGGCGACATTGATGTTATTCCACGGAACAATAAATCGCTTGACAGGAGAAAAAAAGGCTGCCCTGATCTTTGCCTTGAGCCCATTCTCATCCACAGCAAGCAGGTTGCTGTGCATATCCACAACACCTGTGATGGTTGATTCCGGATTCAGCAGAACCAATACTTGCCCATAATAGGCATTGATCATGCCGCAATAGGCCAGCAGCGATAGAATACATCCCCAGGAATCACCCATATAGAGAGCATTTTTCTCCGGCAATGAAAAATGAAACGAATAGTGCCTGTTTACTAACTCTTTCGGAAAATTTAATTCTAATCTACTTCTCACTGTTGCAATATTGTCTCTAATGCGATGGAGATCGCCCCCACCGGACAACTGAAACTCATTATTGAACCTGATCAAATCCTCTTCTACATCTTTGGGCCGCATTTTCACCCGCAGGCCCATCTGAATCATAATGCCTGATTCTTCACCAAGTGCAACTTCACTATTCTCTTTTTCTACAAGCAAGAGATTGATATTTCTATCGCCTGGCGTAAAGAACTCATGAGTCCATCCATCAAGAATCTCACGGCAGATAGAGTATGATTGAGGATACTTCTCACGAAGTATGGAGCAGATTGCTAATACCTGCTGAGAAGGACCAGGCTGACTCTCCTCCAGCTTTTCAACTTTCTTTTTTTCTTCAATCCCTATCTCCTCGCCTGTGGACTTCTCAAGGAGCCGGATCCCATGCTTCCACTCTCCAATAACAAACCAAGTCTGGATCAAGGCCCTTTCCACGACTATCTTACATTGGGATACTTTTTCATGATCAATCTCATTCTGGAATTTTATTTGGAAAACATCGAGAAGAGTAGTGACTTTAATGAGATAATCAGGAGCGGTATGAAGCAAAGATGATTCCTGAATAAAAGCAAAGAAGGATGAGGAAAACTCCAGATAATAGGATCGACAAATATCGAAACCCAATTTCTCAATCTTCTGGAAGAAACGGACAAGCAGCCTCAGCTTTAAACGGTCAGAGCCTGGCCCTGAGAGGGTTGCCGCAACCTTATTGCCTTCGTTTTCAACCTGTATAATATTCATTCAATGTCCTGGATT
>JAGLOF010000131.1 GCA_023139105.1 bacterium
TGCCGGTATGCCCGATCCCAGGAAATCATTACTCACAATAGCGCCTTCAGCCAGATTCTTAAAGGTTCCGCTGACAGCACCGGAACCGTTGCTGATAATGGTATAGGTGGCACCATTGGAAGGTGTGTAACCGCCATAGGACGAAGTATTCAATGGAATATTGCTGGAAATAGTAACCGAGCCACTAACACTCAACTGATCATGATTGTTAGAAGCTGATCCAGGCGATGTCCCACCAAATTCCACTGAAAATGACGCACCCTCAGCAAATATAAAATTCCCGGATATATTCAGGATACCTGGTGATTGCCCCGGCGTAGAATTGCCAAAAACGCCAACGCTTGGTGCAGTAATATTTGGATTGGAGTCATCGTTTTTAATCGATCCACCACTGCTCAGCGAAACAGGATCATTAAAAGTAGCCGAACTGATATTCAAATCGCCGCTGGATCCATCTCCAATGATGATATCCGCAAAACCGTCGGCCAAATATCCCAGGTCCGTATCATCCAGGTTCAATGTCCCGCTGCCACCACCAATACCGATGGTCGTGCTCCCGGATAGTGGGACAATGCTGAGCATGCCGGTAGATTGGACATTGCCGCCAAATGCAATACTATTGCAGTTCAAGAACAGATTGCCCCCCCCGGTTGATGCCATGCTGCCGCTGGTGGTCAGTGAACTTGCATCTACCGTAACATCACCGCTGACGGATAAATTACCGGAAAGATTGAAGTTGCCACATAAAAACTCGATATCACTGTTATCCGAGCCGATGCTCTCCGTATTAATTGTGAAGTTATTGCTTCCAATGGAGAGATTCGCATTCACCGTAAATGTATCCGAGCCTCCCTGTCCATTAACTGTCAAACTCGCATTGAATCCGCTGCTCATGCTGCTGACCTTGATGATATCATTGCCCGTGTCACCTGCATTAATGGTGAGGGAATTTGTGGGATTGGTGAATGTTGTGGTTTCAGCGTGTGTTGAGGCGAGTTCTGTTTGAGTTGAACTGGCTGAAGAGATAGTAATGGTCTCAGCATCCGTGCTGTAATTGAAGACCATATCTGCGGCCGTTCCGGAATTTGTTACTGGTTCAAGTCCAATATACTCAATTTTGAAATCTGTACAATGGTCTCCATCAAAATCAAATTTGACATTGCCATCGTTTGCATTGTAAAAGTTGAAGATAATCCGTTCCGCATCCCCTTCAGGTATCTTCAGCACATCGTATCCACCCCTGCCGCCATCAACCTTCACAGTACCTCTGAGAGTAGACGTAACAGGAATGCGAAAGGTATCATCCTCTTCAGGCGTCCCCGTCACAGTTACATCCATGACCTGATCAGCCGGAACAGTCATGTGAACAATGCCATCCCGCTCCACTTTCAACACATCCTTTTGTATGGCAATCTGCGTGACACCGCCACCGGCTGGAAGATTCACTTGCTTCGCAGTCTTAACGACCTCGTCAATCGATGCGACTCTGGTTTTATCCACTTGCCCCATCAGTGTCAATGTCAAGATTAATAACAAGCCGAGCGAGCCCAGCTTCAGGCTTTTTTGTTGTAAGGTTCTCTGGCTATACATGGGTGTACTCCTTATTCGTTTTTCACGTAAATAAGAATATTTTCCCTGTCAGGGCAATGGAACAGTGCATGATTTTACATTTGAGGAGAATTATGTTAATTAAATAAGATAATCATTTCTGTCTTGAACACCAATAAAAAATAAAGGCAGCCTTCATGACTGCCCCCAATTGAAAAAATCTCCACGGAAATACAAAGAGAACCACGGAATTCATAAACAACACCAATCTTGTGAACTTCCGTGTCCATCCGTGGAACACTGCTCCTGCTCTTCACTTTTAACTTTAACCTTGACCTCACCGCAGCATCATCACTTTCTGCGTACGCTCTCATTTCGCGGGGGCGTCGCCCCAGACACAAACAGTCAATCTCGAATAAGCCGCACAGAGAACCCACCTTCCTTAACATAAGAGGTGCGGTACACATCTGAATAATTGTAATCCAGATTCCGGTACCACGCGCCATAACTACTGCTCTCCGTAGAAGACCAAAAGTCGGCGGTGGTGCTGCCTATATGCTCGAAGATACCATAGTAGTTGCGGGCACCGCCGGGGAGTGCTGAAAATCCACTCTCGTTAGTCGCGCCAGTGTTTGGGCTGCTCCAATGAGTAGTTCCGATTTCTTTCATTTTACCACCAGCAAGATTTTCACCAAGATAAGTAGTCAGAGTGGTCCATTCAGCATCCGTTGGTACATGCCACGCTTCAGGAGCGATATTACGGCTGTTATCAACTGCATACCAATTGTAAAGACGGCCGTAAGTGACCACATTATTCAAATCATTATCATAATTACAATAGGCGCCAGTTGTCAAGTTTTGCCACTCTGTATTGTCCGTTACATTTGGAATATCGTCTCCATTACGGTAATGGATTACCTTCAAATTCTCTGCCAACCACCATTGATCACCAATTTTTACGGTACGATACACATTTCCGTCAATATCTGTAACTGTACGATTGACTGTTATATCCAGTGTCACATTACCAGTGATTTCAAGATTCTGCTGTATATAAGTCTCAAAATCATCACCGTTAATCTGCAGAAGATACTGATCTGACATTTGTTTGGATAAAACATCCGGATTTGAAGCATCTGTACCGGTAGAATAGGATATTGCACTATTTGCACTGCCCTGTTGGCCGTCTATCAGCAACATCTTTTTATTGATATTTATACCATCTGCTTTCAATGAATAGATATAAACACCTGCAGGTACACCCTGCCTCAAATCATTGGATGCATCCCAGATTACCTGGCCCGGGCCGGCTGTCTGATAACCGTCAAATAATGTCCTTATTTTTTGGCCAAGTACATTGTATATCTCGATTGTGATATTTGTGGATGTTATTAATTCATAGCCTATCACGGTTGACGGATTAAAGGGATTGGGATAATTCTGTTGTAAATTGAAATTGTTGGGATTATTGTTAGTATTGTCATCAACTCCTGTTGATGAAATTTGGATGGAGTATTGACCCTGGTCATTTGTATACCCGGTAAATATTCGCTGGGCATCTGCCTGATCTGTTATTGTTACCAGAGCATTGATAACCGGTTCGGCACCGTTTCCGAGATATTCTCCGCCGTTGTCAGTGATAACGCCCTGAAGAACGGTTTGTGAAAATAGATTTTGAGCTAAAAACGTAAAACAGATTGTTAAAATACTAAAGTGTTTTTGAGTGAACATGGCTTCTCCTTGTTTTTATAGTTTTTATATATGGTTTATTCTTTGAATATAAAGTCAGTTGATATAAGGTAGACCAAAATCAATCAAGAAGCATTACACTCATGGTGCAATCTCTTGCAGATATGGTGCATTTCAATCAAATGGAAGCATAACGGAGGGCTACCCTGCCATGCCCAAGCCCCTTGTTCCGGCTAGACGCATGCCGGGATGACAATATTGATTGATAGCTCCGCAGAGCCCCCGCCTCTGCTATCGCAGCATCACCACTTTCTGCGTACGCACTCCTTGCTGTGTCTTCAGCACGACCAGATACGTCCCCGTGGCCACTTTGCTTCCGGACGCATCATCCCCATGCCAGTAGAGGTTGTAACTGCCTACTGACTGATCCTGATCTATCAGGTTGCGTATTTTCTGTCCCAGTAGATTGTAGATTGTAATCTCTACAGGCCCGGCCTCTGCCAGTTGGTAATTAATCTTCGTTTCCGGGTTGAATGGGTTGGGGTAGGGGGGCTCAAGAGCCGTCTTTTCTGGCGCATCTTCCAGTGTGATGCTGATCTCGTCATAGAGATGCGCATCACCGCTGGTGTTCACATCGCTGAGACGGTATGTGTATGTCTGGCCCGGCTGTGTGGTATTGTCGGTGAATGTGTATTCTGTGTGTTGGGAGGTATTGCCCTGGCCGCGGAGGTTGTTATGGGTTGAGTATGAGGCGATCCTGTCCCACTGTGGAGACGCATTGCAATGCGTCTCTACGGTGGCGGGGGCGGATGAACGTTCCAGGATGAAGCCCAGGTTGTCGGTTTCTGATTCTGTGGCCCAGCTGACCAACACGCCTTGATCCATTGGTTCTGCTGAGAAGGAGGAGAGTTCTATGGGAAGGGAATGGTCCTGGTTGGCATAGCTGACCGTGTGTTCACTGGCTGAAAAGTCGCAATTTCCGCCGTCGGTATTGGCTTCGATATAGGCGTGGCCGCTGCCGACCGATGTGAATGTACAGACCAGGGCATTGATGCCTCCAGTGGTCCAGTAATCATCGGCCGAGAAGACTGCGCTGTTATCGTAGTAAAGTCTGCGGGTGAATGTATGCCCGCCCCTTGACCACGAACCGGTCTGGATATTCATGGTCCGCAATCCCGTGCCCCATCCCCAGGTTGACGCCAGTTGTACTTCATTGACATTACCTGTTTCAAGAACCGTGCTTCCATCATCATTATAATAGATGTAGACACTCAGGCCACCAGCTTCCTGTGTGTCGCTTGTTCCCTTGACATTGAGGGTCAGCGGATTCACACCAGACAAAGACATTGTCAGATCACCAGCGAACAACGTAGATGAAATAATCAGTACCATCAGAGCTATGAGCTTGGACTTCATTGTTTTATCCTTAGTTTTCTGATATTTGTAGTATTTAAATCAAGACCGTCATTATTGCACTTGGCACGTCTTTCCGCTATTTGGCTTGATCACCATGTAATCGGTCGCATTAACACCGCCGCTTAAGTTGCAGTCTTCATTATAATAGCCGCTGTTTCCGTTCTGGTTTTTCACCGTCATATAGTCGGTGGCGTTGATCCCGCTGCTGCAGTTGGGATCTCCAGCGAACATTCCATACACCCCGCTCTCCAGCAATGCCGTATCGCCGCCATAGTACTTATCCAGCCCCGTAGTGAAATCGTATGTCGCCAATGAGGAGCTCAGGGCCTGCGCCGTGGCGCTCATCACTGCGAGATGGTTGCGGTGGCGGATGATGATGAAGTAGTCGCCGGCCGGCACGCCATGAAGTGTCAGTGCCTCCAGGCTGGAGACACTGGATTTTGATAACGCGTGGCTCTCCAATTCTATATTTGCATCATCCCCATGGGCTGAAGATTGCATAACAAATGCTGTAGGGTCTGAAACAGTTCCGTCGCTTTTCAGCAGAAAAGACTGTCCCCAGATCGCCGCTCCATCGGCCGTGCTGCGCAGTTCCAGGTAGATCCAGTCTGTGGTGCCGTCGGGGATGCTGTTGGCCGTGAGTCCGTCTGCGTAGGGAGAGTTGATGGGAATCTGTCCCGCTAAATTCGTGGTCATCTCTGGATTGATGGCGGCCACATTGTACGGACCCTGCAAGAAAACGGTCAGACTGAGCAGGACGCTGGCGGTTTGCACGCTGTAATAGACCGATGGGCCTGCATATTTGAAATGAATCCAGCCCACGCTCTCGCACCAGGCGTAACCGAGAAGACAGCCCGTACCTGGTTCGAGTGACACCTGGCCATGAGTTGGATTGAAGTTGACCCACCCGGCGTTGGTTGACCAGGCATAGCCGCTGAACCGGCCGTTCTCGTCTCTATTCACGCCGTAGTTGTCTTTGGCGGTATTGGCGTAGGTGTGGGGCCCGCCACCGGTATGAGTGCCCATGCGTATCCACCCGATGGACTCGCTATAGGCATAGCCCTCCAGGTGGTCGTCATAAACCCACACTCCACCGTGGGCTGAATTGAAGTTCACCCAGCCGATGTTGCTGCCCCAGGCCCATTTGTAGGTGTTGTCGATGTTGCTGAGCTGAGCTGAGCCCCGGCCGCTCATGATGAGTAGCAGGCACACCGCTATCACCGTATTAATGCTCGATCTTTTTGGTTTGATTGTCATTTGCGCACCCTCCGGGGATAAACCCGGTTTATATATAATGAAGATAATGCTACGTTTCACTATTTTCCATTCCAGGCTACCAAGCAGTTCTCACCGGCCAAAGATACCCCTTCATAATCCCTACAAAATCATTCCAATCAATTGTCTTAGGATCCACTATAATACCCCAGCTAATCTCTAAATATGAACATACATATTCCTCGTTTGGGTAATCAGGGCCTCCCAGGCTCCTGAACCACCCTTGCCGGTCATAATGAAAGCTACAAGAAATTATTGGACGATATTCTTCAGTTTCCCATATAAACAGATGCTCCGGGTGAAAGGCAGGATCTCGCTGGGCTGGGTCTATTAAACGACACAGCTCTATAATAGTGGGGACACGCCAGTCGGAATACCCGGCGAACGTAAAGGTTTCACAATAAATTTTGGCTTCACCGGGATAAAATTTGCCGTCTATATGATATATATTTTTCGGCCACATCAAACCCGTCTGGTAATCAGTGACGGTGCCGTCGCCATTGTCTGTGAATCTGCCTGAGACGTAGATATTGCCCGTGACGCCGAAGATCTTTACACCGGCTTTAATATTGTCTGCAACCAGATCTGTATCCCTGGCCGCAGCGGTTTTTGAATCGGTGTAGAGACCGTCGGGAATGGTCATACTCAATGCCCCCTCTGCGCCGGTGACATTGCTTTCGGTAGTGACCGTGCCCGTCTGCGGCCCCCATGCTCCGGAACTCTGTCCCCAGAATGTCCTGCCGGCCAGCACCTCGAAGGGGGCTGCACCGTGGGTGTCGTCCTGTACCGGGGCCCTGGCCATGATCTCGTTCAGCGTATAGGTTGTGGGCGTACCCTGCGCCACAGCAGGCTCGGTGAAAATGCTCTGGCTGCCGGCTGTTCCGGCATTGAACCGGTTGTAGATATCATTCACGGTGTACGATTCAGTACTGCCCGGTGAAGAGAGCGAGTCCGTGCCGCCCAGCATCTCCACAATTTTACCGGCAAAAAGGCCTGAAACGAAGAGAACAATGAGTAAAGATATGAAGATTGATCTCCTGATCTGCATGAGGTGTCTCCTGCATTTTGTTTTTATTCATTTAAATCCGTACTTCTCTAACCCTGACGAGACTGGTTAAAAAAATCCCAATACCGAAGTAAACACATTGTCATCCCCTGATGTTCCTACAGGGGACCTTCATTCCAAGGCCAACCGGATGAAGACCTCCGACAGAAGCATTCGGAGGTGACGTGCTTATTATCTTATTTCAACAGTCTCGACAGGGTTCTGAATATAGCCGCTGATATCACTGTTTTCGTCCACATTCACACCATAATTGTCTTTGTCGATATTGCTGAACCGGGCCGATCGCCTGCCGCTCATGATGAGCGGCAGGCACACAGCGGTCACTTTTTTAACGAACGCACTTTTGGGTTTGATAGGCATTTCAACTCCATCCTGGGGTAAAGCCGCTGTATTGACTTTTAAAACAGTAACACGTTTCACGATTGTTCATTTCAGGCTACAAAGCTGTTCGCACTGGCCAAAGAAATCCCGCGGTCAAGTAACTGTCATTACTTTCATACCACCTGGAATCTGCAATGTGGCCCCCAGCAAGAAATAAATATGATACTTCCTCGCGTCCCGATCCAGAAGCAGCTGTAACGCTACGAGAAATTATCAGTATACTACTATTATCAATTGTAAACGGATGCCCGGAGGGGAGTGCCGGGCGGGTCTGGGTCTGGTCTATCAAATGACATAGCTCGATGATAGAAGGCACCCGCCAGTCAGAATACCCGGCGAACGTAAAGGTTTCACAATAAATTCTGGCAAACTCGGGAAGACATGAATCTGTATGTCTCACATTTTTCATCCACATCAGACCCGTCTTGTGATCTGTGATTGTGCCGTCGCCATGGTCTGTGAATCTGTCTGTAACAGGGATATTGCCTGTGACGCCGTACAGATCCACCCCGGCTTTAATATTGGACGACACCAGATCCGCATCCTGAAACGTGGCGGTTTTGGATCCTGTGTAAATGCCGTCGGGTATGATGACACTGGTCGCGCCTTCAGACCCCGTCACATTGTTCCCGGTGGTCACTGTGCCAGTCTGTAGGCCCCATGCCCCGGAGCTCAACCCCCAAAAGGTCTTGGTGCTGAGAACGTCTGACACCGTGGCACCGTGGGTGTTGTCCTGTACCGGGGCCAGGGCCACAATCTCGTTGAGTGTATGGGTTGTGGGCGTGCCTGGTGCCACAGTGGGCTCAGTGAAGGTGGATTGGCTGCCGGCGGTTCCAGCGTTGAGCCGGTTGTAGAGATCATTCATGGTGTACGATTCAGTGCTCTCCGGCGTAGAGGGCGAGTCCGTGCTGCCCAGCATCTCTACTATTTTATCGGCGAACAGGCCGGCGGCGAAGAGAGCGATGAGCGAAGATATGAAGATTGATTTTCTGATCAGCATGAGGTGTCTCCTGCATTATGTTTATAATTCATCTAAATCTGTACTTTTCAAACTCTGATGAGACTGCCGCGGTCGCTCCAAGAGCGGCTCCCTCACAGTGACATGGCGATTGTTTTTATCAGAACTGACTTCTCAAATAATCAGAGGGCGTCATACCACGCTGATCTTTGAAACACCGTGAAAAATAAGGAGCGCTATGAAACCCAACCTTCTTTGCAATTTCCTCTATGGTCATGGGTGCCTCGTTTAATAGCTGAATTGCAGATGCAATTCTCCGCTCAGTAATCAGCCGGCTCACCGACTGCCCGGTCATGGCCTGTATCCGCCGAAAGAGCTGAGAGCGCGACAGGTCGGTCTTCCCACTGAGCCATGATACAGAGAGGTTAGGGTTCACCAGATTTCCGTCGATGAGTTCGATGACTTTTGCGTAGAAAGCATATTGTCTTGGCGTGAGTCTGCCTGGTTTGTGCATTGTATTCACAATAGACCTCACTCTCTTTGAAAATGGAGTGGATTCATATTCTTTTAGAGAAGATTTGACCCTCAGCCATTCGATTCGATTGACTGGAGATGGAACCTCCAATTATGGAATGCACAGGGGCAGAGAACCCCTGTGCGATCAAATTAATGGGTATAACCCAGCAATTGGGCTTAGCGCAAAAGCATCATCTTACGGATTTCGCAAGGCTGACCATTCACTTTCAACACGTAGACGTAGACACCACTGGGCAAATCTTTACCATCAAACTGCATAGAATGGGTGCCCGGTGCTTGAACCGCATTGACATGGGAGCGAATCTCATGGCCAAGGACATCATAGATTACCAGGCTCACCAGTCCGGCCTCCGGTAGAGAGTAGGAGATGCCGGTGCATGGATTAAATGGATTTGGATAGTTCTGCCCCAGCATCAATGATGACGGCGGATGTAGTTTTTCATTCTGAACAATACCAGTGGACGCTTGATTGACTTTGAAGTTGGCTCCAAATGGAGTGCCGTCACTTGAAAAGCGCTGTGAAAAAATGTCCCAATCACCGGTGCGGTTGTCCTCCCAGGTGATGATAAAATCACCACTGCCATCCACGCAGAGAGTTGGAAAACATTGACTGGCAGTGGTCTGCTCATCATTTACTTTGAAATTTACTCCCTGAGCAGATCCATCATGGGTAAAACGTTGTGCATAAATATCACGACTGCTATTTCGAGCATCCATCCATGCAATAGTATAATTGCCGGCATTATCTCCGGCAATAGAAGATGAATACTGTCCTGACTCATCCTGATTGTCATTGATTTTGACATTGTTCCCCAGGATGGTGCCATCACTTGCATAACGTTGGGCATATATGTCGGAATTTGAACTCCCATTTCGCTTATCAGCCCATGCGATGACGAAGCTGCCAGCATCATCGATGCATACAGAAGGGGATTGCTGATCTTCCACAACCTGATCATCATTCACTTTAAAATTGGCGCCTAGGGTGCTTCCATCATTTGAATAGCACTGTGCATAAATGTCATTGGTATATCCTTCATTACGATTGTCTCTCCATGCGATGACAAACTGACCGCTGCTGTTCACTGACACACACGGAGAAAACGCCGATACCTGATCATTATCATTGACATTGAAGTTGCCGTCCTGAGGCGTGCCGTCGCTGGAAAAACGTTGCGCATAGATTTCATAGCGATAGGAGCGCTGATCCACCCATGCGACAATAAAACTGCCCTGACTGTCGCAGGTAATTGAAGGCCATCTTGCGCTTCCCGCCCCTGCATCGTCATTGACCCTGAAATTTTCTCCCAGGGGGCTGCCGTCACTTGCATAGCGCTGTGCATAGACGCTGTGTAGGAGATTCTCCCCTCCATTCCGGTGATCAGCCCAGACGATAACAAAATTTCCATCATCGTCCGAACAAATCGCGTGTTCGGACCAAGGGTAATAAGTTCCCGGGATCTCATTGACGCTGAAACAATCACCCTGTGCCGTTCCATCGCTGGAAAAGCGCTGTGCGTAAATGTCGAAAACCCCATCGCATTCCTTCGCCCATGTGATCACAAAATTTCCAGCAGCGTCTGAACAGATATATGGCGTCCATGTTATGATCTCACTTTGCTGACTGCTTTTTGAAACACTATGTTTTTTGTCCGGCGTCTGTGCAAATAGGGCGGGCAATAAACCGAAAAATAAAAATACGATGAATGTTTTGGTTTTCATAGCTGAACTCCTTTAATCTCTCTGGGTTTAATTACCTGCCACTTGTGGCGTTACGATAATCACTTATGATGTAAGATACTCCGTCCGTTTGCGTGGGGAGAGTTATTAACTTTTTAATTTAGGATTGCAAAAAGGTATATAGAATTTCCTCATGAAGCATTATACTCATGGTGCAAACTCTTGCAGATATGGTGCGTTTGAGTCAATATGGAAAGAAACAGAGGGTGGGAAATCAGATACTACGATGGTGTGTCGGACCGTGGTGTACAGACTGCTAGTGCCCTTTCTTCCTGGCATACTCAATGGGTGAAACGCCAAACATCTCTTTGAAACAGTTGGTGAAATAGGGAGGATTGTTGAAGCCCACCTGATAGGCGATTTCAGTGACGGTGGCGACGCGTTTTTCCAGAAGCGCCGCTGCTTTTTTCAGACGGATGCTGCGGATGAATTCACTGGTCGACTGACCGGTGATCCCCTGAAGTTTCCTGTAGAGCTGAGAGCGTGACAAGCCCATCTCCCTGGCAAACAAGGCCACATCCAGGTCCGGATTGTCCAGCTGGCTTCCCAGAAACTCAACGGCATGGTTGATGAAGGCCTGCTCAGCCGACAGCGGGGTCTTGTCACTATTTCCAAATAACAGTTCGTTGCGGAAGGACTCCTTCAATCTGCGGCGCTGTTCGATGAGATTTTTGATGCGAACATTCAGTTCATCGGCGTCAAAGGGTTTTAAGAGATAATCGTCTGCACCCTGGTTGAGCCCCGTCAGTTTGGAGTTTCTGTCGGCCCTGGCCGTGAGCAGCAGCACGGGAATGTGACTTGTTCGGGGATCGGTTTTCAAGGCGTCACACAGCGTATAGCCGTCCATTTCAGGCATCATCACGTCACTGATGATCAGGTCGGGAATATGCTCCTGCGCCTTGGCCAGTCCGGCCTTTCCATCAGCCGCCTCCCGGATTGCATAGCCGTCATGGAGCGAAGCGCGGATAAAATGACGCATGTCACAATTGTCCTCGACAATCAACAGGCAGGGCCTATGGTCATTGTCTTCATGCGCGCAATCCGATGAAACATCGATCTCCTGATCTTCCTCGATCATGGCAGATTGTTCGGTGACCGGCATCAAATCTGACGGTGCGGTTGATGGATGGGGATGTAGGGAGGTTTTGTCTGCGCGTTCATGAATCAGAGGCAGCCGCAGTGTGAAAACACTCCCTTCTTCCGACGTGTTGGAGACCTGGATATCCCCCTGATGAAGCCGGGCCAGTTCTTTGCACAGGGCCAGCCCAATGCCCGTGCCTTGCTGCTTTTTAACAGTATCCGAATCGACCTGATAGAATCGGTCGAAGATATGGGGCAGGTCGTTTTCAGGAATGCCGGGACCGGTGTCCCGTATACTGATACTAACATCGTCTTTTGTATTCAACGAAATCTCGACCCGCCCGCCCGGCGGTGTGAATTTAATGGCATTGGTCATGAGGTTGCTGACAATCTGTTCCAGCTTCTCTTTGTCGCCTTTGACCACGGCCTTATCTGAGTCAAACGTCCATTGCAAATCGATATGCTGCTGACATGCATGGCTCTCGAATGCGGCGCACAGATCACGGATCAATGCTTCCATATCCACAGCTTTCGCTTTCATGTTCATGCGGCCATCGTCGATGCGTGAGAGGTCCAGCAGCTGGTTGACCAGCCGCAGCAGCCGTTGCCCGTTCTTGATCTGCATTTGAGCCCGTGACTGATCCTCGGGCGATGCGGCCTTGTCCAGAAATTGCCGGGCCATGCCCAGTATCAGAGTCAGCGGTGTACGGAATTCATGTGAGATATTGGCGAAGAACCGCGACTTCATCTCATCGACTTCCTGCCACTTCTCCGCCTCCAGATGTTCCATGTTGAGCTGGTTTTTCATGCGCTCCCGAAGTATCCAGAACCGGATGATCAGTACCAGCAGCATCAGAATTGACAGAACGAACAACGTCGTTGCCCAGGGTGTTTTGGTCCAGGGGGGCGTGATGCGGATTTGAACGGCCGCACCCGCCTCATTCCAGAAACCGTCATTGTTGCATGCTCTGGCACGGAATGTATAATGCCCCGGCGGGATATTGGTGAAGGTGGCAAAACGGCGCGTACCTATTTCGTTCCACTTCTCTTCAAACCCTTCCAGTTGATAGGCGTAGCGGTTTTTTGATGGATTGACGTAGTCCAGAGCAGCCATCCGAAAGCTGAACACAACATCCCGATGAGAAAGAGTGATGGCCCGGGCGGCTGTGATTGGGGCAGTCAGGGGGGATCCGGCACTGGCCATGATCGATTCATTGAAGATCTGAAAATCGGTGATGACCACGGGCGGCACATGGGTGTTGCTCTGAATCTGACGGGGGTAGAAGAGATTGAATCCATTGATGCCGCCGAAGAGCATGCGGCCGTCACTACAGCGGTGGTAGGCGCCGGTATTGAACTCATTGCTCTGCAAGCCGTCGGACTGATCGAAATTCTCAAAGATGCCCGTCGCCGGATCGAACCGGGAGAGCCCCCGGTTGGTGCTGAGCCAGAGCCTGCCTTCTTCATCTTCCAGAATACCGTAGATCAGATTGTTGGGAAGACCGTCTTCTTCGGTGTAATGAACAAACCGAACGAATGCCGCATCCCGGGCGCCGCCGCTGTCCCAGGTCATTTTTGTCAGACCTCCGGCTGTGCCCACCCACAGGGCACCGGTTTTGTCGCGATGGAGGGATTTGACATAGGGATGGGCCAGACTGTTCCGATCCCGCTGATGAAGGTAATGAGAGCATTTCCCTGTAGTGCGATCGAAGAGGCTCAGTCCGTCTTCTGTCCCGAGCCATAATCTGTCATTACCAGCGGGTATCATGGTGTTGATGTTATTGCTGCAGATCGAAGTATTGTCAGCAGGATCATGGGGATAGTAAATAAATGTTTCAGTTTTTGTGTTGAACCGGGCCAACCCATTGTGCGAAAAGCTGATCCAGAGTTCCTCTTGTTCTTCTGGATCGGGCAGCAGGGCCAGAATGCTTCTTAAAAAAGGAAGGCCTTTGGGATTGGCGGGATCATACTGGTAATGATGAAATGATTTTGAGATGGGATTGAATCGAGCCAGACCGCCTGTAGTGCCGAGCCAAATTCGTGATTCGTTTTCTTCCCAAATGGCTTTGACATGGTTTGTCCCGAATTGAGAATGATTTTCAGGGTAAATAGAAAACGTGGACAGGGATTGTTCAGCCAGGTTGTAAAAAGAAAACATTCCCCCCACCATGCCGATCCAGATACCTGAGCTGTCCCGGGATTCTGTCAGAGCGTAAATTGAATTTTGTGGCAGTCGCAAGTCCACCGGCCCTTTGGATTGAATATGGTCAAACCCCTTGTGTGTCAGAAGGATTTTATTCACTCCACCGGTATTCGTTCCAGCCCAGATGATGTCACTCCCTTCACCATACAGAGAGATAACTCCGTTGTTGCTCAAAGAGTTGGGATTGAATTCGTGGTGGCTGTACCGGACACGTTGGCTTCCGTCAGGGCGCATGCGGAAGAGGCCGTTGCCGGTCCCCACCCAGATCCATCCGTCGCGGTCATGGCCGATGGCTTTCACTTTAGAACGGGTCTTCATGCCCGTTTCATCCATACCTAATCCGTAACGGATGAAGTGTTTCTTTTCTCTGTCGAAACGGTTCACACCCCCGTCGTGCATACCGATCCACACATCTCCTGAAGAGTCCAGATGGAGAGTCTCGATTTCAATGCCGCCGATGCTGCCGCTGTTGTTTGGCTCCGGCCTGTAACGGGTACACTTTCCTGTGTTTCGGTCTAGCTGGTCCAAACCGGCCCATGTGCCGACCCAGAAACGTCCCTCGACATCCTCCAGTATGGCCCGGATGTAGATGCTGCTCAAAGCGCATGCATCATCCGGCCTGCACCGGTAGTGTCTAAATGACAGGATGGAATCAGGCTGGCTGATATCCGCTGCATCCAGTCCGCCATTGGTGCCGACCCACAACGTACCGGGTTGGGACGGTGCTTCATAGAGGGCGAATATCCGGTCATTGCTGAGGCTGGTTGAATCATCGGCGTTGTTCACGAAACGGGTAAAGTGTCCTGTGGCCGGATCATACCGGTTCAGGCCGCCGCCTTCGGTGCCCACCCAGATACTGCCCCGGCTGTCTTCATAAATACAATGGATGAAATTACTGCTGAGGGAATGGGGATCGGTCGGATCAGATCGGAATATCTTGAAATCATACCCGTCGTAGCGGTTCAGGCCGTCGGATGTACCAAACCACATGAATCCCTGGCTGT
>JAGLOF010000132.1 GCA_023139105.1 bacterium
ACAGATTTTTAAAATTATTGTCATCCCTGCATGCTTGTGGCAGGAACAGGCCCAGCGAAGCTGAATCCATCATTGGCAGGTTCACATATGCGAACCATACTTAAGAGTATATTTTTTAAACATTTAATTGTAGACTCCTGACAAGAGCGTTCAGGAGAGACAGATTTTTAAAATTATTGTCATCCCTGCATGCTTGTGGCAGGGATCTATCATTGACAGGTTCAGATATATGAACAATACTTGAGAGTATATTTTTAGAACGTTTAATTGTAGACTCCTGACAGGAGCACTCAGGAGTGACAGGTGTTGTATGGAAAGCAGATAAGGGTGAAACTCATGAATCGTGCAGAATGGACTGAATGTTTTGGCATTTCCAAACCGTTGATCGGTATGGTGCATCTGGCAGCACTGCCTGGCAGTCCCGGGTATGAGGGTGATTTTTCTACTGTATTGGATAAGGCTCTGGCCGATGCAGAGGCCATTGTCCACGGTGGATTTGATGCGGTAATGGTTGAAAATTTTGGTGATGTACCCTTTTGGGGCAATAGCGTTCCTCCGGTTACAGTTGCGGCCATGACACAGATTGTTGATCGGATATGCACATCGGTTGAGCTTCCTGTGGGAGTGAATGTGTTGAGGAATGATGCCCTGTCTGCACTCTCTATCGCGGCAGTCACAGATGCAGCATTTATTCGCATTAATGTGCATACGGGTGTTACAGCTACGGATCAAGGTATATTAACCGGGTCTGCAGCAGAGACATTGCGCGCACGGCAGGCCCTTGGTAGTGATGTTAAGATTCTTGCTGATGTGTTTGTCAAACATGGCCGGCCAATGGACCAGACAGACATTGCTGCTGCGGCAAAAGACTGCGCCTATCGCGGATTGGCAGACGGGATTATCATAACCGGAATTGGAACCGGAACAGGCATTGAACTGGCGGATCTTGAAGCTGTGCGCATAGCCCTGCCTGATTATGCTGTGCTGGGTGGTTCGGGCCTGTCTGAGCAGACTGCATGGGATATTCTTTCAGTGGCAGATGGTGCAATTGTTGGTACTTCTATTAAAACGGGTGGACGTGTAGATCGACCCGTTGATAGAGAAAGAGTGGCTGGAATCGTCGGTGTAAGAGATAGGCTTTTGGCTGCGGGCTGATTAAAATCGTATATCTATTGGCAAATAATTTTATTAAATTGACGTCATGAGAGTTTTTATCAAATATATATTGTTCTTATTGCTATTTTGTTCGGAACTTCCTGTTGGGGCAGATAACCGGGAAGTATTTCCTGTACCACAAGGTCTGGAGTTGCGTGTTCAGTTCTGGGTAAATATATATTCGCACTTTACTCTGGATCAGCGTGTAATTCATGATAGAGACAAACCGGAGCGGATTTATTCGGTAATCAATCTGCGTGATCTATATCCAACTGGGCGCATCAGTTACAAGATGGCAGCGGCTGCATACAACAAGGAAAAAAAACGTATTGCCGCTTTGTTGATAGAGCTGGGCCGCGGCACAATCCAGCATGAAAATATGACGGCTGAACTGAAGCGATTATCAGGGCTATTCGGACCAAAAGCATCTCCGGATGATTTTAAACGAGCAGCGCGCCGTATTCATATACAACGCGGTGCCAAAGAGAGTTTTGCCCAGGGCATAGAACGCTCGGGGAAATATATTGCTGCAATGAAGCGTATTTTCCGAATTCAAGATTTAGCGGAAGATTTGGTCTATCTTGCACATGTAGAGTCATCCTTCAATCCCTATGCAAGATCTTCTGCCGGTGCTGTTGGAATTTGGCAGTTCACACGGCGTGGTGGAAAACAGTTTTTTAAAATGGGCGCAGATCTTGATCAGAGGCGTGACCCATTAATGGCAACTGCCGCAGCAGCCGTCAAGTTAGAGGGACTTTATTTTCATCTGGGCTCATGGCCTTTGGCTATTACGGCTTATAATGTGGGCCGTTATGGCATGGAGAGGGCGGCAAGGCGTGTCAAGAGTGATGATCTGGCTACAATAATTTCTAAATATCACCACAGAAATTTTGGCTTTTCATCAACTAACTTCTACTGTTCTTTTTTGGCTGCAAGGCAGGTTGCTTCTAATCCTGATAGATATTTTCGCTCAATAGATATTGATGAACCTTTGTGTTTCAGGACTCAAAGGACACTCAGTACTCTGCCTATTGATTCACTG
Organism: bacterium; assembly: GCA_023139105.1. Classification (GTDB taxonomy): domain Bacteria; phylum Zhuqueibacterota; class QNDG01; order QNDG01; family JAGLOF01; genus JAGLOF01. The sequence goes on from JAGLOF010000132.1 coordinate 2,198, forward strand.
GCCAGGGCACTGTCTCTGAATACTGACGTGCTGGCTGCATTGAATCCGGCATTATCCAGGACAGTGAGGCAGAATAAACGCCCGGTTCCATGTGGATACGGACTTCATATACCGGTTGAAATAAATATGGATAAAAAAGAATCTACAATATATATGTCTGTGCAGCGGGCATTACTGGCGGTTGCTTATAAAGTTAATCAATGGACTCAAACGCATGGAACTCCGGTATCTGTTCCATTGGCCATAGATACAACAATGATTACATCGACACTTATATGGCCTCATTGGTCGGAACAGCGATATCTGGTGAATGATGCGACGATTCATATATGTATACATCCGGAAGAGACTATTGGGCACTTTGCGCAATGGCTTGATCTGCCGGCCTCATATTTGAGAACTCTTAATGGTATTAGCCGGCGGCACACAATAAAGGCCGGTCAAAAGTTGAAATTGGATTTTTCCAGAGTCAATGTCAGAGATTTTGAAAAAGCAAGAATATCATATCATCGAGCCGTGTGGCAGACGTTTTTTGCTGATCAACAGATTTCATCCTGGCGTGATGTAGTTATAGGCAGGGGAGATTCGCTCTGGACCTTGGTGCATAAGAATCCGGATGTGCCGTATTGGCTTCTCTGGGCGGCAAATGAAGATCTTCTTAGTAAAAAACTATCTATTGGCCAGGTAGTCACTATGCCGGTAATTCAACAGTAGAAGTATATCATCAACATAATAATGAGGGAATACCATGGCGGAAACGCCCAGATTATATTTAATTGATGGAACGGCCCTGGCTTACCGGGCCTATTTTGCTTTCATGAAAAACCCACTTATCAATTCCAAAGGGATCAATACCAGTGGGCCTTATGGCTTTACATCAATGCTGATGAGGTTGTTGCGTGATGAAAATCCGGAAGCGGTATGCTGTATATTTGACGCAAAAGGCCCTACATTCCGCCATGAGATGTACAGTGAATACAAGGCCACCAGAGAGCGCATGCCAGATGAGATGCGTGAACAGCTTCCAATTATTCATGAAGTTGTGAAGGCCTTAAATATTCCCATCATACAGAAGTCTGGTGTAGAGGCAGATGATGTCATTGGTACGCTTGCCAGGCGTGGTGAAGAAGCCGGTATGGATGTCTTCATAGTATCCGGTGATAAAGATATGTTGCAGCTGGTCACTGACAAGGTGAAGGTGATGGTACAGGGTCGGGGGGCGCAGTCAGGTCAGATACTCATTCTGGACGCAGACGGCGTGAAAGAGAAGATGGGCGTCAGGCCGGATCAGATGATTGATTTCATGGGACTCATGGGTGACAGCTCCGATAATATCCCCGGCATACCCGGTGTTGGGCCAAAAACTGCCTTGAAACTGCTGGATGAGTTCGGCTCCTTTGAGGGCGTTTTTGCAAATCGAGACAAGGTCACCAGAAAATCATTAAAAGAAAAACTTGAAACTCATGAAGAGCTTGCGCGGCTGTCTCTTGATTTGGTGACTGTCAGAACAGATCTTGATCTGGAGATTTCGGTTGATGAGATTCATCGCCAACCGCTGGACCCGCAAAAGGCCATGCTATTGTTCAAAGAACTGGAATTTACGCGTTTCATCGGCGATCTGGCTGCTCTCTCAGGAAAGGAAGGAGCGGATGTTCCTGCTCCTGAGCCAATGCGTCGTGATTATCATACTATCCAAACACGTGCAGAACTGGAAGCATTGGTCAGACAACTCAACAGCGCAGATGGTTTTGCCTTTGATCTGGAGACCACGTCTGTCTCGCCCATGGCTGCAGAGATCGTCGGCTTTTCATTTGCCGTGGAAGCAGGTGAGGCCTGGTATGTGCCGGTGCTGGCACCGGAGTTTGACCGTGAAGGTCAGTGGTTGGAGCTCTCTGATGAAGAGAGATTATCAACGTCTATTGAATTGCTCAGCCCTATGCTGGAAAATCCGGAGATAGATAAATTTGGCCAGAATATCAAATATGATGTTCTTGTTCTTCGTCAATACGGAGTATACGTAAAAGGAATTGCTTTTGATACTATGTTGGCCGCCTATGTTTTAAATCCATCCAACAGACGGTTCAATCTTGATACGCTGGCATTTGAACATCTTGGCATGGAAAAAATACCGACTAAATCAGTTATCGGCACAGGCCGCAAGCAGATTACTATGGATCAGGCTCCTTTGAAACTTGTAGCAGAATATGCATGTGAAGACGCTGATGCCGTTGTGCAACTAAAGGATAGATTGGCTCCACGCCTTAAAAATAGCGGTCTTGATTCATTGTATAATGATATTGAATTACCACTCATTGATGTGCTAATTGGTATGGAAGAGGCCGGTGTTGCTCTGGATTGTGAACTTTTGGGCAAGATGTCTACGTCCATGCAGATCAAACTCGATGGACTTATTGTTGAAATCTATGAGGCCGCCGGTGAGGAATTTAATATTAACTCCCCGCAACAGTTGGGTAAGATTCTCTTTGAAAAGCTTAAAATACATGAGATCGCCGGTTGGAAAAGGGCCAAGCGGACCAAGACAGGTTATTCCACAGATGTGAAAGTTCTCGAAGCTCTGGCCTTTCATCCTCTGCCGCAACGCTTGTTGGAGTATCGTCAGCTTACAAAGTTGAAATCGACTTATGTTGATGCACTGCCCAGAATGATATTGAAAAAAACAGGACGTGTGCATGCGTCATTCAATCAGACAGTTGCTGCAACCGGGCGGCTCTCTACCAGCGATCCTAATCTTCAGAATATCCCCATCCGTACTGAACTCGGACGGGAGATCCGTAAGGCTTTTGTACCGGGAGAACGGGGTTGGAAAATTTTGTCGGCTGATTACAGTCAGATTGAACTCAGGGTAATGGCTCATGTCTCAGGTGATGAAACCATGCTGGACGCATTCCGGAAAGATGAGGATATCCATCGGCGGACAGCATCGGAAATTTTTGATGTAGGGCCGGAAGATGTAACAGATGATATGCGGCGCAATGCCAAGACTATCAACTTTGGAATTATCTTCGGCATGGGCGCATATGGACTGTCCAGTCGCCTGAAGATTTCCGTACCTGAGGCAGAGGCTTTCATAAGTGCTTATTTTGAACGCTATCCCAAGGTTAATATGTTTATGGCAAATACTATTGCCCAGGCCCATGAAAATGGCTATGTGACAACATTGATGCATCGTCGCAGATATCTTCCTGAGCTCGTTAGTGATAATCGAAATATGCGCGATTTTGGTGAGCGTACTGCCATTAATACACCTATTCAGGGAACTGCGGCTGATCTCATCAAGATAGCAATGATTAATATTGCCCGTCGACTTCAATCAGGAGACTGGCAGGCAAAGATGATTTTACAGATTCATGATGAATTATTATTTGAAGTGCCGGATGTCGAGCTGGAAAAGTTGAAGGATATGGTGCGGGAAGAGATGGAGGGGGCTTTAGAGTTATCGGTTCCCATTAAGGTGGATATGGGTGTAGGGGATAATTGGTTTGAGGCACATTGATGTAAGGATTAAGGATTAAGGATTAAGTAAAAAGGCAAAAGATAAAAGGCAAAAGTAAAAAATTAAAAGATTTGAATAGCGGGGGCAATTGCTTGCGAAGGGCACTTTCCCGGCCCCGGGGATTCTTGTAAGAAATGTTATAAAAAAAGAACCGGAACAATGGAACACGGACATAGTGCCCGGATGGGTATGACGCAGATTATACGGATAAGGGCGGATTAGGAAATAGGGACAGGCTAGGGGTTTCATGCGGTTTTTTCAATACGGTTCAACACCAACAAAAAAGACGTTTCGGTTTCCCGAAACGTCTTGTGCCGAAGGTGGGACTCGAACCCACACGAGATTGCTCTCACACGGCCCTGAACCGTGCGCGTCTACCAATTTCACCACTTCGGCAATGGTCGAACAAAGTAAAAAAAATTATAGTGTTTGTCAAGAGAGAAATGCTTATTTTAAGATATAAAATATTTGTATTTATATAGGTGCGGAAATATAATGGCTATAAAAGTTGTTACTAAAAATAGAAAAGCCCGGCATGAGTATCATATAATCGAAACATGGGAAGCGGGAATGGTTTTGCAGGGTACTGAAGTGAAATCGCTTCGAGATGGTAAGGCAAATCTTAAGGACTCGCATGCACGTTTGACTAAAGCGGGTGAAGTATTCCTTGTCAGCATGCATATCAGTCCCTATGATAAGGGAACATATGACAACCATGTTCCTGAGCGTCCACGCAAGTTGCTTATGCATAAACGTGAGATCAGAAAACTTAAGAGTAGAGTACTTGAAAAGGGTTTGACACTGATCCCGCTTAAAGTGTATTTTAAAAATGGTAAAGCTAAGGTTGAGATAGCACTCTGCCAGGGAAAGAAGCATTATGACAAGCGCAGTGATATTGCCGCGCGTGATGCTAAGCGTGATATGGAACGATCGATGAAATATAACAGATAATGGAGAAATTGCATGACTAATGTGTTTCATATACTTAAAGAACGCGGATTCCTCTACCAGACAACGGATGAAGCTGCCATTGAAGATCTGCTTGCCAAGAAAAAAATAACCTGCTATGTCGGTTTTGATGCTACTGCCGATTCATTACATGTTGGTAGTCTTGTACCTATTATGGCCTTATGTCATATGCAACATGCGGGGCATCGGCCTATTGCGCTTCTGGGTGGTGGTACTACAATGGTTGGTGATCCCAGCGGTAAGACAGAGATGCGCAAGATGCTTACAAAAGAACAGATTATGGCCTTTGGTGAAAGTATTAAATCACAGTTTGCCAAATATCTTGATTTTACAGATGATAAAGCACTGCTGCTCAATAATGCAGCGTGGCTGTTGGATTTGAATTATGTCGATTTTCTCCGAGAGGTAGGCCGTCATTTCAGTGTGAATCGTATGCTTGCCGCTGAGAGTTATAAAATCAGACTGGAGACAGGTCTATCATTTATTGAATTTAATTATATGCTGCTCCAGGCATATGATTTTTACGTGCAAGCCCGTGACTATGACTGTCTCATACAGATGGGCGGACAGGATCAGTGGGGCAACATCGTGGCTGGTTCAGATTTAACACGGCGCATGATGGGCCTTCAGGTATATGGAATGACATTCCCTCTGATCATGACTGCTAATGGCGAGAAATTTGGCAAGTCAGCTGGCAATGCTATCTGGTTGGATGAGAGTAAGACGTCTGTTTTTGATTTTTACCAGTATTGGCGTAATGTTGCTGATGCTGATCTTGAGAAGTGTCTGGGATTATTCACATATCTGCCTATGGATGAAGTAAGGGCACTGGTCTCTTGTGAAAACGTGAACCGCACCAAGGAGATACTGGCATATGAGGCTACAAAGGTGACCCATGGCCAGGCCAAAGCAGCTGAGGCCTATCAGGCGGCGGGCCGTCAGTTCGGATTCGCTGATGCCGAATGCCTCGTTCCGACCTCGTCGGATATCCTGGAAATCAAAGCCAGTGCTACTGCAGGCGTTCCCACCGAGGAACTGCCTCTATCTGATCTTGATGCAGGTATATGGATTGTGAAATTATTTGTTTCCGCTGGTTTGACCAAGTCAAATGGCGAGGCTCGTCGTCTCATAAAACAGGGTGGAGCTTATCTTAATGATGAGAAGATCTCTGATGATAGTCTGGAGATTACATCGGCAGATCTGGTGGATGGCAGTTTGTTGTTGAAAGCGGGTAAGAAACGGATCAAACGGATTGTTTTTAAGTGAAAAGTAAAAAGTAAAAAGTGAAAAGTAATAAGTAGAAAGTAGAAAGTAGAAAGTAGAAAGTAGAAAGTAGAAAGTAGAAAGTAGAAAGTAGAAAAGTGAAAAGTGAAAGATCAAAATACTTGTCTTTTGCTCCTACTTTATCCTTTTTACTTTATCCTTTTAACTTGTCTCTTATGGATGGTAATTCATGCCAATATGGCTTCAAAATATTGATGCCGCCTTATTTTTACTGCTGAATCGCGGCGTGGCTAATCCTGTGTTCGATGTGGTGATGCCTTTTATTACCGAAGCCGACCATTGGACCATTCCCATGGCACTTGGTTTTCTGGCGTTAATAATATTCGGTGGAAAGAAAGGGCGTATCACAGCGGCACTTGTAGTTGTAATTATTGCCTTGACCGATCAAATTACTTGCGCAGTGATCAAACCGTTGGTGGGCAGAGTGCGGCCTTGTTTTGTGCTGGAATCTGCACGATTGTTGATAGGTCAATCGGGTTCACCTTCTTTCCCTTCTGCACATGCTTCAAATAATGCAGCTATTGCCATGATGGTATTGCTCCGTTACCCAAGAGCGAAATGGTGGTTTATTGGCCTTGCATTGTCTGTAGCATATTCACGTATTTATGTGGGTGTCCATTATCCGGTTGATGTGTTGGCCGGATTGCTGCTGGGTGCGGCAATCGGTTTTGGCGTGGTCAGAGGGTGGAACCGGATTGAAAAGTGGCTGGCCTCCCGGAGATCGAAGACAGAGATACACTTGAATTAGTTAATAGGCGTCACACTTCGACTCCGTTCAGGATGACAGGTTCCAATCGAAATAGATGATTCGTTCACGACCGTATGGCTCCTACACCGCGACCGGGTGCCATGCCGGTCTCTCAGGTCCCGGAGTGCCAAGAAGCCGCGGTATTGGCCCTGTTCTATCCTGTTGACAATGAACCCCATCTTATATTTATCCGCCGCAGTGCTGATAGTAGACATCATCCGGGCCAGATCGCTTTTCCCGGCGGTCGTGTTGAAGCCGGAGAGTCCATGGAAGAGGCGGCCGTGCGGGAGTGCCATGAGGAAGTTGGATCTCCACGGAATGGCCATGATGCTCTCTGAACTTCTGGCTGTCTGTGAATCGGTATGCAATACAAATTTTTGTGGAAAATGACGGGTCATTCGAAACACAAGTTGAAGGAGGATAATCGAATGTTATCACGCTGGTTCGGACTTGACGATTTGGGAACAACGGTGCGTACTGAAGTGCTGGCCGGAACGACAACTTTTCTGACTATGGCTTATATTATTGTGGTACAGCCGCTGGTTCTTTCCGGACAGATGTTCGGATTTTCTACAGGAATGGATTTTGGATCTGTCATGACTGCCACCTGTCTGGCAGCCGCACTTGCTACTCTTATAATGGGACTATATGCTAAATATCCAATAGCACAGGCTCCGGGAATGGGAGAGAATTTTTTCTTTGTATTTACTGCCCTGCCTGTAATTGCTGCTGCAGGTCATACAAATGCATGGAGCGTAGCCCTAGGTGTGGTATTCATTTCGGGAGTGTTGTTTTTTTTGCTATCATTAACCGGCGTGCGAGAGGCAATTCTTCATTCTGTAAGTCCGAGCATGAAGAATGCCATGGCTGTCGGTATTGGACTTTTCATTGCCTTTATCGGACTTCAGAATGCAGGACTCATTGTAAGTTCCGCTGCAATTGTGCCTGGTGCTAATGGCCCAATTCTCAGTACAGGGACCTTGGTCAAGCTTAATCATCATTTTGCTTCAGTTGATTTAGTACTGTTTTTTATGGGATTAATTCTCACGGCAGTACTGCATGTCAGGAAAGTACGCGCATCTATTTTACTGGGTATATTGGGTACAACAGTATTGGCATTGTTGTTTAAAGGTGTAATTGCCCTGTGGCCGGCAGGCACTGAAACGGTGTTTTTTAAAGATTCAATGCTGCTTACACGTTTTTCTGTGGCATCAAAAATATTGGCTGCGCCGCCATCTCTGGCACCTACATTTTTTAAAATGAATATTAAAGCTGCTTTGACGCTCTCAATGTTTCCGTTAATTATAATTTTTCTCTTCATGGATCTGTTCGATACACTGGGTACATTGGTTGGAGTCTCGGAACAGGCTGGCTTTATGAAGGATAATAGATTACCCCGTGCCCGCAAGGCGATGATATCAGATGCGGTTGGTACTGTTGTCGGTGCCGGACTTGGTACAAGCACTGTGACCAGTTTCATTGAGTCGGCTGCCGGTGTTGAGCAGGGCGGCAGGTCGGGACTTACGGCAGTTGTTGCAGCCGGCGGTTTCCTGTTGGCACTGTTTTTTTCACCGATGGTGAATATGCTAGGTTCTTATCCTGTAATTACCGCACCTGCTCTTGTTATTGTTGGTGCCATGATGATGCGCAATGTCATTAAGATAGACTGGAAAGATTACAGTGAATCTATACCGGCTTTTCTCATGATTCTGGGAATGCCTCTTGCATATTCTGTAGCTGATGGTCTGGCCCTTGGATTTATTGTATATCCTCTCATAAAATTGTTATCCGGTCGCGGCCGTGAAGTCAGCTGGCTGATGACGGGCTTAAGTGTGGTATTGATAATGTATTTTATCTTTCTCAGGGCTCCTTTGGGGTAGTCACTGATGTAAAGTGTGACAAGTTGAAAGAGTTCAGAGCATTGCCTGCGGAAAAGAGTGGAAAGAATGATAAAGAGCACTCGCACAGAGATCACAAAGGCCACGAAGCCGCCCGGCCCTGCCTGAAAGATATTGAATTTATCGTGGGCTGTTAAGAGAACACATAGCATAGCCTACAAAAAGAGCGGTAAGAACGAAAAAGAGCACTCGCACAGAGATCACAAAGGCCACGGAGCCGCCCGGGCCCTGCCTGAAAGATATTGAATTTATCGTGGGCTGTTAAGAGAGCACAGAGTATTGCCTACGAAAAAGAGCAATCACCCACATAAATAAATATGTATTCGATTTTACTTGACATGGCATGCTTAATTTGCGAAATTAGCCGTGCCTAACTTTGTTAGGCAGTCATAAATTGAGAGGTTTGCATATGTCAATAAAACTGTCCTCAAATATGGAGGACTATCTTGAGACTGTTCATGTACTGACTCTACGCAATGGAAATGTCCGTGTAAAGGATATTGCCAGGGAGATGGGCAAGACAATGCCCAGTGTATCTGCGGCGATGAAGAAGATGGAAAAACGGGGTTTTGTCTGTCATCCTCTTTATGACCTTGTCGGCCTGACTGCTGAAGGTGCTTTGCTTGCCGAAAAGATTTACTCGCGGCATCGTCTTATACGTGATTTTCTGGCCGATGTACTGGGCGTAGATGCTGCTTGTGCTGAGACGGATGCATGTCATATTGAACATGTGGTTAGTGATCAGACATTGGCAGGATTCTCCAGGCTACTCGATGAGGCTCGTTATCATAGTGGTCATTTGAGTGGAGATAAAAGATGAAGAACACATCGCTTGATGAGATACCTATGACACATTCCGGCAAAGTTCTGGTGATCGAAGGTGGATTCCAAATGCGTTCCAATTTAAATAACCGTGGAATTCATGTGGGTGATGTTCTTACAGTAATTCGTGCAGGTATTCTAAAAGGACCTATAGTAGTACGTGTTCATGGTATGGATGTGGCACTTGGCCGGCGTATGGCATCACGCATTATGGTGGAGGAGATTTGATGCCGCACTTGAATAGTAAGGCTCAGCATACAAATCCATTATTTAACAAAGAGAAGCACCCCAAGCTTGTATTGGTGGGCCAGCCTAATTGTGGGAAATCTACTCTTTTCAATGAAGTTGCCGGCTATCGTTCAATGGCTTCAAACTTTGGCGGCGCTACTGTTGAGTTTACCGAGAGTCATGTGAAAATAGATGGGCAGACATATGATCTGATAGACTTGCCCGGTACTTATTCTCTAACATCTATGGATGAAGCTGAGCGTGAGGCTCTGCGTTATCTGATTACTAAAGATATTGATGTTATGATTAATGTAGTAGATGCCTCACTTTTAAGCCGGAGTCTGGAGCTTACACTTCAACTCATGGAACTTGAAATTCCAATGGTTCTCTGTTTGAATATGATGGATGAAGCTGAGCGTAAAGGCATTAAGATTGATCATGAAGCACTGTCTTCACGTCTTGGAATAGCTGTTGTGCCTGCTGTTGCATCCAAAGGTAAGGGAATAAGTGACTTATTCAGACAAAGTTATAATGTGGCTCATAATAGAATATTAGCAAATCACATCATCGGTGATCAGGATGTGGAGTCAGTTATTGCCGGACTGGAAAAGAAGCTGTCAAAACAGCCATTGCCTCAACGTATATCCCCCCATTTGTTAGCAACGAAATTATTGGAGAGTGACCCATATTTCTCGGAAATTCTCGGTAATGAATTGAAAGCAGTTGAGTCCGTTGTTGTCAGGGCACAGAAAAAATTGGTAAAAGATCATGGGAAATCTGCAGATGAAGTAATAGCATCGCAACGTCATGCACTTTCAATGAATATATTTGAAGAAGTAGCTAAAGTCAGGAAACCTGATTTGCATTGGCGTGATCGTGTGGATGATATCTTGATGCACAATGTCTGGGGTTATGCGTTTTTAATTCTTATTCTGGCTGTTTTCTTTAATGGGATTTTTAAGCTGGGTGGATGGATTGAAGCTCCACTTACGGGATTCTTTGAGAATGTCACAAACTATGTCCTTACATGGACCTGGCTACCGGATCTCGGAAGGCATATTGTAATAGGTATTGTCCAGGGAATTGGTGGAGGAATAGCGATTGTCATTCCGTTTCTGTTTCCATTTCTCATGGGATTGGCCTTGCTTGAAGACGTAGGCTATCTGCCCCGCGTTGCTTTTTTGATGGATGGTTTCATGCATAAGATAGGCCTGCATGGCAAGGCTGTCATTCCTGCAATGCTGGGTTATGGCTGTAATGTGCCGGCTGTCATGGCAACACGTATTCTTGAGTCGCGCCGTGACCGTTTCATCGCAGCATTAATCTCATCATTAGTACCCTGCTCTGCACGAATGACAATAATATTCGGATTGGTGGGTATCTATATGGGTGGCACTGCAGCCATGCTTATCTATCTTGCTAATTTCATAGTACTGGGAGTGCTGGCCAGTATACTTTCACGCGTGATGCCGGAAGTGAGTCCCGGTATGTTGTTTGAGATGCCAGCATATCAACGTCCTACTTTGAACAAGGCACTTCATAAGACATGGTTTAGATTAAAAGATTTTTTTACAATTGCATGGCCTTTATTGATACTTGGTTCTATCATACTGGCATTGATAGAATATCTGGGCATGGAAGAGCTTATCAATGGTCTTGTCCTGCCGATTACTTCAATACTGGGGCTGCCCAGGATTGTAGGACTGACACTTATATTCGGCGTATTGAGAAAAGAACTATCCATGTTGATGCTGTTCCAGGCTCTGGGTACTCAGCAGGTATCAGATGTGTTATCCATGACACAGATATTGACATTTACGGTATTTGTAGTTTTTTATATTCCATGTGTGGCTACTATTGGTGCTCTGGCAAAACAGATAAAGTGGAGATCTACAACACTGATTGTAATACTATCTCTGGTGATTGCCATCATTATGGGGCTATTGGCCAGAGTTTTAGGTGCAATAATCTGGTAGAGGCATGCTAATGAAATCAGTTACTTTACAGAGTCCTCTGGATCATAAACGTGTGCAGTGCGATACCTGTGCCCATCACTGTATTATCTCCGATGGTGAATTCGGCCAATGCGGTGTCAGGAAGAATGATGGAGGCAATCTCCTCTCATTAGTGTATGGCAGAGCTGCCGCTTCCAATATTGATCCTATAGAAAAAAAACCTTTATTCCATTTTAAGCCCGGGCAGCGAGCATTTTCTATTGCTACAGTAGGATGTAATCTTAGTTGTTGTTTTTGTCAGAATTATCATATCTCACAGATGCCTGTGGACGCCGGACGTATTGCCGGTGAAACTGTTTTGCCGGACGCTATCATCAATGCAGCACTCAGGCAGCGTTGTCACATTATGGCATATACATATACTGAACCGGCAATTTACTGGGATTATGCCTATGATATGGCTGTAATTGCCAGGGAACATGGGCTTGCAAATGTATTTGTAACCAATGGATTTTGGTCCGGGCAGGGGCTGAAAGGCATGCTGCCTGTCATGGATGCAGCTAATGTAGATCTAAAAGCATTTTCTGATGATACTTACAGGGATTACTGCGGTGCAAGGATCAAACCGGTACTGGATACTATTGCAGCTATGCATGCGGCCGGCGTATGGGTAGAGGTGACAACACTTGTAATTCCGGGGCTGAATGATTCAGATGAAGAACTACGTGATATAGCTCGTTTTTTACATGATATAGATGCAGACATGCCCTGGCATGTGAGCCGTTTTCATCCGGGCTATCGCATGACTGACAGGCCGGTCACACCTTTTGAAACATTGCAGCGTGCAAAGGAGATTGGAGAGAGCGAGGGGCTTCGCTATGTCTATACCGGTAATTTGCCGGATGATGATGGCATGTCTACGCATTGTCCTGCATGTCATGTAGTAGTGATACGCCGCATTGGTTTTAGTATTGCTGAAAACATATTACAGGAAGGTGCCTGCCCTGGTTGCGGAGAGATATTATCCGGCATTTGGCAATAGTTACTTGTTGAATTAACGTTTATTTAATAGTATCTTTATCTTTCCACAATAATAAATTTATTTATTAGGAGTATCAAGGTATGACTCAGCCGGTCTATCCCAGACGTAAAGGAAGTGCAGGTAAATTTTTTGCAGGATTTTTTATTGGTATCATGTTATGCGTTATCCTGGCAGCAGCAGGCGGATTATATTTATATAAAAATCCTCAAAAAGTAGCACGCGTGGCAGTACGTGAAGCCAATAATGTGGTACGCCGTACCATGGATTCAATGCCAAAGAATTACCTTGCACAGAGAGAGGTAGAGATATCGCAACTGTTTTCCAGGTTTGTTAGCGCATATTCTCAAGGCCGGCTATCGGCTGATGCCATGGATCAACTTATGCAGGCAGGATTTGGTATTGCTGCTGATCAACAAGTGACTCCACAGGAAATTGATGCAATGATGATAAAAATGCGTCAGATATTGAAGACTGCTAAATAATAAAGGAAATAGTGAATGATTGATCCCAAGACATTTTATAGGGAACTTGATAATATATTAAAGAAAGTAGGCCAGGGCGGTTCCGGCGATGAATTTTTTCTGGGAATTCTTGCTGAACTGGATAATAGTTTCGGGGCTAAACTGAAAATATTAAACAGTCATATTTATGAAAAGCGGAATGCCAATTTTGTTCGTATCAGGAGCTGTCATAAATGCCGTGGAATTGTTCCGGCCAAACAGATTGCCTTTGATTCATTACCAATTCAGCAGGTGATGGATGAGGGCGTTATTATTTATGATGGATCTGAAGCTGTTGAACTGTTCAGTGAGGGGGGTAATAGTGATGTTGTAATTGCCGCACTTCATGTGCATAAACCGGTCAGAAGCTGGTTAATTGTATTTCAATTATCTCCATTATTTCAAAGAGAGGAGGTACTTCTCTTTTTGAATGCCATGCGCCCTGCATTGAATTATCGTCTTTTTTCAGAGATGATGAAGAATGATTTGAAACGTGCAGAACAGATTCAGCGCAGTCTGCTGCCGGCGAATCCTCCAAAAGTAGAGGGTTATGACATCCATGCTTTGTCTCTGGCTGCCGAGGTTGTTGGTGGTGATTTTTATGAGTTTTTTCAACTCAGAGATAATGATTTTGGTGTAGCTATTGGTGATGCCAGCGGCCATGGCATGCCAGCTGCTTTATTGGTACGCGATGTGGTTATTGGTCTGCGCATGGGTTTAGCCTCTGAGACACGTCTTGTTCATACAGTGGAAAAATTGAATTATGTCATTCAGCAATCCACATATTCTACTAATTTTGTTTCAATGTTTATAGGTGAAATTGAAGATGGCGGGCATTTATTCTATGTAAATGCAGGGCATTGTCCTCCAATTATGGTCAAGGGATCAGAAATTACCGAGCTGCCTGCTACAGGCATAACTCTTGGATTTCTGCCGGAAATTGATCTTAAACGTGGTTATGTAAACATGCCGCCCGGTTCAGTTCTGGTGATGTATACAGATGGTATTATTGAACGTGAGCAAAGAGAAGACGAGCAGTTTGAGGTGGAGAGGTTGAAGGATTTGATTGTGACTAATCAGAATAAATCAGCTGCTGATATTATTAAGGAAATTATAAAGGCGGTAGATGTCTTTGGCCGTGAAAAATCACTGGAAGATGATGCTACATTGGTTGTGATTAAGAGGCTTGATGAAACAGAATCAAATGGTAAATTTCAAAACACAACCTCCAAATAACAAAAATTAATTAAGAACCGATAGCGATGAAGAAGGTGATATATTCAATTCAAAAGCTTGTAAAATGAATTTTTCGAGATTGCTTATAGAAGTTAATATATCATGATGGGTTCGGCTTCTGAATGTAGTCGTCAGAAATCCCCCCAGCCCCCTTCTCAAAGCTGACCGTGTCCCACATTTTTTAC
>JAGLOF010000133.1 GCA_023139105.1 bacterium
GGGCGGTTGGTAAAGCAGGGGACAAGGAGATTTTTTTTATCCGTGAAGAAGGGCGTTGGTTTTTGACGGCCGATGTGATAAACTAGTTTCGGCCTGTATGCCTGAGAATTAAGACCAACATCAATCCGGTATTGTAATCCCTTGGTTTTTATAACACTGCCATGGCCCAGGATATCTATTCTGGGCCATGGCAGTGTTTTGTATCCCGATGGGAGGCGCACATGCAATGTCAAATTATTTCAAATTATTTGGAAATCAATCTATCAACCTGGTAATTTGCTTAACGCAGCAAAATTAACTTTTTCACTTCACTAGTTGTGCCGTTTCTGAGCCGGTAGAAATATACACCGCTAGCTACCGGTAGGGCCTGATCATCGTCACCGTGCCAAATAGCTGTATGTCTCCCCGTTGGCTGCCTTCCCGAAATTATTGTCTTAATGCTCTGCCCGCGAGTGTTTAAAATCTGCAGTTCAATCCCGGTCTCCTGCTCAAGTACATAGTGAATTGTTGTCGAAGGATTGAAAGGATTGGGGTAATTTTGAAACAGTTCAAATCCTGATGGAGTGAATGTCTCTTCTCCAATGGAGGTAGATGTCTCAGAGCCCCAGATCTGAACCGTGTTGTTGGTCAAACTATGACCGATAAGTTCTGGTTTCAAATCCCCGTTAATATCCATTAAGGTGATAATTTTAAACGATGCGTTCTGGCTGTAGCTGAGCGAATTCCCTGACGAATCTGCAGGCTCTTGACCGATGAAATGAACATCTCCATCCAGAGTCACAGCAATGTTATTGCCGAAAAACGCTTCCGGTTCATTATCTCCGTTAACATCAGCGAATCCGTGAAAACCGATGATAATATCGTCGATATAAATCTGCGGGAATTCAAAATCCCATTTTAATGCACGGCTCTGACCGTCATACACCTCCAGTCCCACAGGATCATCATTTTCATCTCTTCGAAGCAGCACAACATCGGGAATACCATCTCCCTCAAAATCGGCTCTGCGCCCGGACCTGACACTCTGCCGGTTAAAGGCCAGCTGAAAACCGGGAGGCGATTCATAGATCAGTTTCAGCGAGTATTCGGTTGTGGCATTCTCATTTTTACAGAAAAGTGCCTGAGGGTTTTGTCCGGATGTTCCACCTGATTCCTGCCAGCCCAGAGCAATAATTTTCTTCTCATTCTGGTTGTAATAGATGAATTCAACCTTGGCATCATTATCAAAATCAGCGAGAATGTAGTATTTGATCTCTTCGAAATTCATGCCAATGGCATTATTCACAGGATTGATAATCACCACAGTTTGACCGTTTTCAATCACCGCCCAGGGATGAGTTCCGTCAAATTTATAGAATCCGTTCAGTGCAACATCATCTGTTTCAAAACCGTCAGGAAAAAGTGTCGACAAATTAATCTGCCAGAGCAATTCTCCTGTTCTGCCGTCATATACAACCAGATTGATGGAATCGGATATTTCAACCCGGACCGGAATATCCGGTGTCCCGTCCATGTTCAGGTCGTAACGGTCGATCAGGACTTCATCACCAACCTCAGGGATAAACGAACGTCGCCAGTTGGAACGCCACTCTTCCATAAAGGCTCCGGATGCATTTTTTTTGATAGGTTGGCTTGGAGAAACCGGCTTTGCCGATGCCTTACTGATTGTATGGCCTTCCCCCCAGATTCCTACTTCCGAATCACTGATATTTCCGATAACCAATTCAAAATCAGAATCGCCATCCAGATTGGCAATCATTTGAAGACGGTAATTTGTATCAAACACGATTGTCTCTCCGGATAATTCAGAGACACACAGACCTTTGATTTTTCTGCCTTCCCTCAAACCAAAAACCGCTTCCTTCCCAGCACTTCCGGTAATCGGGTAAAATCCCAGAAACTGCAGCCGTTCTTCTGCTGAACTGAATGGCTCAGGCAAGGTATAGACACCTAGCTCCGTACCATCATCTGCGCTGATAACGTGGAATGATGTACTGCCGCTCTGACCCATAATAATGTCATTATTGCTATCATTATTGAGATTCATCTTGAATTCATACTTGATGCTGTCAGCGTGGACCTCAATGGGATCGGCTTTGGCCAGCAATCTTCCGGCATGTTTCCGCTCAATCAGCAGATTAGTCTGTCCAAAGCACAGAGTGATATGGAAGGCCAGGAGCACTTGAGTAAAAATTATTTTATTCATTTTATCTCTCCTTATATCTGGCTGATCAAAAGCATTTGGAAAAATATACATGCTGAAATATATGGTTGCAAGAGAAAATTGATTGTCTTCTGAGGTTTGTCCCGGTGCTTATTCTGGCTAAAATATGCAATAGTCCTGTTGGATGCATGCTCTGTTTGATACGGTGCGCCTCGGCGCAGCATCAAAGTAAGGTGATTGCATGATTCATGCGATCTTGCCATAGTGCCCTTGTGGGTGAATTTATGCTTCGATGGCCCATGATGAATATCAAGGGCTATCAGAATTCAATTAAATTAGCTCCAACCGTAAAATCAGCGACTCAGAGTTAAAAAAATAATTTGTCCATGTCTAATAGAATGTTATATTGTCTATGTCACCCTGCACTTAAAAATGAACAATAAACAGAATAAATTATGAAGAAAGAGGAGGAGAAAATGAACAAGAAGACAATTTTTCCCTTATTGCTGATTGTTGTGGCACTTGCCGGTCTCTATTGTCAGAAACAGCAGGCTGAATGGCCCAGATGGCGCGGACCTGCCGGAGACAATGTGTCAACAGAGATCAATTGGAATCCTGCTGCTCTGGATGGAGATCCGATTGTGCTGTGGAAAGCCCAATTGGGCAAAGGTTACTCAGCCCCGGCCATTAAAGACGATCGGCTTTACACCATGGGTAATGTCATGGAAGTCCAAAATGACGATACTGTTTTTATGGATGTAGTATACTGTCTGGATGCTGAAACCGGAACAGAAATATGGACATATAAATATGCTTGTGAACCAGGGATGTGGGCCGGCCCAAGAGCTACGCCAAACCTGGAGGATAAGAGACTCTACACACTCAGCCGTTCCGGGCATGTATTCTGCCTTGATGCAGGCAATGGCAGTGTGATCTGGCAGCGCAATCTTTTTACAGATTCCCTGGCCATCGATCCTGATTTCGGGTTGTCGGGTTCGCCGGTCATTCATGAAGACCTGCTTATTTTAAATGCTGCCAAAGCTGGCTTGGCTCTGAATAAACTTACAGGCGAAACAGTCTGGAAAAGTGAGTTGGGGAAAAATGGCTTTGCATCTCCTGTACTCTATACAGTGGATAATACAGCCAAAGCGGCCATTTTCAGCCGTGTAGAACTGTATCAGGTAGATGCTGCCACAGGTGTCGTTGACTGGATGATTCCCTGGAAGACGCCTTATGAAGAAAATGTGGCCGACCCGATTGTACATGGTGATAATATGTTCATTTCAACGGGCAACCGACGGGGATGTGCTTTGCTGAATCTTACAGGAGAGCAAGCTGAGATCCTGTGGGAAAATAAAAATATGTGTAACCACTTTACCGGTTCTATTCTTTTAGATGGTAGATTGTATGGTATAGATGGTGGGGCGCGTAAGAAATGCACATTTAAATGCATGGATTTTATGACCGGTGAAGTGCTTTGGGAAGAACCATTTGAGTTCAGTGCACTGACTAGTGCCGGCGGATACATATTGGCACTATCTGAATCGGGAACTCTACATGTAGTTGAGGCCAATTCTGAAGCCTTTACGTTGGTAGCAAGTGCTAAAGTAATTGAACAGCATACATTTGAGAAAGGTACCATGCCCTGGCATACTTTCTGTGCCGCCTGGACACCGCCTGTGCTGTGCAACGGTCTAATTTATGTGCGCAACAATTATGGTGATTTTGTCTGTCTGGATGTGCGTTAACACATCATTGACAGATTTAATTGACCTGTGATAAATACCTTTTTAATTGAATGGTCTGAAGCTGCTGCCTTTTTTTGGACACTTGCTATGAGCACTGCTCAATGCGGTGTCTGCTTAAAGCAGCAGCTTCATTACGGAGGCTGTCAGGTTTAATACACGATCATTGAATTATCACCCTGATGCCAGGCGCTATGAGACAGGGAGCCTTGCTTATTCTCTTTTTCATGGATGGACTGCAGGGCTTGAGTTGGTGAAAGAAGTGGGCATCCAATTTATACATGATCGGGTGATTGAACTAACGGACAGAATCATTGCCGGTCTGAAGGATGGAAAAATCACCTTGGTCTCACCTGTAGAGAAAATCAGTGAACGATCAGCCATTCTTTCTTTTACTCTGGGGACTGAAGAAGCAAATATTGCTCTTCACAAAAGATTGTTAGCGGAAAATGTAATAGTTGCAGTGCGTGATGGCAGGATTCGCGTAAGTCCTAATTTTTACAATACTCCTGAGGAAATTGATCGCTTTCTGGCTCTGCTTTAAGTTGTTTTCTATTTTATAAATTTTCCAGTGGGCTGTCCCCAAAGTTATTTCCATGTTATTGCGGGTGGTTTATGTGCGCCAATCTCCTAAAGTTCTAAGCTAAGTTAGGAGATTGCCGCGTCGATTCGCTTCTCGAAATATATAACATTTACAGCAATGACAATAGGCTGACTTTTAGGGTGGCCTATTTTTTTATTTGAAACATTTGTATGGACAATCCATATAAATATATGTATGAGTAGTCCATATAAATAGAGTGGAGATTAAAATGAAGTTGACACGTAATGAGGAAGTTCTTCTTTTAACAATATGGCGTCTGGGTGACAGTGCCTATGGTGTTACTATAAAAACCCAGATAAAAGAGACAACGGGCAAAGACTGGAACTATGGTACACTGTATTTCACACTGGATCAGCTGGTCAAAAAGGGAATGTTGAATAAAGAGGAAGGGCAGCCTCTGGCAGAACGGGGTGGGCGCAGGAAGATCTACTATCATTTATCTGATGTGGCTGTTACGGCCCTCAAGCTTGTACTGGCTGAACAGCAGGCATTATGGGATGGACTGCGGCCTTTGACTCATAAATCGAAATCATAAAAATGAGTGAACACTTGAAATTTCATTTAAGAATTGGTGACCGTATCATCAGAAAGATAGCTGATATCCTTGAAAAAGATGCAATGGCTGATGATATTTTTGAAGAATACCAGTTGAGACAGCATAGCACAGGTTCATTTTATTCTGATATCTGGTATGGACTACAGATAGTGAGAGTAATTGTTAGCTTGAATTTATATTCTTTATTTTGGAGATTCACTATGTTTAAAAATTATTTGCTCATGGCCTGGAGGAATATTTCAAAACAAAAGGCATATTCGTTTATAAATATAATAGGGCTTGCCGTTGGATTGTCAGTATTTCTCCTGATTGGCTTATATGTACAGAATGAACTTACATATGATAAATATCACGAGAACTCCGATAATATTTATCGTGTAGTAAGAGAAGAAAGAACATGTACACCTTCAGCTCTTGGACCGGCTTTGATGCAGGAAATACCAGAAGTTGTCACTGCTGCCCGTCTGATCAGGAGTAGAAATGCATTAATCTCTTATGGACAAAGACATTTTTTAGAAGAAGATTTCTATTGGGCTGAGAATCAAATTTTTAATATTTTTTCCATACCCTTTATTGCCGGTGGTGCAGAGACAGCACTGAAGGATCAATCCTCAATTTTACTGTCTGAGTCTGTGGCAAAAAAATACTTTGGTGATGATGATCCCGTCGGAAAAGTATTATTAGTAAGTGAACAGACAGAATTCACAGTAGCTGGTGTTTTCCGTGATATGCCGGCAAATTCTCATTTTGTGATGGATGTTATTGTACCGTATATGACATATTTTGAATTGACAGGAAATAATCCTGAGGGCTGGAGAAGCAATTTTTCCTATACATATTTTTTAATGCAGGAGGATGCAGATCCTGTAGACGTTCAGGAAAAAATACATACACTGGTTGAGAGACCGCTGTATATTCGGTTTGGTTTTGAAGAACCATTTCCAAAGATGTATTCAATACAGCCAATAACTGATATACATCTTCATTCGCACAGGATGCAGGAGATAAATGTTAATAGTGATATCAAGTATGTCATGTTATTCTCAGCCATTGCAGTTTTAATTCTCATTATTGCGTGTATTAACTATATGAATCTTGCAACAGCCAGATCGATCCAGCGAGGCAAAGAAGTAGGTATAAGAAAAGTATCAGGCGCACAGAGAGGACAATTGATATTTCAGTTCCTGAGTGAGTCAACTACAGTAACAGTACTTGCCTTATGTATCTCCATCATCATTACGTTGTTAGTGCTGCCGGGATTTAATAACCTGATAGAGCGTCAACTCACTCTGAATCCTATTGATAATCCACTTATTTTATTAGGACTGATCATAGCTGTCTGTTTTGTAGGTCTGTTTGCAGGAAGTTATCCCGCTCTTGTGATTTCCAGGTTCAAACCGATCACAGTATTATGCGGTAGTTTTGTGAAAAGTTCAAAAGGTACAGCTCTGCGTAATATATTGGTTCTTGTACAATTCTCAATTGCTATCGTGCTTATCGTTTCGACAATAGTAGTAAGAATGCAATTGCGCTATATGAAAATTACCGATGTAGGGTACAGCAGAGAACAGATTATTAACCTGCCTATTCGCGATAGATCAATACGAGGGAATATTGAAACAATCAAAACTGAATTAATGCGTAATGTTAATATACACAATGTCTGTACATCGGCTAATCTGCCCAATAATATTGACACTTTCACTTCGCGTGATTGGACCGGCAGGAATCCCCAGCCGCCTGTAACTATTTATTATAACACTACAGGTCCGAATTATGCAGATCTGTTTGATATGGAAATTGTTCAGGGAAGAAACTTTTCAGAAGATTTTCCTTCAGATTTAAATGGAGCCATTCTTGTTAATGAAACAGCAGTTAGAATTGCCGAATGGGAGTCTCCCATTGGTAAAGAGATGACTCATTGGACCGGAGCGACTGGTAGAATTGTGGGAGTACTGAAAGATTTTCATCTTCATTCATTGCACAGTCCCATAGAACCTCTTTATATATTTATGGATGCGTCTACTATCTCCAATATTTCAATAAAAATCAGTACGTCTGATATTCCTTCTACTATCAGCTATATTAAAGATGTTATGAATCGTTTTTCTCCCAGTTATCCCTTTGAATACTCATTTTTTGATGAGATTTTTAATGATGCATATCAAACTGAACAGAGAATGGCTACTGTATTCGGTTCATTTTCAATAATTGCAATTATAATAGCCTTTATGGGTTTAATAGGTCTTGCCACCTTTGTTACAGCCCAGCGCACCAAAGAACTGGGTGTAAGGAAGATACTTGGAGCTTCAGTAATGAATATCATCTTTTTACTATCTGGAACTTTTTTGAGATGGGTTGTTCTGGCCAATATTATTGCATGGCCTGTAGCGTATTTACTGATGAGAAGTTGGTTAGAAAATTTTGCATATCATATTACACTGTCACCATGGATTTTTATGATCTCAGGACTATCAGTATTTCTTGTTGCTATCATAGTAATAGGATATCAATCCATCAAATCTGCATTGATAAATCCTGCCAGAGCTTTAAAGTATGAATAGTTAAAATACGGTCATATAACTTTGAGTCCCGGCATGGCCGGGATTTTTTTTTATCATTGAAAGAAAAGACTCTACAGCAAGTACTACAGAAGCAATCAATGGAGTATTTTTCATGTCATGTGCTCTAAAGTCACATTCATTCACACTTCAGTGAATCTACCGGATTGGCTCTGGCTGCCTTAACAGTCTGATAACCGGCGGAAAATAAAACTATTACCAGTGCGAAGATACCGGTGAGAATAAAAATTTCAGCTTTGATATGTGTATGATATGTGAAACTATGCAGCCAGTGATTCATTACAAAGTAGGCTGTGGGTATGGCAATAAGATTGGCCAGAACCACCCACTTGATGAAAGTTTTGAAAAGCAGCAGGATCAGGCTGGAAAAGGGCGCGCCCAGGGTTTTCCGGATGCCTATTTCTTTAATGCGCTGCTCTGCCATAAATGAGGCCAGTCCCAAAAGCCCGAGACATGAGATAAATACTGCAAGAAAAGTGAAGAGTCGGAACAACTTGCTCATATTGTATTCAGATGTGTACAGGTTGCTGACTGCTTTATCAAGGAAATAATAGTCTAGATCGAACAGCCCTTCCATCCGATGCTTATCCCAGACGGTCTTCAAATATTTCAGGGTTTCATTCATGTTTTCATCATTGATTTTGATATAGATGTTCCAGCCGGGCGTTGAGTGGAAGACCACTGGTTTGATCTCGCTGTGCAGGGATGAGATGTGAAAATCTTTGATGATGCCGATGATGTTTCCCTGGCGGCCCTGAAATGTAAAGGGCTTTTCCACCGGCGATTCAATTCCCAGGGCTTTGACAGCTGTTTCATTGAGAAGGAAATTGCTGGTGTCGGCGGCAAAGGCTTTGCTGAAAAAACGTCCCTCGACAAGGCGGACCCCGAAGGTGTCCTTAAAATCGTAATCCGTGTTGCAGTAGAACAGTTTCACTCCGTCGTTGGGATTTCTGCCCGGCCAGCTGAAATCGTCGGTCTCGCCGTAGGCTGAACCGATTTGATTGGGAGCCACTGACTTGGTCACACCAAGCACTTTGGGATTGGTCAGCAGTTCACTCTTAAACGCTTCATAGTGATCGACATTTCGGTTTCTCAGCGAACCGGAATGAAAACCAAGGATAGACTCTTTGTCGTAACCGAGATCTTTATTACTGATATAATTCAACTGGCTGTATATAACCAGTGAGGCGGTAATCAGGATAGTGGTGAAGGCGAATTGACCGACGACTAGCGCACTTCGGAAACCAGATCCTCTCCTCAGGCTGCGGCCGTCTGTCCCTTTCAGAACTTTGATAGGGAGAAATGATGATAGAAATACGGCGGGGTAGCTTCCGGCAACAAGTCCTGTGAACACAGTGATGCCGGCCAAAGTGAGAATGGAACGGAATTCACCCAGTTTCCCGAATTGAATAAATTTGCCTGTGAACGTATTGAAGGCAGGCAGTGCCAGGGCGATCAGCAGTAATGATACTATCAGTGCAGCAAAAGACAGCAGAATCGATTCGCCTAAAAACTGACGGATAATATCGTGTCTTCGGGCGCCCACTACTTTTCGCATTCCGATTTCTTTCTGCCGCTTTTCAGACCTTGCTGTGGATAGACTCATAAAATTGACGCAGGCGATGATCAAGATGCAGAAAGCGGTCAGCGAGAAGAGATAGACATAAGTGATATGGCCTTCTCCAACATTCATTCCCTTGTCTTCCCAGGGGGAACGGAGATGAATGTCCTTAAGCGGCTGAAGTGTAATATCCACATTCATCCGTTGACCTTCAGGATGGTTCTGTTTAATCAGGGTTACGATTTTCCCGGCAATTGCTTCATTGTAACTGTTTTCATAAAACTGAATGTAGACCGCATATTGCCACGCATACGCCCAATTCCCAAGATATTCGGCGCGATTGTAGCGTATGGGCATGACACATTCAAACTGGATATGGGAGGCGTGAGGAATGTTCTCGACCACGGCGGCGACCGTATAATCCTTCCTCAGGGCCGTAATCGTCTTTCCTATGGCGTCTTCGTTACCAAAGCATTTTCTGGCCATATCCTCCGTGATCACGATTGACGAAGGATCGTGAAGTGCGTGTTCCAAATTACCTTGAACAGCGGTAAAGGTGAAAATGTCGAAAAAGACGGTATCGGCCAGGCACATATCGATATTGGAAAAGAGTTTGTCCTGGGCCATGACCGGCCAGGCCACTTTGGAGTAACGCGTGGCATTTTTAACTTCTCGGAAATTGGCCTTGACTGCCGGCCCCAGTGGATTGGGCATGTATACATAATGATTGTCCATGTTCTCGGCTTTGACCTGTCTGACAATCCTGTAAATGTGTTTTTCGTTTTCATGGAATTGGTCAAAACTGACTTCATCCTGCACCCAGAGGAGAATAAGGGTGCAGCAGCCCATTCCGACAGCAAGGCCGAAAATATTCAGGAATGAATAGCTTTTTTGTTTCTTCATATTTCTCAAAGCAATTTTGAGATAATTTGTAAACATAGCCATATTTCCTTTGATAATGAAATGAGAATAGAGTGAGGCGGTTTTCAATGCTTGCATCCAATACCATAAACGGGCTTTACGAATGCCCATGGTCTTGCATTTATAGTGGTATGCCTCCAGTATATCTCCCTCCAGAGAGAAGTGGTACTCATACTGGTCCAGGAGGGTGATGAGCCGGCACGCCAGTTGGGGAGGTGTATTGCGGTTTTGCTGCGGCATTTTACTCTCCTTTGGTAAAAGCCATTTTGGGTACATTTCCCCATAACCTGTCCTGCATGTCTCTTGCGGCCTGAAGAGCTTCAAATCCTTTTTCCGTAATCTGGTAATACACTTTTCTTTTTCCGCCTCTTACGGCTGTTGATTCACCTTTGTGGGAGACAGTGTACCCTTTTTTGATCAGCTGGTCTAGGTTGTTATAAAGAGTACCAAAAGCAACATCTTTACCGGTATACTCCGCCACCAGCTCTCTGATTTTGAAGCCGTATGCCTGGTCATCCAGCCTCCAGATTGAGAGCAGCAGCAGTTGTTCAGTGATGGATACTTTCATGGTTTCATTCCTGAAATGATTAATACGAGTTTTTCGGCATAATATTATAACGAAAAACTCGGAAAAATGTTTCAAAAAAATGCAGCATATGAATGATATGGGATATTATGCCGTTGATCAGAGAGCTTTATCTGGATAAATAACAGGCTGACATTTTTACTGCCAGCCTGTTATTTTCTAAATCGAATCTCAGATAGCCAATTTAAACAAAGAGAAGAAAAGCAAGGTTCTGCTCGCCTGCCTGTTGTCCATTTTTTATTACAAGTCCAACCGCTTAACTATAACTGCATAACTGATCTATAGGTTGAACTGGAGTCGCCCATAGTAAAAAGCGCCATTCATACCAAACTGAGTAACCCGCCTACTGTAGATGAACCTTTCACTACTTCTATTTGATTCTTTCTGATGCTCATCAGGAAAGGTGTTTAAAATATTATGCGCCCCAATTGTAATACCGACTCCTTTAATAATTTCGTAAGACAGATCAATATCCAGGAGTGTTTTGGCGGAGAAGGTTTCATCATTATCAGGATTAGTGGGTTTGTATTGAATTTCACCATAATATATTGCCCGGGTTGAAGCACTGATACGTCCCAATGTATAACGTGCTGAGAAACTTGCTTTATTTCCAGGCAGTGCATCTTCCAGGCGGTTTCGTTCTTCACGATTGAACAATGTGTTTTTTACTGCCTCCAGATCCCCGTCGGCAAATTTTTCAGCAACTCCCTCAGGAATATTAATAGCTTCTACTTCGGTGCGTGTTTTGTTCGCTGTTCCTGTTAAAGTGAGTCGTCCCTTACCAAGTGTTACATAATAGACAGCTACAATATCAACTCCGTTAGTTTTAGTGTCGACAGCATTTGCAAAAAATTGTGCCTGCCCAATTCCTGATTTTTCAAAGGGTTTCAATATTTCCGCTACAACCGGATCGCTATCACTAAACCTGCTTGATAGTACAATTCGATCTTTAATTGTTACGCTAAAAACATCGGCAGTAATTGAAAAGTTATTGACAGGTCTAACTGTAAATCCAGCACTAAAATTAACAGAAGTTTCTTCTTTAAGAGCCGGTATTCCAAATGCTTTGGTAACCGCGCTATGATTGCTGCCGGTAAGAACGCGTTTTGCCACCAGAGCATTATTATCATCGAGAATGAATTGTGTACTGACATTATTGAACCAAATCTGGTGCAGAGATGGCGCACGGAAACCAGTGCTCACGGCACCACGCAGGGCAAAGTTTTTTAATGGCTCAAACCTGGTTGCCGCCTTAGCAATAAAAGTACTTCCGAAATCGCTGTAATTTTCAAAGCGGCCGCCAATGTCAAGCATCAGCATATCAGTCACCTGGCTTTCAAAACCGGCATAGGCGCTGATACTGTTTCTTAATCGATTGACCTCATTTGATGGTTGAAATCCGGGAAATACCTGGGAGCCGGCATTTTTTGGCGCACCGCTGGCCGTAGTATCATAATCTACGCCGGCAATAGGATTATCGACGCCATTACCCAGTTGCCAGGAAGCATTCTCCCCGGCTTCGATTTTATAATTTTCTATACGGAACTCACCACCCAGCACTATAGAAAGAGAATTTACTATTCCTTGTGTATTGAGCAGCCTTACAAGGTCCACGTTACCTGTTGTTTGTCTGAATTTTAGTCTTCCGGCATCAAAAGAAGTTGGACTTGATTCCCCAATAGAAGCGTTGATTGAATTTTCGATGTTAAATTGAAAAGCGTTTCCTCCAGTGGTTAAGCTTATATCAACATCCCAACCATTGCGGATTCCTCTCACACCGGCAGTGAAAGCATCATCATCAACTTCTGTGTGTATTTCCGGTAGAAAACCATTGGGATACGTATTCAGATTAACCCTTGCTTCACTGTTGGGTAACCGGAAAAAACCGGTTGCAAAACCCTTGCGATGAGTAAAGCCGCCAAAAGCATAAAAGTCAGAATGCTCATTAAGCGGTACAGCAGTATTAAAGAATACGGCGCCAATCCTTGCAGCACCCTGTCCGGTTTTCATTGAGAAATCATCACGGGTAAGACCGCGATTCTTAAGTTCAGCATCGGTTTCAGCTGTTCCGGAAATACCCGGAAAAATATCACCTGTCCAGGTACCTGAACGATTGGTTCTGCCTCTGTCAAAAAATTCACCGGTAATATTGAAAAAGCCTTTTTCACCAATTCTCAATCCATAATTGATGTCAGTTTTGAGTTGTTTTCCATCTCCCTGTGCTGTAACACCTGCCATAGAGTTGATCTGAATTTCACTGGCCTGCTCTTTCAGTACGATATTTATAACACCTGCAATAGCGTCGGAGCCGTATTGCGCAGCAGCACCATCACGTAACACTTCAATTCTATCAATTGCAGCTACAGGAATGGAATTCAAGTCTACACCTACCGTTCCACGACCGAAGGTTCCATTAACATGAACCAATGCGCTCTGGTGTCGACGTTTGCCATTAATCAATACCAGCACTTGATCAGGGCCAAGACCACGCAGGCTTGCGGGATTGATGTGGTCTGTCCCGTCTGAAATGGTTTGATGTGATGCATTAAAAGAAGGGGCAAAATGTGTTAGCAGCTGGTTTACTTCTGTGAAACCCGATTGCCTTATCTCTATTGATGATATGATATCAATTGGTACGGTAGATTCAACAGCAGTACGCGCTGTCCTGGAGCCAATTACTACAATACTCTCACCAAATTGAACGGCTGTTTCAGCAAGCTGAAAATCAATAGTTGTTGTTTCTCCGGCAACAACCCTGATTTTTTGCTCAACTGTTTCACGTCCTATAAAACTTGCTCTGATAGTATATACGCCCTGTCGGATTTTTAGTTTATATACACCCACTTTGTTGGTACTTGACCCGCGTTTTGTACCCAGGATGATGACGTTGGCTCCCTGAAGTGTTTTGGAATTTACAGTCGTGCGGACTGTTCCCGTCACTGTGCCCGAATCTTGCGCCTGAACCCGGGCAGCTAAAATCGATATAAAAAATGCAATAAATAAACAGAAGATACTTCTTCCTGATTTGTGTGTAGCATGATTATTCATTATACCAACCTCCTGAGTGTGGATTTCCTGAGTCTTCTGCAGAATTTTAAGACGCTACCATTTTGAGATGTAACGTGACAAAGAATTTTTTGTTATTATTTAAGTAACGGGATGCTAAATCTCATGATGCCTGATTGAATAATATCTTAAAGGAACGAAATATCTTCCTTAACTGCAACATTATTTTTGTCCAATTTGTTCTGATGTAGTACAATAGAAGTAATTGTTGGGTGTTATTGCGTTTAATCCGGCCTGCCTGTTATATGCATAAATGAACGAAGACTCCTAAGACGATTATGATTACGATATCGGTATCGGGGTAGTGAAACGAAAGTTTAAGAGGTACGAGTTGTTGGATGATTTGCAGTAGATCGTACTACATTTTTTTTAAACAATGAAAAAAAATCTTGACAAAGGCATTCTTGATTTTTATATTCGACTAGACATTCAATATCAAAATCCACTTATTATTTGTAAATGTAACGATTTTTTACTTCTCTAATTCTAGCTGAACAGCATCCTGTAACGCGTAATTCTTCTTTTTATTATTGTATTTGGAACTTGATTTTATTTGTGACTGTAGTTGCTTAAAGTTATAGGCAGTACTCCAATTGGTGGGATTCTTTTAACTGCTGAATCCCTGCATCTTTCACTTCTTGGATGAATACTGATTATGTCTGAACGGTACTACATCGGAAAAGCACACTGGCTTTCAATCCTGCATGGTTGGTCTGACAAGTATCAAATTGTCGCATCGCAGGCCTTTGGCAAAGAATTCTTTTTTATGCCAGTTGATGAGAGTAAATTTAATACAATCATTTATGATCAAATACGCACCGTACAACCGCTGAAATCATTTTTATTACCTGCCCTGGAAGAAGTTACCAAAGATCAAATTGATGAACATAAACCAAATTTATTTCTTGGCGTCAAAGCATGTGATCTGCATTCTTTGTCAATTATAGATAAGGCTTTTGGCGGTGACTTCTCTGATCCCGGATATAAACAACGACGAAATAATTCTGTAATTGTCAGTGCTGATTGTAGTGATCCACGACCAAGTTGTTTCTGTACGCAGGTCGATGAAAAGCCATATGCAATGAGCGGATTTGATCTTAATCTATCCAAGATCTGGGATGGTCTTATAGTAGAAGTGGGTAGCAAACGTGGCAAGCAGCTGCTTGAAGGTCATGATAAGGCCTTGAAGGAAGTTGTTAAAGAAGAGGCAGAGACTCAGGCAAAAATAAGGCATGAAACTGTTCGTCGTGTTCAGGCTAACAATATCAAATACAAATTTGCAGATCAATACCAGTCTTTGTTTAAAGAATACTGGGATTCAAGTCTTTGGGTCAAGCATTCAGAAACATGCGTAGAATGCGGTGCTTGCAACCATGCATGTCCAACCTGTCACTGTTATTTTCTGGATGATGTAACCAGGAAAGTATTTACAAAACTCCGTGGTTGGGATTCCTGTCATTATGCCGGTTATGCAGTAACTGCCGGAGGAGGTACTCCCAGGCCTCGCCTATCTGAAAGATTCAGGAATCGATATTTATGTAAGTTTTCCTATCTTCCTGCCAATTATTCTCAATTGGGCTGCACCGGCTGTGGTAGATGCATAGATGCCTGTCAGGGAAAAATCGATATGCGTGTGCTATTGTCTGAGCTTAATCAGGGGGTGGAGGAATAATGAAGACACCGGCCAATCCCTTTCGTCCGATTCCTGCCACTCTTGAAGCTGTTATTCCTGAAACCGATGGGATCAAGAGTTTTATTATTCGTCCTGAAATACCTTTTGATTTTATTTGTGGACAGTTTGCCGAATTAACCCTGCCAGGTGTTGGTGAGGCACCATTTGCCATGGCCAGTCCGTCAACAAAGCCGGATACTCTGAAATTTACAATACAAAAAGCCGGTTACATGACAGAGAAACTTCATGCCCTGACACCCGGAGAGCTGCTTGGAGTTCGCGGTCCATATGGCAATGGTTTTGCAATTGAGAATTATTTTGGAAAGAAACTCCTGTTGGTTATCGGCGGAGTAGGTTTTCCGCCTGCCATGGCACTGCTTCACACTGCTATAGCTAATAAAGATAAATTAAAATCCATCCACATGTGTTATGGTGCCAGAAGCCCCGGTGATATTGTTTACAAAGATGCCATAGCCGAACTCAGAGAAAATATTCAACTTGACATAACAGTAGATAATGCAGATGACACATGGGAGGGCCCTGTAGGTGTGGTCACTACCTTGCTTAAAAAAGATGAAATTGATCCACATACAACTATTGCTGTAGTGATTGGTCCGCCAATAATGATGAAGTTTGCCACATTACGACTTCTTGAATTGGATTTTAAACCAAAAGATATTGTTCTCTCCATGGAGCGAAAGATGTATTGCGGTATCGGACAGTGCAGACATTGCATGATAGACCATTACTTCATTTGTAAAGATGGTCCCGTATTTACATACGACCAACTCCAGGAATCACCGGATATTTGGGAATAGGCATGGCAAAGACATTATACATAGATCTTGAAAAATGTCGTGATTGTAAGAGCTGCCACGCAGAATGCAGTTATTTTTACCATCCGTTTAATGATGGTATAACATATCTTCGTGAGGTTGCGGAGTTTACCTTGACATGCAGGCAATGTGAAGCTGCACCTTGTATTGAAGTTTGTCCTACTGATGCTTTAGAGAGACAGGATGATGGTATTATCCGCCGGTGGAATATAAGATGTGTGGCTTGTAACAGCTGTAGTTATGCATGTCCCTTTGGTACAATTTTACCGGAATTGATTGGGTATGCAGTCTCCAGGTGTGATTTTTGCCATGCACGTCTAAATCATAAAGACGCTCCTGTGTGTGTTGATAAATGTACATTAGGTGCAATATCATATGGGGAATATGAAGTTAATGAAGAAAAAAATATATACCGTATCAGTGATCATCTACTAGTTCATGCAATCTCATGGAATAAAAAGGTATTATTTTGAAATGATGGATACAATTAACATACTGATTTTTCCAGGATTGATTTTTACAATCATTCTGGCTCTGTTTGTTGCATGGGTAGATCGTAAAGTGACAGCACGTGTACAATGGCGTGTCGGTCCGCCTCTGCTTCAACCTCTATTTGATTTTACCAAACTTATGGGTAAAGAGACAATGATTCCGGGGCAAGCTACGGCCTGGCTCTTTTATGCGGCACCTATCATGGCCCTGACAGGGGCATTGGTATTTTCATTTACGCTTTGGAATGCAAATCTCTATCCTGATAATTCCATGGTGGGAGATTTGATTGTAGTTGTGTATCTGGCTATGATTCCATCTGTTGCTTTTATGTTGGGCGGCCTGGTATCGGGTTCACCACATTCTGTACTTGGGGCCAGCAGAGAGATAAAACTGCTACTGGGAGATGAGCTTATCATTGTCATGGCATTGATGGTGGTCATCATCCAATCTGGTGGAAGTATTAAACTAGGTGCAATTTTAGACTATCAACGTACTTATGGTGCAGTTGCCTGGTCGCCTTCCGGCATGATAGCCCTGATTCTGGCAATTTTGGCAATGCAGGCAAAACTGGCATTAGTGCCATTTGATATGTCTGAAGCTGAGACAGAGATCATGGGCGGTACACTGGTAGCATATTCCGGGCCTCTTCTGGCATTCTTTAAACTGACACAATGGATAATGCGTGCCATGCTCCCTCTGCTGCTGGTTCACTGTTTCTGGGGCGGCATTATCTTTTCTTCGTGGGTGTCTATCCTTGCCGGGCTTGGAAAATTGTTAGTTTTTTGGGTAATTATGATTTTAATTCGAAATACCAATCCACGTGTACGGATTGATCAAGCTCTGAAGTTTTTTACGGTATGGGGTGGATGTCTTGGTGTCCTTGCAATGATTCTGGCTATGTTGGGATATTGATATGAGTTTGAAAATACAGGCATTAACACGTTCAATCTGGGTCTATCATCTGGCTACAGGCAGTTGCAATAACTGTGATATTGAAATACTGGACTGTATTACACCCAGGTTTGACCTGGAGCGTTTTGGTATACAACTTGTCGGAAGCCCCTGTCATGCAGATGCTTTGCTGGTAACGGGAAATATGACAACAAAAAATATTCCTCGCGTAAAAGCTGTATATGAGCAGGTGCCTAAACCGAATGTAATTATTGCCATAGGCACATGCGCCCTTGATCATGGTATGTTTGATGGCAGTTATACAAGTCGTGTTAAAGTAGATGACATATTACCAGTTGATTTTTATGTTCCCGGGTGTCCCCCAAAACCTGAGGGGATGATTGCAGCTGTTGCCAAGCTCATCGCACAACTGCGCCAATAATATTATACAGGTTGGATATATGGACTGGAAGAGTATAAAAACAGGTTTACAGGATCAGTTTGCTGATAAAATTCAACGCTGGCATGAACATAATACACGGCGTATATATCTTGATATAGATGCTGAAATGCTTGAACCTGTAGTAACTTATCTGTTTAATACCTTGCAGTCACGATTTATCATTGCCTCTGCTGTTGATAAGCCTAATAATATGATGGAGATTATCTATCATTTTGATTTTCTGCATTTACCGCAAGTCTTGTCACTACGAGTTGTTTTATCTAAAGATAGATTAGAAATAGAATCAATTGCGCCGATTATTGTTGGAGCGGAGTGGATTGAAAGAGAGATTCACGAACTATTCGGCATTACTTTCAAGAACCATCCGAATCCAGTACATCTATTACTGCCAGATGACTGGCCTGAAGGCAATTATCCTTTACGGAGAGATCAGTGAGTACAATTATTCCCATAGGCCCTTATCATCCTCTTCAGGAAGAACCGGAATTTTTTCGCCTGCATGTGGAAGGTGAAAAAGTAGTTCATCTCGATATTGAATTGGGTTATAATCATCGTGGTATAGAAAAGCTGGCCGAATCAAAATCATGGGATCAGGTAGTTTTTTTAGTTGAGCGTATTTGTGGTATCTGCTCAACAAGTCATCCTGCTGCTGCAATAAATTGCATGGAAGACCTGGGTGCCATCGTCGCACCTGAACGTGCACAATATATACGTGCCATTATCTGTGAATTGGAACGGATTCATTCACACCTGTTATGGGTTGGTCTTGCAGGTCATTTCCTTGGTTACAACACGGTCTGGATGTGGAGCTGGAAATATAGAGAAATTGTTTGTGATGTACTTGAAAAAGTGACTGGTAACCGGCAGAGTTATGCAATGTTCAAGGCCGGAGGTGTAAGGCGGGATCTGGATCAGGATGATATCCCCTGGATCATGGAGTCTATGGATAAGATGAAACCCGTTGTCGATCTTTTCCGTGGTGCTGTTATGGATGACCCGGTTCTACATGCCAGGCTCAAGGGTGTAGGCTGCCTTTCAGCTGAAGATGCAATTAACTATGCTGTTGTCGGACCCACAGCACGCGCTTCCGGTATTCGTATTGATGTCCGTAAAGACGACCCGTACTTTGCATATCCCTGGGTAGATTTTGATATAGTTGTATATGAAGAAGGTGATGTCTATTCAAAGGCAATGTGCAGAATTGATGAACTGTATCAATCAGTCAGTATAATTGAACAATGTCTCAAAAAAATGAAACCAGGACCGATTGACTTAAACATTAAGGAGCTGCCTCCCGGTGAGGGCATTGGCCGGGCCGAGGCTCCCAGAGGTGAAGTATTTCACTATACATTGTCAGATGGTTCAAACTTTCCGGCACGCTATAAAGTAAGGGCTCCCAGTTATACAAATATTCTATCAAATGAGAAAGCTGTTATTGGGGAAACCGTTGCCGATGCAGCCTTGATTTTAGCGGCAGTTGATCCCTGTTATTGCTGTACTGAGCGTCTGACGGTGATTGATGAAGAGAATAATAAAAGTGTACTCGGTCAGGCAGATCTATTGAAATTATCACAGGCAAAAACAGAAACCTTGATGAAAAGGTTATCACTATGAATGCCATGTTGGCACCAATTTTACTACCATTATTTTTGGGGTGTATGCTGGTACTCCTGCCGGCCCGGTGGCGGCAATTCCGTTTTTGGTTGAGACTTGCCGGAGCACTGGCCTTTGCAGCAGCAACATGGTATGCAGGTAGAGATTTATCTGTCAACTGGCAGTATTCTGATATACTCTTATTACAACTTGATACACTTAGTCGTATCCTGCTCTGGACAGCCGGCGGTATGGCATCGCTAATTGTATGGATGACCTCCTACGGCTCTGCCCTCGATGAGAAACAGGGTGGGAAGTTGTTCATGGCTCTGTCTATGGGAGCGTTGGTATTGATGGCCAATCACTTTCTCTTACTGTTAATTGGTTGGGGCGCTCTGGGTATTTTGCTGTACATGCTAATTCCATCCAACACCGAGGATGCTGCAAGGGCTGCAAAGAAAACATTGTTTATTATTGGCGGCACAGACGCGCTTTTGATTTTTGGTGTTGTGGTACTGGTAATAAAAGCCGGCACACCTTTGTTATCTGATTTCACTTTTCAATTGAATGATACCTGGAGCTGGATAGCATTTGTGTCAATTCTGTGTGCCGTATTTTCAAAGATTGCAGCAATGCCATTTCATACATGGTTACCATCAATGGCCGCTGAATCATCTGGCTGGGTCAATGCAATGCTTCCATCCACTTTAGATAAATTGATTGGTATCTATTTTTTAGCAAGATTGATAAAATTTATTGATCATGTGCCCCCTGTGCTTAGATTGATTTTAATGGCCCTGGGCCTGCTGTCTCTTTTTGCCGGTGTAATGATGGCATTAGTTCAGCATGATATGCGAAAACTGCTTGCCTATCATGCTGTGTCTCAAGCTGGTTATATGATTCTTGGACTGGCTACATGTTCTGTAATTGGTGTAGCCGGTGCGATATTTCATCTTATAAATAATGTAATATATAAATCAGGGCTTTTTCTAACAGCTGGTATTGTTCGGGATACTGTAGGCCATACACATCTGGCCAAAATAGGTGGTCTGGCTCGTAAGCTGCCATTTGTTTTTCCTGCATTTTTAATTTTGGCATTGGCCATTTCCGGAATTCCGCCATTGAATGGATTTTTCAGTAAATGGTTGATTGCCCAAAGCCTTATTGATTGTATCAGGCAAAATATAGTACTGGCACCTTTTGCCTTGGTGGTAGCATTAGTTGGTAGTGGTTTAACTCTGGCAAGTTTTTTGAAATTAACTTATGCAGTGTTCATGGGGCCATCGGATCCGGACCTGCATATTAATCAAAAAGTTGCCAAACACCCATTTATCTGTGTACCTATATGGATTCTTGCAATACTCTGTATAGTACTTGGTTTATTCGCTAATCGTATACTTTTGCCTCAACTTATGCCAGGAGGTTCGTCTGATCTTTCATTGTGGGGATTCTGGTCTCCTCTTACAACAGGTGGATTGTTTTTAGGTGGTATTCTTATAGCATTGTTCACATTGTTTTTAGTAAAAGGTTATAACAGAACTGAGGTTAAGAGTTTTAGCGGTGGTGAAATAGTTAAACCCCGGGAGCGTGTCCTGGCCACAGAATTTTATAGGGATGTAGAAAATTTGCCTGTAATCAAATGGTTTTATAATAAGGCTTATAAGAGAATATTTGACATTTATGAGCAGGGGATTAGGCTGGGGCAACAAATTTCCAAACCACTTAGAGAATTGCATAATGGGCTATTAAATCGTTATGTATCATGGTTGTTTGTCGGTTGGATAATTCTTCTGGCCATCTTAATTGGAGTAAGTAGAGGATGAACCCACTTGTTATTATATTGATTTTAATGATATTGGGGGCAATTCTTGCTTTGGAGAGCAAAGATCTGCTTTCGGGCATTATTGCCATGGGTATTATGGGATTTGGCTTAACCCTGGCATTTCTCTTTCTCAGAGCACCGGATTTGGCACTGGTTCAGATAATTATTGAAACAATGACCTTGATACTGTTTATAGCAACTGTTAAAATTACATCAAATCAAGAAACGTCGGAACGCAGTATTTCTCATCGATTATTACCCCGCATTGCTGGCGCTGTTTTTATACTTTTTTTAACGCTCTCTTTTTATAGAGTGGCTGAGGAACTTCCAAAATTTGGTGAAGCTGTAATCCGAATGGCAGCACCAATCCTGGCCTATGGAGCAGCTGCTACCGGATCAGCGAACCTGGTTACAGCGGTGATTCTTGATTTTAGAGCTCTTGATACATTGGGTGAGGCGACAGTACTATTTACCGCTGCATTGGGAATATTGATCGTATTGCGCCATGAGGGGGAGAAGAGATGAAGCATGGCATGTCTGTCATAGTTCAGTCAATAGCAAGATTGATGGTTCCGTTTATCTGGATGTTTGGCATCTATATTATTGCTCACGGACATATTTCTCCCGGTGGAGGTTTTGCAGGCGGTGTGTTTCTGGCAGGAGGTTTTATATTAATCACCCTTGCATTTGGCAGTGCACCGGATAAAGAAGAACGCTCACAGGACTTTGCTTCCAAACTTGAGAGCGAGGCTCTTCTTATATTTCTGATCATGGCAAGTATAGGCCTTGTCTTAAAACTGGGCTTGATGGCTAATTTACTGGCAAAAACTCATCCGGGTCTGCCCGGGCATATCGCCGCTGGTGGTTTGATACCATGGGAGAATCTGGCCATAGGTGTTGAGGTCTCCGCTGCCCTGGCTGTGATGTTTATTGCTTTTGCCCGTCACCGGTTGAAGGAGTAATTATGACCCTTTATCTGCTGACATTCATTCTTTTTGCAGTTGGACTCTACGGTGTCTGGACCAAGCGGCATTTAATAAGGATTATCCTCGGCCTGGTTATTATGGAGACAGCTATGAATTTATTCCTGATTTTAGTCGGCTATCGTGAAGATGGTGTTGCGCCAATTATTACAGAGAACAGTTCTAATACTGCCGTCATGGTAGACCCCATTCCCCAGGCTTTAGTTTTGACGGCAATTGTTATTGGCTTGGCTACAACAGCGTTGTTACTTGCTTTTTCAGTACGTATTTATGCAAAATATCAAACATTGGATTTGAATAAGATTCGGAACCTTCGCGGATGAATACTATTGCATATTTCCTCGTGGTACCTTTGGGTACAGCTCTGCTCCTGGTCATTTTCGGCAGGTGGGTAGTCCGTTGGGCAGGAATTATAGTCAGCGTGGTTTTTTCTGCTTTGACTGCATTGGTGGTTCAATGTTATTTTATAAATCAACTGCCATTTACAGTAGCAGTGGGTGGATGGGAGCCTGTCCAGGGAATTCCTCTGGGTATTCACTGGGTTGTTGATGGCTTTACTCTTTTGATGCTGGCCCTGATCAACTTTACAGGTGCCATCGTTGCTCTCTATTCAATTTCATCAATGAAATCATATACAAAATTACGAAAGTACTATGCATTGTTAATGCTCCTTGGCCTGGGAATGAATGGCGTAGCTCTGGCAGGTGATCTTTTTACCATGTATGTCTTCCTGGAGATCAGTGCCATCTCTTCATATATACTTGTGGCGTTTGGAAGAGGCGCAGAAGAGCTGGAAGCGTCATTCAAGTATCAGGTCTTAGGCGGGTCGGCTTCAATGCTGATTCTCTTTGCCATTGCACTTGTATATCGTTTGACCGGGACATTAAATATTGCAGATGCCTCTCGCGTTCTTTCAGGGCAATCAGCTGAGATGACTATGTTATTTACCGGCGCTCTCTTCTTAACAGGATTTGGATTAAAAGCTGCAATTATGCCTTTCCACTCATGGCTGCCAGATGCCCATCCTGCTGCACCAGCACCTGTATCTGCCATATTATCCGGAGTGGTTATAAAAGTACTTGGCATTTATCCATTATGTCGATTGTTTTATCATTTTATCGGGTTTGAGGGTGTATGGACCGGAATCTGGTTGGTGCTGGGAGCTATATCTTTGATGGTGGCTAATATCCTGGCACTGGCACAGTGGGATATTAAACGTCTGTTAGCGTATTGTAGCATTAGTCAGATAGGATATATTGTTATTGCCATGGGGTTAGGTACGGAATTAGGTATTATAGCAGGACTATTCCATATGGCAAATCATACCATATTCAAATCATTGTTGTTCTTTAATGCCGGCGCAATTGAGCATGCAACCGGGTTTCGTGATTTGAGAAAGTTGGGGGGACTGCGAACAAAGATGCCCGTAACATACGCTACTTCATTAATTGCGTCATTTTCCATTGCAGGCCTGCCACCCTTTAGTGGATTTTGGAGTAAGCTTTTAATAATTATTGCGTGTATGAAGGCCGGGCATCCATTTTTGGCAATATGGGCAGCTTTAGGAAGTATGTTAACCCTGGCAGCATTTTTAAAGTTTCAGCATCATGGATTTGGCGGTCCTGATAAGGAGTATCAACAATCTATAAAAGAAGTTTCTTTCTCCAGCCAGATCGCCATGATTATTCTTGCAATACTCTGTCTTGGTATGGGCTGTTTAATGCTACCGGGATTGCGCAGTGCTATCCTGGAACCGGCAGCCAATATCTTAAGCCAGGGCCTGAATGCAACAACTCTTTTCCTGGGGAATTAAAATGAGTATAATTCTTTTAAGTCTCTTTCTTTGGGTCTTTTGGATACTTGCAGCAGGAAATAGTGATCTGCTAACTTTAATTGTTGGTGGTGTCGCTGCAATTTTCATAGGTATTCTGTGGGGTAAGAGGTTATATGTCAATAGTCATAAGGCATTTGATATACGACGCTGGTTCTGGGCTCTGATATTTCTATTTATTTTTATCTGGGAAATTATAAAGGCTAATTTTGATGTAGCATACAGAGTGCTTCATCCAAAACGTCCTCTGTCACCGGGAATTCTATATGTGAAATCACAATTGAAATCAACCTGGGGCCGTGTTTTCCTGGCAAATGCCATTACATTGACACCTGGTACACTAACTATTGATATACAAGAAGATCTGCTCTATATCCATTGTATAAGAATAAAGCCTAATGAATTGAGTGTGTTACGAAATAAAATTGTAGCACGCTTTGACCGTTACCTCATTAAAATATTTGATTAAGCCATGCTGAATATTTATATCTACATCCTGATTGCTTCTTGTTTTATGTGTTTTATTCGTGCCTGGTTGGGGAAAACAATCCCGGACAGAATGGTAGCCATTGATATTCTTGGAACCCTGGCTGTAGGTTTTGCCGCAGTTTGGGCACTTATTACCAAACAAGATATTTATATGGATATTGCTCTTGCCTGGATTTTCTTAAGTTTTTTAGGAACCCTGGCCTTGGCAAAATATTTATCTCATCAATCATTGGACGAATAATATTATGGCGTGGAATGAATGGGTGGGACTGGCATTTATTGGAGTAGGCGTATTGTTTGATGCTTTAGGGTGTCTGGGGTTATTGCGTTTTCCTGATATTTATAATCGACTTCAAGCCGGAACCAAGTGTGTTACTTTTGGAACATGTGGAATATTATTAGGAATTTTGTTCCATCAGGGAATAACTACATTTGGCATAAAGGCACTGCTGGGAATACCATTTTTATTGCTGACCTCACCCGTAGGTGCGCATGCTTTGGCCAGAGGGGCTTATAAGGCTGGCATTCCATTATGGGATAAAAGTGTAATGGATGAGTATACACAATCCGAATCATCAAGGGCAGAATGATGAGAGCTCCTAAATTAAGAGAATTGGCAGAGGCCATAAAATCTTTACTTGCCAGGCCTGCAACAGTGGGCTTTCCCAAAGAACCATGCCATGTCTATGAAGGCTTCAGGGGGAAACCGGAGTTTTCAGAGATTAGTTGCGTTGGATGTGGGGCCTGTGCGGAGGTATGTCCGGCTAATGCCATAATTGTTGAAGATGATAAAATTACTGAATCAAAAAATAGTAATTTTGTAAGACGTTTGACTGTTAGATATGATGCTTGCAATTTCTGTGGTAATTGTGAAGCACACTGTATCACTGAAGACGGTATCAAGCTTACAATGGAATATGACCTGGCCGTTCCGGACAGACAATTGGCAAGAGAATTTATTGAACACCGCTTGATATGTTGTGAACTATGCGGTACTGTTTTAACAACAATAAAACATTTATTATGGATATATTATAAATTAGGTCCACTCGCCTGGGGTAATCCAAACCTTATGGTCACGGCTCAAAGAGAGATGCTTCCTGTTGAGCCTGGCCTGCCCGGAGAGATGCTAAGACGTCCGGATATCTTTAAAGTATTGTGCCCCAAGTGTAGAAGGAATGTGATGCTGAATGATATGAATGGATAGATTTAATTCAAGACAAATACAAAAACCCGGGTGTCAATCTTTTCTGACCCCGGTTTTTTTATGTTACTTATTATTGTTGAACCTGTACACCTGGTGATGTCACGGTTAATGCTAAGCCTCTGGGGTATCTTTCCCAGACCGGGGTGCCTGTAATAGGGGGAATCACTTTTTGTTTTCCTGAACTTGTTTCAGGATCTTGTAATGTTGGATTTTTTTTGATAAAAAAGAGCATTGGGCCACGAAGCCCATGAAAAAGAGTGAAAAAGCTCCCAGAGCAAATGGAACACAGATGACATTTATAAAAAAGTTCCATAATGGGGATGTATTTTCCCTGATACGTAAAGACATGTTAATAGAGTCAGATCTTCAACGTTATAACAATGTCGTTTAGATGTTATCAAAGTCCTTCGGCTGATCGTTGTTATATTTTAATATGATCCGTCTGGACTCATACATTTATAGGTACTATCACATGCGGAAGACAGACAAGGTCATGTTATTCCGCCGCGTACATAAAGTGAACAAAGAGGCTTGTTGACCCTACAGTTGTGTATTCACGAAGGGATCTTTTGTAATATGATCAGTCATCCGTGGTCACATCCTGCTGCCTCACGACAACCAGCAGACTTTGACGCTCCGCTCAGTGCTTAAAGTATTGCTGGCGGGTCAACATCCAAAAGACGGATTTAGTAATACGTCTTGCCAGGTTTAATTTGGCAATAATTTTATCATGTTCTTTTACATCTTTTCGGTACTTGTCCTTGTATTTGTGGTAGTTTCGCGCGCTGTGTGCCGCCTCAACGAAAGCATATTTCAGATAGTGATTGGCATGCTCATTGAGTTTGACTTTGCCTTTGTGTTTACCGCTTTGCTGAACCAGTGGCGCAAGTCCGGCGTAACTGACCAGGTATTTGGGTTCTTTGAAGTGCGTAATATCAACGATTTCAGTGAGTATTATTCTGGCGAGTACAATACCAATACCAGGAGTTGATAACATGATATTGATATTTCTGTTGGATTTGGGTAAAAGGCGATTAAGACGTTGTTCGCATTCTTCAATTTTTTGATTGATAAATAGTCAGTCTTGAAAAAGTCTTTAA
>JAGLOF010000134.1 GCA_023139105.1 bacterium
TTTTGTACTGGACTTCACTGAGGCTTCTTCTGAAGCAGAACTGCCCGCAGTTGATGATCTGTACGCCATACGTTTTTCCCGTCCCTTTATGGAGACGGATTCTTTACTCTTCACTATGCGTGCACAGGAAGTGGTTGATGAGGCACAACTTAAATTAGATATGAAAAAGATTCGCGTTGTGCCAAATCCGTATGTGGCAACAAATCTTATGGAACCATCAGTTATTAATAAATTCCGCAGCCAGCAGGGTAGAATCATGTTTACCAATATTCCTGAGTACTGTACTATCCAGATTTTCACTGTCAGTGGTGTGTTGATCCGTGAGATTAATGCCCCTGAAGATGGTCTGGTATCATATAACGGAAATGGTGATTCTGCATCCGGTGCAATTCACTGGGATCTCAAGACTGATGAAGGTCTTGATGCGGCGGCGGGTATGTATATCTACCACATTAAATCTGCTGTGACCAGTCAGGAAAAGATAGGCAAGTTTGCCATTATTAAATAGTCACCATTTTCTGAAAGGAATGGAATGATGATAAAGAGGCTGTTTTTCATAGTATTACTGGCAATGGTGATGATGGCGGGTCAGAGTTTTGGCGATGACCTCAGCCGGCATGGCACAACATCGGCATCTTTTCTGGAACTGGGAATAGGCGGCGCAGGTGTGGCCATGGGAGACGCCTATGTGGCACTGGCAGATGATATATCGTCCATGTATTGGAATCCTGCCGGCCTGGCTCATCTCAAAACCAGTGAAATGTTCTTCATGGCGCAACCATATATAGCCAATATTAAATCATTGTATGCCGGAGTAGGTTTGGTTCTGCCCCAATTGGGAACCATTGGTATTGGTATTAACGCTATGACCTATGGTGATTACAATGGAGATATGCAGGTTACAAACATGGATTTTCAGGATGGAACAGGTGAAATGTATAGTGCCTATGATTATTCCGTGAATGTAACCTATGCCCGCAAATTGGTGCGTTGGTTTTCTTTTGGTGCCTCCATGAAGTATATCATCTCCAAGGTGTGGCACATGCAGGCTTCTGCTTTGGCACTGGATGTGGGTGTTTCAGTGCAAACGCCTTTCTTTTCTCCAACAGGCAGGGAAGAAGACGGTCTGCGCATTGGTATGAGCATCTCTAATTATGGCTCCAGCTTATCCTATGACGGTGTTGATCTGATGTTCCCTGTTGATCAGGATCCTGATCATGATGGTGAGTATCAGAATGCCCAGGGAAAATATGTCACGCGGGGCTGGGAACTGCCACTGATTTTTCGTGTAGGTATTGCTGTTGATGCCATTAAGACATCCAGGCACTGCCTTACACTGGCTCTGGACGCACTTCATCCAAATAACAACACGGAATCATTAAATGCAGGCGCACAATACAAATTGTCCCTGCCCGGTTATGGTCAGTGCATGTTGCGCGGTGGTTATAAAGGGATTTTCCTTGCTGATAATCAGTACGGTCCCACTTTTGGTGGTGGCATTGTCTGGTGGGTCGCTCCTGGTAAGGCTTTGAAAATCGATTATGCCTATCACAGTATCGGTCCTCTGGGGCATGTGCACTGCACCAGTCTGGGCCTGGCTTTTTAAGTGTATTGATGACAGATATTTTATAAAGACTTTATTGCTGGGAGACAGACATGAAATACAGACAGTTTTTGTTGTACATCGTTTTGGTAACGGCCTTTTTTGTAGCCGCTTGTACTGATCATTCTGAGCCGCCTTTGAGCATTGAGAGCTCAAAAGCAGATGGTATCACACTGAATAAATCAGCATTACGTCCCATGGGAATAGATACACTATTCATCAATCAAGGTGATACGGTTTCAGTTATAATATCATCAGTTCTGCCCAGTTCACCGGACTATACATATTCATCTGGCAATGAACAGGCTGTACGGGTAATTGCAGGTACTGGAAAATACCTAATGAATGTGATAGCAGTTGGCGATAGTGGTACAGTAACACAATTGTCAATTTATGATGCGGCCAATGAAGTTGAAAAAAATGTTCCGGTTAAAGTGACCCGGTACTGGGCAGATCCTTTGTTCTATAATGATATGGGCAGGTTCAATACTTCCAATTACTACCAATCTCTATCCAAGTTGACCTGGACCGAAGCCCGGGAACTCTGTGAAGAAGCCGGTGGTCATCTGGTAACTATCAGTTCAGAAGAAGAAAATGAGTTTATCAATGAACGCCGCAGCAGCAAAGCTGATGATGTCTGGATTGGTGTCACTTTGCTCTATGGTAATGAAAATTTCAGATATTGGATTACGGGTGAACCAATTGACTTCAGACGTTCAGTTAGTACCAGTGCCGGTATATTCCATGAGGTTTATTACTATATGAACTCTGCAGGTTTATGGGATAACTGGCATGAAGATTTGAAGTATTGGGTGTTAGAACTGGAATAGGGATTTGACAGATAGATGAAGATAAGGTGTTTAAAATATATAGGAATTATTCCCCTTCTGGTTCTGGGTGTTCTGGCGATGTGGCTGTTCCTCTTTGATAAGAGGAACAGCACACCGCCAGCCCAGGAGAAGATACTGGTTCAGATTAATGATACGACCAGCATTAGTGTCAATGAGTTTTTGCGCAGGGCTGAA
Organism: bacterium; assembly: GCA_023139105.1. GTDB lineage: Bacteria > Zhuqueibacterota > QNDG01 > QNDG01 > JAGLOF01 > JAGLOF01. The sequence goes on from JAGLOF010000134.1 coordinate 2,629, forward strand.
TACACAATCAGGCCGGCCTACTGTAAGCGCAGTGATTATATCTCTAAAAAAATCATTCTCAATTCATTGATTGCAGAAAAATTGATGGCTCTGGCTGCAGTCAATAATATTCATGTCACTCAGAATGAACCGTTGGAGAATTACCTGGCGGGCCGTAAAGAACAAGCCATGCGGCAATGGATGGTCAATCAGGAATCAGTAAAGAAAGTTGGTGTAAGCCAGGAAGAGATTGATAGTTATTATCCCCGTCTGGGCAGGGAGTATGAGATTGAGTCCCTTGTAATCTCAGATAGTCTGATGAATACAGGTATTAGGTTTGATCAAACGGTATTCAGCAATATGGCTGATGCCTGTTCCAATCTCTCCGGCAGCAATATTCCTGTTCAGCACGTCAAGTGGACCCGTGAAGAAAATTCGGAACTTCTGGGACGTCTGTATGGGCAGGATATTAAAAAGGGACAGGTTCTGTCACCTTTTAAACATGGATATAAGCAGTGGCTGTGGGTGCGTGTGAAGGGTTGGTCAGACAGCAAGGCAGTAACCTCTTATCAGCGGGAGCAGCGTGAAGAGTCACTGAAAGAAATTCTTATGCAGATTAAGGTTAAACGCCGGTGGGACACAATTGTCTCTAAAATAATGAAAGGCAGGAGCATTCAATTTAATTCTGAGATAACGGCACAAGTAGCAGGCATATTCAAACAAAGATATTTTGATGCACAGGATAATAAATTCAAAAATAAGACTGTCTGGGATAAAGATCAATCGCTACCTCAGATAATTGATGCCCGGGATGAGCAGGCTTTGATGCCCAAACCTTTTTTTAAGGTGGATGGAAAGACCTGGAGTGTGGAGGATTTTCGTAATGTTCTGAATCGGCATCCATTGGTCTATCGCAAAAAGAAGATGGCATCCAATGAGTTTGGCCATCATTTCCAATTGGCTGTAGTGGATATGATACGGGATCATTTTGTCACACAGGCTGCATATGGAAAAGGATATGATAAGGTTGCTTATGTAAAAAAGAATGTACAAATGTGGCGTGATTCATTTGCAGCTTATTATCAAAAAGAAACATATTTGTGTTCACTGGGAATTACCGGCCTGACTAAAGATAGTTATATGGATGTTCTGGAAGAACGTCTGAATCCATATGTTGATTCACTCCAGGCCCTTAATTATAAAACAATCACACTGGATATTAAAGCCTTTGAGGCAATTCAGTTAACACACATAGATCTGTTTGTCAAGCAGGAGCATCTGGCGTATCCTCAGGTTGTACCGTTATTCCCTATGTTGACAACAGACCACTTTTTAGAGTATGTGGATGAAATGTATAGAAAATAGAATATAATCGTGAGCTCAAATTGTTGAATATAAAAGATTTGAAAATGGTGGTAGCAAGAGCTACCGCTAAACCAAAAGCAACGTTATAAGAGGAGGGTGTCACAGTGAAAAGGTTACTATTAGTTATAATCTGTATGGCAGTACTAATGCCTATGGTATCCAGCGCGCAAGTGGTGGACCTTAGTGCCGGTCTGGTTGGATACTGGAATTTTGACGATCCTGATAATCTGGGCATGGATTACAGCGGCTTTGGTAATCATGCTGTTGCATTTGGTTCTGTAGGTTTTTTTGCAGACGGTGCTGTAGGCGGTGCTGCCCAGTTTAATGTTTTTTCTGATTCTACTATTGCTGATACAACAACCATGCAGGTGGCAATTCAGAAAGAATTGCTTCCACGCCGCCAGCTGTCCTATTCATTTTGGATTAAAACAGAATCACAGGAAGAGTGGCGTTCAGTGATTCGTAATGATGGTCACTTTACTGCCATGCAGTTGAATGGTTACAACTTTGGCGGTGGTACCTGGGCTGTGCCTTTCATCAATGGCGGTTTCCAGTATAATACTGATAACAAAGGCTATGAACGTAATTTTACTGATGATAGCTGGTATCATTTTGCTGTAACATGGTTTGTTCCAACAGAAAAGGATTCAGGCCAGATCTCTGTTTATATGGATGGTGACCTTGTGTGGAATGTAGGGATGGTTGAAGGTATTCTGGACGTCACAGAGATGCCTCTTGTCTTTGGTGGTACAGAGCATGACAATCCCGGTGAGCTTTTCAGTGGTGAACTGGATGAGATCCGCATGTATAATCGTGTTCTCAGTCTGGATGAGATTCTGACTTTGGCTGATGAAAGAGATTTTGCATTTGATCAAGTGCCTAATGTAGCTCTTGACCTGGATGCAGGATTAGTAGGATTCTATGATTTTGAAGATGCCGCTGATCTGGGTAAAGATGCTGGCAATGCAGCTGCTGACGGTGTTGCTTCGGGTGTGGTTCAGGTAGAAGGTATATCCGGACAGGCTGGATATTTTGACGGTAGCAGTGAAATCCGTGTTGCATCTGACAAGGCTGATTTCTCAGCAGAAGAGCTGACAATCTCTGCCTGGCTAAATACTAATATGGATGTTCAGGGTTATACCTCAGTTCTGCGTCATGATGGACACTTTTCTGCATTACAGTTTATGCCTGAAGATTCAGCTGATATGTATAAAGCCTGGTCAGTGCCATTTATCGGCGGCTCATATGGCGGCGGTGTCTCCTACCGTAACCTGAAAACATCATTATTTGACAGTACCTGGCACCACTATTTGGCAACATACAAAAATTATGCTGACGGCAGTGGCGGCAGCGTTACAATTTATGTTGACGGCGAAGTTGTTGTTCGTGATGATGAGACTTTCTCCGGTGCTCTGGGCACGGCCAGCGGTAAGCCATTCATGATTGGTCGTTCGGAAAATAATAATGAAGGTTATACCGGTTCTATAGATCAGGTACGTGTCTATAATCGTGCATTGAATGCCCGTGAGATTATTGAGATCTACAAAGTGGAGAGCGGTCAGATTATCAGCGGTGTTGAGAGTACACGTAATGCCCCGCGTTCATTTGCCTTGGAGCAGAACTATCCTAATCCCTTTAATCCCACGACCAGCATCAGCTATGCTATTGATAAACCTGCTAAAGTAAAGGTGACAGTGTACAACATGCTGGGCGAAAAAGTTAAGACTCTGGTGGATAACTTCCAGAATGCCAGTGCCTACCGCGTTGAATTTGATGCCCGTGATATGGCCTCAGGTGTCTATTTCTGTCGTCTGACAGTTGGTGATAAAAATGTGACCCGGAAGATGCTGTATTTGAAATAAGTTTTTTGTGATATAGCTTTTATGCCGGCACCGGAATTTTTTCTTTACAAGCTTTCTTTTCCAGTGCCGGCTAATTTATACTCAGATATGATTTGAGTTCGTAGACTGTTTACAAAATAAGAGACATTATGAGAAAGCTTTTAATTGTTACTGCTTTAAACAAACATCAAAATGTTCAATAATGTGGATGTGGTCAATAATGCATCAGGCTCTATTGTGAGCACACAATTCTATACATTCCCAAAGGAAATACAAATGAAACGGCGATGGCTTTTCAATAAGAAGAATCTGGTGCTTGGCGTTGTTCTGCTGATATCGGCAACGGGTATCTATGGTGCTGATACTAATGAGTCAGGCCGTGTTGTTGAGAGTGATGTCATTTTAGAATCATCAAATCTGCCTATTATGGTAATTGATACGCATGGTGGTACAATTGTTGATAGCCCCAGAATAATGGCTGAGATGGGAATCATCTTTAACGGTGAGGGGCAAAGAAATCTAATTACTAATCCCTGGAATGAGTACAGTGGCTATATCGGCATTGAATACAGAGGATCTACATCGAAACGGTTTTTCCCCAAAAAACCATATCGTATCGAGACACAGGATATTACGGGAGAGAATTTGAATGTCTCTCTTCTGGGCATGCCGGAAGAGAATGATTGGGTACTTCATAATCCATACAGTGATAAATCTTTGATGCGCAATATTCTGGCCTGTCATATGGCCCGAAAACTGGGAGGATATGCCAGCAGAACGTGTCTGATTGAATTGGTGCTGAACAATGAATATCTCGGTATTTATGTTCTGATGGAGAAGATAAAACGTGATAAAAAACGTGTTGATATCACAAAAATGGATATTGATGATGTTCAGGGAGATTCGTTAACCGGGGGGTATATCGTGAAACTTGATAAAACCGCCGGTGAACAGTTTGGAGGGTGGGGTTCCGGTAAAGTTTTTTTTCAATATCATTATCCAAAACCGGATAGAATAACAACTGAGCAAGCGGCTTATATTCAGACCTATATTTCCGAATTTGAAGATAGGATTTCCGGAGTGGATGAGAGCTGGCGGGATTTAATTGATCTGGATACATTTGTGGATTATTTTATTGTCAATGAGGTGAGCCGCAATATTGACGGATATCGTTTGAGCACTTATTTATACAAAGACAGAGACAGTAAGGGAGGCCGGCTCTGCATGGGCCCGGTGTGGGATTTTAATATTGCATTTGGTAATGTTGATTATTTTAATGGGAACAGTAGCGATGGCTGGAATCTTGATCTTTTGATTGATCAAACAGGCCATGAGTACACGCCGCCTTCATGGTGGAGTGTGATTAAAGATGATCCCGAATTCAATAGCCGCTTTCAGCAGAGATGGGACGAGGCCCGTGCAGAATGGCTGAATGATGAATACATAAATGCTTTTATTGACTCTGTTGCAGACTATCTCTCAGAAGCGCAGGTCAGGAATTTTCAGAAGTGGCCTGTACTGGGTACCCGTATCTGGCCCAATGCATTTATCGGTAGTACATATGAGGAAGAGATTGCTTATCTGAAGAGTTTTGTCAGTGACAGAATTGCCTGGATAGACGACTCGATTAATTTAATTCAGAACGATGTCGCAGAGTCTGTATCGCCTTTTAAATTTAGTCTTGAACAAAATTACCCCAATCCATTCAAGGTTTCGACACAGATCGTTTTTCATCTTCTGGAAGCCGGCCCAATATTACTGGACCTTTATTCAATGAATGGGAGTTTGGTGAAAAATATTGCAGACGGATGGCATGCATCAGGCCGGCACTCGGTTCATCTGAACGGCTCTGACATGGCTTCAGGATGTTATCTGTGCCGGCTGTGTGTTGGAAATCAAACAGATACCATTGAAATACTACTGATAAAATAATATAGAATCTAATCTGACATGGAGAAAAGAGATATGAAAAAGAGAAGGACGTTGTTCTTTTTGATGCCAATATGTTTAATCTTGGCAGCTTCTGTATTTGCTCAAACTAATGACCTGGTCCGTTACATCAAGCCATTCATCGGCACTCATGGTGAAGGTAATGTCTATCCCGGCCCTGTAGCGCCGCATGGGATGGTGCAGCTGGGGCCGGATACGGACAAGCGCAGCTGGGCTACAGCATCAGGTTATGATTATGGTGACAGCGTCCTGATTGGCTTCTCTATGCAGCATCTCAGCGGCACAGGCATCCCTGATCTGGGTGACTTTCTGATGATGCCCTCAGTAGGAAAAGTTGAACTCAAGCCAGGCACTGTTCGTCGTTCATCCAAAGGTGAGAGACGTCGCATGCGTTGGGTGCAAGACCCTGATTCAGGGTACAGTACTCCTTTTTCTCATGACACTGAAATTGCTGAAGCCGGCTATTACTCCGTCTTTCTGCCTGAGCACCGGGTGAAAGTTGAGCTGGCGGCAACTGAGAGAGCGGGAATGCTCAGATTTACCTTTCCAAAGTCAGACAGCTCCAATATTATGATGGATCTCTCTCATGTGCTTCAGTGGAATGTCATCTGGTCACATGTCCGTGTTGAAGATAAAGACCTGGTAACTGGATATCATCTTTGTAACGGCTGGGCGCAGGAACGCCGTCTACATTTTGCCGCTCGTTATTCCAGGCCATTTGATGAGGTGGCGATCATGAAAAATGGCCGGCGGGTCTGGTACAATACACGTCGTTTTACCAGTATGCATGAAGCCTATGGCAAAGATATCCAATATTATACACGGTATCAAACTGAAGAAAATGAAGTGATTTTGATGAAAGTGGGGATATCTGCGGTAGATGAAAAGAATGCCTTGCTGAATCTTGATACGGAAATACCCCATTGGGATTTTGATCGTGTTGTGGCAGAAACCAGGGCCAAATGGAATAGTGAGATGCAGGTTTTACAGGTGGAAGGGCCTCAGGAACAGAAAGAAACCTTTTATACGGCATTGTATCACAGCCTGCTCACACCAACGGTTTATGAAGATGTGGATGGTCGGTATCGGGGGCTGGATAAATCCATCCATACATCTGACGGCTATACATCCTATGGAATTTTTTCACTGTGGGATACGTACAGAGCATTGCATCCGCTCTACGCCCTCATCAATGCAGAGCGCAATGTGGACATGATTCGCTCCATGCTCGATCACTACGACCAAAGCGTCGACCAGCTTCTGCCGATCTGGTCATTAAACCATACCGAGACATGGTGTATGATTGGATACCATGCTGTGCCGGTGATTGCCGATGCTATTATGAAAGAGCTGCCGGGCCTGGATGTGGAACGTGCATATGAAGCATGTAAGACCACAGCTATGAATCCTCATTATGATTCAGTCAAAGAATATGCTGAGATTGGTTATGTGCCTTTTGACCATGAAAATGAGTCTGTATCCAAGACGCTGGAATACGCCTATGACGATTTTTGTATCGCACGAATGGCTCATAAACTTGGCAAAAAAGAGGATTATGAATATTTTACCAATAGATCCAAAGCCTATGTCAATATTTTTGATCCCACCACCAAATTGATGCGCGGCAAGGACTCTGCCGGCAATTGGCGTACGCCTTTTCATCCCCATGGATATATATATGACATGGCCAAGCGCGACATCACCGAAGGTACCAACTGGCAGTACACCTGGTACGTACCTCATGATGCCAAAGAGCTGGTGCTTCTCATGGGCGGCAAAGAGGCATTTGCCACCAAGCTCGATACCTTGTTCAACTATGTCAAAGACGGTGAAATGGAAGATGGCAGTGAAGACATACTTGGTCGTTTTGGTGAGTACTGGCACGGCAATGAACCTGCCCATCATGTGGCCTATCTTTATAATTATGCAGATCAGCCATGGAAAACTCAATCATTAATCCGCAGGATTATCTCGACACAATATGGGAATAAACCACATTCATTATGCGGCAATGATGACTGCGGCCAGATGTCTGCGTGGTATCTCTTCAACTGTATGGGATTCTATCCCAGCACTCCCAGCAGCAACATTTACGTGATTGGAACTCCGTGTGCTGAAAAAGTAACAATGAGGCTTGCTGGCGGTGAAAACTTTGTTGCCAGGGCTAAAAATTATTCAGAAGATAATCCATATATCCAGAAGGTGACTTTAAATGGTAAGGTCTGGAACAAGACATATGTGCCTTATTCTGCTATTAAAGGCGGTGGCACCATAGTCTATGAAATGGGGCCTGTACCAAATATGCAATGGGGTGTTGGTGCTGAAGCCACGCCGCTGAGAGTAGAGTAGAACAATAAAAAAGGAATAGGCAGATTTATGATTTTGTTTCAGACAAAGTGGCAGCAATTTATTTTAGCAATCGTACTGATCTCTGTGAATGCGACCATTCTGGCACAGTCCACATTAATGGATATTACTGATCTGGGCGGTATCATCACTACACAGTATCAGGATTCACCTTCAGGTGAGGGCGTTACAAATCTCATTGATAACAATAGCCGTACTAAATTCCTGACCTTTCACGGAGAAGCCTGGGTACGTTTTCAGGCAATCAGTCCGGTTAAGCTTGAACAATATGCGCTTACATCTGCCAATGACCAGCCGGCCCGGGATCCCCAATCCTGGGTATTTACGGCTTCTGTTGACGGGACAGCGTGGGACACACTGGACGTAAAGGAGAATCAGGACTTTCTTCAGCGCTTTCAGCGGAAAGTGTTCGATCTATCTATGGGTAAATCCTATAGCCATTTCCAGTTTGATTTCACATATCACGGCACAGATGATTACGGCCGCAATATCCTGCAGTTAGGTGAGATGGAACTGTATGCATCTATTGATACACCGGTTGCAATCATGTCCGTTAATCGTCGTTTCATTTTCCAGGGCGAGGGTGTGACCTTTGAGAATCAATCTATCAACGGTGATGTCCTGAACTGGTCTTTCCCTGGCGGGAGACCTTCATCCAGTCAAAGTGCCAATCCCGTTGTTATCTATGATTCAACCGGCATTTACCCGGTTTCTCTTCAGGTGATCAGCGGCAGTGATACATCAATTATTAGTGAAGAGCACTGCATGAATGTTCAGAGAACCGGCAATTGGGACACTTTTGCATACCCAACAGTAAATTTTATTGATAATACGACTGGCAGTAAAGGTTCCAATGTTTATCATGATCTCATTGATGATCCTGTTCAGTTTAATCAGCTACACTGCCGTGAAGTGTGTCGGCTGATATATGAGGATCAGTCAGACGTGCCGCTGCTCACCAAGTTGGAGTATAAGCTTGATGACCTGGGCGGAACGCCTTCATACAAATGGACGGCCGGCCCTAATTCTATTGGTATTGCATTTAATACTGTATACCTGGCTAATGTTTGGGAGAGTTCTAATCATGATAAAGATGCGGTGTTGTATGAGATCCGTGGTGTACTGTATCATGAGGAGACTCACGGCTATCAATATTCTCCCAGGGGCTGCGGAGGATATGAGGGAGGAACGGACTTTTTCGGTTTTATTGAAGGATTAGCCGATTTTGTACGTATCCGCGCCGGTTTTCATCTGACGCGGTCACCGGATGTCAATAGCCAGCATAAGTGGAACAGTGGTTATACAACTACGGGTTTCTTCATTGCCTATCTGCAACAGGAATTTGATCCTAATTTTGCAGTGGCATTAAACGGAACAGCAAAAACTATGAATCCCTGGAGCTGGGAAGCGGCCTGCCAGCAAATTCTTGGTAAAAGCATACAGGAATTATGGGATGGATATGTTACATTTATTAATGCTGGTGGTAAAATCAAGGTGGACACACCCATATATGATGAATTTACTACAGCTGTCAGTGAAACTGCATCGATAAAAATGCCGCATCAATGCCGGCTTGAACAGAATTATCCCAATCCATTTAACTGTGAAACACAGATTGGCTTCTATCTGCCGGTAAATACTCAGATCCGTTTATGTGTTTTCAATGTGATGGGGCAGGAAGTGGAGACCCTGGTGGATTCTTCCCTGCCCGGCGGTCATCACCATGTTTCCTGGAATGCTGCGGATGCTGCCAGCGGAATCTATTTCTATTGCCTTGAAACGGAAGAGGGGTCTTTAGCCCGTCGTTTGATGCTGGTGAAGTAAGGAAGCATTTCCGGTAGGTTTTGATAAAAAGTTAATAATTTTCATAATGTCTGCACAGCTAAGCATATGTGATTATAGTAAATGCGTTTCGGTTTTTCTCGGCTTAAAGCAAAGAATAGTAATAAAAATAAAACTGTTGATTTTTACAATATTTTAATGCACTTTAAATTATTGGAACTTAGCGGAATCCCTTGTAGCTGTAAAGTAACAGAGAAATTTTTATCATGTCTAAAAAATGCAAACGTAAACTCACTACTGCGCAAAAGGCGGAGAAGAAGCTGCGGCAGAAGAAGTACATGACCATTTTTGTCAATGGACGCCAGAAGAGGATCAAGCGGCCGCCAACCATTGATGGTATGGATGTGGATGAGTTCATCCGGAGGAATGCTGATCCAATATGGCTTCATCAGAATGAAATGTGGGAGTATATGGATTAGGCTGGTTTTGATATCTCGTAATTCACAATTTTGGAGTTAAATGAGCCATGAGGGATATTCCTGAAAGCGATTGGAAGAAACTTCGAAGTATGAAGGATAATGCGCTCAATTTTTCTTGTGAGCGAATTTTAGAGAAGATTGAAGGAGTGATCAAAGAGCGAAATGGCAAAGAGCATGAAGTGTACCTCCAACTCTGGCGTTTGTTGAAAAAAGAGGATAGGGAAATAGCAATCATGTTTGATGATTTGAAGCGTAGTAATTCTCTTCATAAATTGGCTGCATGGAGACGTAACGGAATTATCTCAGGTGACAGTTTTGCAGAGTTTAGTGATGAAACACAGAAAAGAGTTAATTTATTTAATGAATATTGATCCTACACCAATGATATCCTCCCCCGTTACAGTCGTAATTGCTGATTAAATCAGTGTAGAGCTGGGCTTTAAAACCAATTACTCATCCTACCACTGTGAAACAACTCCCGTTGATAACCGTACAACGATTCGAACATGTTACTTCGCCCGTCATGTTTATATGCCCTGTACAATTATTGCTAATCCTGTTCAGTATCCATTTATAACTACAACGAAGTATCGTTTGTTTTGTCCATGTTGCAACATTCTTGTACAATGAACTGTCTATTACAGATATAGGCATGATAATTGTTAATATAGTTTTACGTCAAATATAAAGGAGTAGAATGATGGGGCTAACAAAGAAGAGAAAAACAATTTTCGGATTATTGGCATTTGTAATAATAATAGTCATTATCATCGCTGTTAATGCCAATAAAGGCGGCGACCAGGGAACGATAATTCAAACCGAAAGTGTTTCACACCAGTCAATTGTTGAGACTGTTACAGCCACAGGTAAAATTGAGCCAAAGACCCAGGTGAAAATAAGTGCTGATGTTGCCGCTAAAATTACTTATTTAGGCGTAAATGAGGGCGATAGTGTTAAAAAGGGTGACCTGCTGATACGTCTGGATAAAGAACGCTTGACAGCGGCCCTTGAACAGGTAGAGGCTAATCTGAGATCTTTTAAAGCCAATGCAAATCTGGCAAAAGAGAGCTTCCTGAAATCCGAGAAAGATTATACCCGAACTAAAGAGCTGTATGGAAAAAAACTTGAATCACAGGCTGTATATGATCAGGTGTATTCCAATATGAAAATTGAGAATGCCCGTTATCAATCAGCAAAGGAACAGGTCAACCAGGCCCAGGCTTCAGTTAGAAGGGCAAAAGATGATCTTTCAAAGACAACTATTTACGCACCTATGTCTGGTACAGTCAGCATACTTAATAAAGAAGTTGGTGAAATTGCACTGGGTTCACAATTTCAGGAAGATGTGATTATGATTGTCGCTGAGCTCTCTTTAATGGAAGCCCAGGTCAATGTTGATGAGAATGACATTGTAAACATATCTTTGAATGACAGTTGCATTATTGAAATTGATGCTATGCCTGACAGAGTATTCCATGGAGTGGTAAGTGAAATTGCCAGCAGTGCAAATATTTCCGGTGCCGGAACTACAGAACAAAAAACTGAATTTGAAGTGAAAATTTCAATTATTGATGCTGTGAAACAATTGCGGCCAGGAATGACGGCCAGTGCTGATATTGTAATTGAAACCAGAGAACAGGTATTATGCATACCAATACAGTGTGTTACAGTTCGTACTCCCGAACAATTGAAGGTTAAAATATCAGATCAGGATGTTGAGACAGATTCAATGTCACAGCCGTTATATGTAGCAGATAAAGAGGGTTTTGTACCCGTTGTCTTTATTGTTGAAGAGGGTCAAACAAGGGCGATACAGGTGAAGATCGGTATTCAGAGTGAGACTCATATAGAGATAATTGAAGGGCTTTCCAAAGGAGACGAGGTTGTAACAGGCAGTTATCGTGCTATCAGTCAAACTTTAAGTAATTCAACAGTTGTTGTCATTGACAACACTGAAGAAGATAAATAATATATTGGATTCTGATTATGAAGTCCTTTTTATATAGTCTTGTTGAATCAGCCGCCATTGTCTGGGGAGTTTTAAAGGCAAATAAGAACCGGGCAGTTCTTACAACACTGGGTGTTGTTATTGGTATTATGGCTGTTGCCACAACAATGACGGTCTCTAATGGATTGGGTAACCAGTTTAAGGAGGATATATCTGCAGTTGGTTCTGATGTCTTGTATGTTTCCCGGATACCGTGGATTATAACAGGAGATTTTTTTCAGTTTCGGAGCCGTCCTCAAATTACCTTTGAGCAATGTGAAAAGCTTGCCGCTCAGTTTAAGATGCCGGTAATTGTGACACCTTCAACCGGAACAAGACGAAATTTGAAGTACGAATCTAATATTTTAGAGAGAATAAATATCATTGGTACAACAGAAAAACAGATACTGGTTTCAAATGCTGTTCCTGATTATGGCCGTTTTATCTCCGGGATTGATGTCCATTATAAAAAGTTTATTTGTGTAATTGGTTCTGAGATTAAAGAACATCTTTTCCCCAATGTTGATGCCCTGCATAAGGAGATCAAAGTTGGACGTTATACTTTCAGGGTAGTTGGTGTGATGGAAAAGATGGGAGGCGGCACCTTTGGGGGACCTAATTATGACAGGAGAGTGTATATACCTATAACCAGTTTTATAAGAGCTTACGGCAGTAGAAACAGGCAGTTTACAATAGCGGTAAAAGCACCAAGCCAGGATGTACTTGAGGAATTCCGTTATTCATTAATTGGTGAGATGAGACAGATTCGTAAATTAAGCCCTACTGAGGAAGATGATTTTACAATTAATTCCATGGATTCGCTGATGTCTGCCTATAATAATGTCATGGGTGTAGTAGTCGTTATAGGATTTATTATTACAAGTTTTTCATTGTTTGTCGGTGGTATTGGACTGATGAATGTCATGTTTGTCTCGGTTACAGAGAGGACTCGTGAAATTGGTATTCGTATGGCAATAGGTGCCAAGCGTAAAACAATCCTGTTTGAATTCCTTCTTGAGGCGTCTTGTATCAGTCTGTTAGGCGGATTGATAGGATTGGTATTGTCATACGGGATTGCCTTGTTGATAGATAAACTGCTGATGCCTGCAGCAGTGTCGCTTCCAATTGTTGTCATCGCAATTTTTGTCTCATTCTTAATTGGAGTGTTTTCAGGATTAATTCCGGCACTGCGGGCTTCCCGCCTGCATCCTATTGATGCATTGAGATATGAATAGATGCAGTGTGTATAATTGTTGCTTTAACGTGTATGAGGTTGGATATGTTTGTGCTTGAAGCCTTTAAAATGGCAATTACAGCAATTAAAACAAATAAATTGAAATCCTTTCTGACAATGGTTGGCATCATAGCCGGCATTTCTTCTATTATTGCAGTCATGACAGGAATCTCAGTTGTGCAGAGAGCCATTGAACAAGAGATAAGTGTTCTTGGAACACAGACATTTCAGGTTCAGAAATTTGCAGCTGGTGGCCCCATTAGTGAAGATGAGAGACGGAAAATTCAGCAGCGAAGACCAACGACTGTTGAACATGCTGATGCAATAAGAAGCCGCGTGAAGAGTGTTGATCTGGTAGGTGCTGAATTGTGGAGCTATAACCATACTGCAAAATTTAAGGATATTGAGACCAATGCTAATATAGTTATATGTGGTGGGACTCCTGAATACACTGTAAACAACACGCATTATATTGATTTGGGTAGAAATTTAAGCAGAGAAGATATGAATGTCGGTCGTAATGTTGTAGTACTGGGGTATGATGTGGCGGAAGAACTGTTTCCATGGGTGGACCCCATTCAGAGAACTATTAAAATTGATGGGAGAAAGTTTACCGTTATTGGTGTAATGGAAGATAAAAGTTCATCTCTGGGTAGTCGATATAATCAATATGTGATAATACCAATTACGCGATTCAAGAGAATATATGGCCCCCGTTTGCCTAATGGGGATGAGCGATCTGTGAATATTACAATCAGGGCAAAGAGTTCAGCACTGCTTCAGAAAGCAATTGATGAGACCAGGGCTGTTATGCGGATGGAACGCGGTTTGAAGCCAAATGAGGAAGATGATTTTACATTATTCACAAATGATAGCAATATAAAAACTTTTAACCAGACTACTGCGGGCGTAAAGGCAGGCTCCTTTGTGATTGGCATTATAGCTCTTATTGTAGCCGGTATTGGAATTATGAACATTATGCTGGTATCTGTAACAGACAGAATAAGAGAGATTGGTATCAGAAAGGCATTAGGGGCCAAACAGCGATCAATACTGCTGCAATTTCTTTTGGAAGCGGTTATATTATGCAATATCGGGGGGTTTTTTGGAGTATTGGTTGGTTTTGGTCTGGGAAACATTGTCAGTATGGTAACGCCATTTCCGGCCCATGTTCCAATGGAATGGGCAATTGTAGGTATTGTTTTTTGTACGGTTATTGGTGTCGGTTTTGGATATTGGCCGGCTCATCGTGCGTCAAAACTTGATCCCGTTGATTCCTTGCGCCATGAATGATCCATTCAACAAAGTTATTTCCAGATATTTTTCTGAGAATCAACTGCCCTGAAATATTCAATATCTATATCACAATTATACCGGCCAACACCAGTTACCTTAAAAACCGCAATAAAAAACTGTGCCATACAGCCATTCTCATTTTTGATTATTTGTTCAAATTCTTTCAGGTAATTACTGTCTGTCAAATACTTGGTAACAGCCTGAACACCAATACCGGAATAACTGGTAAAGACCATAAGATGATTATCACGGGGCCCTGGCAATTTCAGCACCATGCAGTAATCGTCATACTGTTTGGAAAATTCTGATTCATTGTATTCAAAATGTATCCAGGAACTGTGGATGCCTGTATCAACTTTTACCTTAAACTCAGGATATATCTGGATTCCCAAAGATGAATTTTCAATAAAATCATTAAGAAGATAAAGAGTACGATGTCCACCAATGAAAATAATATTATTATTAACAAAGTAGTCCATATTCAGATTATCAGATTCATTACAGGTATAATTCACTCCTTCGCGGGCGATAAATGGTAGTAGATTGATCAGACCGTAGACACAATTATCAGCAAAATAAGCAGACTCTACCCATTGAATTATTTTGTTTTCCGGATCAGACTGCATCTTTTCCCGCATTTTTTTCTTGGTATTGATTTGTGAATTTTTAACAATCAAAACATCATCATAATGGTCAAAATACTCTTTATAAAAAAATTCATCACCCATATTGATCACTAAAGGCTTAGGAGAGACCAGTATATCTGACCAGATGGAAGATGCCTTAAAAGGCGATTGCGATTGAATCCTGACAATATCAGGATTAAACAAAAGTATCAGAGCAAGCGTACATGCAATTGCCAGCCAGATCCATTCTCTGTATTGATTAATGGACTGAAAAATTTTACCACGTCTTCTTTGATTTTCCTCAAACCGAATATCATAATGCCCTTTTGGAATCACAATGCGATAAGGTTGATCTTTTCCTTCTGTAGAGTAATATATATCAAGCTTTTCCCGAAGATTATGAATGTAAACACGTACAAAAGAACTGTCCAGGTTATTTATACTACGTTTAAAAACATCCACAGCTACTGAGATGGCTTTAGGTGATTCATTCTTGATAGAGCATTCAACCAGGTAGATCAACAGGTCACAATACTTCTGTTTGTTTTTAATAACGCTGGCGTCCAGTACTTGTTCTAATATTGCTTTTTTCTTTATGGCACTTAGATCCGGCATACTTTGGCTCCCGCCTGTCATTGTAAACTACGCTTCATCTTAATCAATACATCGCTTATTATGTCAATGGAACAATACAGAGTTTGATACTTTTCTGCAATCAAATCCTGGCCCATCCCACTCAAGATTGAGATATTGCACAACCGTACCTTCAAAGTATTTCACCATTATTCGGTGTATGCCACTTGTCAATGCAATTTTGGCCGATTTCTGCAGGGTACTATGGTAATTATCATTATCTACCACCAGCTGGTCATTAATATATAGCTTGCTGCCATCATCAGAAGTCAGATAAAAAGTATAAATTCCATCATAAGGTATCTGAATATAACCGGAAAAAACAAATCCAAAATTTTCTTCACGCTGCCTGAGATCCAAACTGAAATTCTCAATAATTCCCCGATGTGCAGGAATCTTCATCATATCCGTATTGTTTATAACACCCTCAAAATACTCATATCTCAGACCAGGCATGATTTCACTGGGGCTGCATGAAGACTCCAGAACAGCCTTGGTTATTCTGGTTGTTAATATCAGACTCTCTTTTTTATGAAGATGGAATGCTTTAGCACGGATTATTACATTGTAATCAAAGTTTAGGGCACGTTTGTAGACATTTGAATGCTCATCCGGCTCTGATCCGTCAACTGTATAACGAATTATTGCATCATCATCAAGGCAGTCCAGAGAGATAGAAGTCCTGTTTAAAAAATATTGGTTCCCATCAGAGACAAAAGGCATGGATGTACGGCTCTCAATAGTCATTGAAGGTGGCTTGTCTGTATCTCCGGTTCCAAATTGATAATTTGGCGCAGAGCCCATTGAGAAAATAACTTCTCCGCCTCTATCAATTATATCAAAAGGCAGGTAGGTGTTGCTCCAGGGCTTCCCATTGATCAGGATAGATTGAATGTAAATATTTTCTTTAGAATAGTTTTCTACATTGATTTCAAATTTTTTACCGTTGGAAAGATGCATAACAGCTGCTAATACATTGGGACTGCCCCAAACATAAGAGTCACTTCCCGGACAGACTGGATAAAAGCCCAATGCATTAAACACATACCATGCAGACATCTGACCGCAATCATCATGGCCACACAATGATCCGGGCTCAGATCCATAAAAATTGTTCATAATTTGATGCACTCGTTCTTGAGTTTTCCAGGACTGACCAACATAATTATAGAGGTAGGCAATATGATGACTGGGCTCATTACCATGCCAGTATTGCCCAATCCGGCCATGTTGAGTATCTTTTGGGGAATCCGGAGCTGTTGGAGAAGTTTTAAAAAATGTATCCAGCTGCTTCTTGAAATTACGTTCTCCACCCATAATCTGTATTAGACCTTTTGCATCATGGGGGACATACCAAGTGTATTGAGCACTAGACCCCTGAGTATAATCCCCCCCCTCTTGATACACATTGGGGTTAAATGGCTGACGCCAATTACCTTTAGAATCTTTACCTCTCATATATAATGTGCTCTGATCAAAGATATTTTGATAACTGTATGCCCGCTTTTTAAAATATTCATAATCTTCTGTTTTTCCTAACTTCTGCGCCAGCTGAGCAATACAAAAATCATCAAAAGCATATTCCAGGGTTTTGGAAACCGATTCATTGGTTATGTCAAATGGCACATAGCCCAGTTCACAATATTCCTTGATTGCATCATAGTCCGGTGTATTAGCGGTGGCTTTAATAGCCTCATAAGCCCGGTGGATATCAAAACCTTTATTATTCTTTAAATAAGCATCTACAATAACCGGGACTGCATGATAACCAATCATAGTCCAGGTTTCATTGGAATAGAGAGACCAGACCGGTAGAAGATGATCCGCAGATTGATCAAAATGGGCCAGCATTGAATTAACCATATCACTGTTTCTTTCAGCTTGAATCAAGGTATACAGTGGATGCAGAGCGCGATATGTATCCCATAGCGAGAAAACATCATAGTTGATAAAATCTTCTGATTGATGTATATTCTGATCAAATCCCACATAGCTTCCATCAACATCTTCATAAATTGTCGGTGCAAGACATGTATGATATAAGGCTGTGTAAAATGTACGTTTGACTTCATCATCTGCTTCTATCTCAATCCTGCCCAGCTCTCTGTTCCATTTGTCCCGGGCATTTGTGACAACCTTTTGAAAATTCCAGTGAGGGATTTCTGTGCGCAAATTCATTAATGCATTGGCTGTACTGATGGCAGAAATTCCAACTTTCACCATAATTGGGTCATTATCATGTGTATTATATCTGACCCAAAATTGCAAATTCTTACCTGTTGCCTTATATGGACTTCTGTAACGGGTGCTTTGAAGAGTTACTGATGTGCCGTTCTTCATAATACCATATGAGTCAAAAGGACGGGAGTATTGCGCGGCAAAATAAAGATGCCTCTCTTTGGCCCAGCCGCTGACCTGATGAGAACCTGTTACCAGGCTGTCATTTTCAAACCTGACATTAGACCAGATTACATCCCAGTGCAGAACATGACTGAGATCTGTCATAATATTTGCACTATCACTCTCAGGAAATGTAAAGCGCAACATGCCGGAGCGGTCTGACGCCGTTAATTCAACATTTACATCATGTTCCGGAAGATACACTGAATAATAGCCAGGCGATGCTTTCTCCTGTGCATGCGTAAAATGTGTTCTGTACCCGGAACCAGCATCAGCTTTATTTCCCGGCTCAAAGGAGAGATCTCCAATTGAGGGAACAAATAAGATGTCTCCTAAATCCGGGATTCCCGTTCCACTCAAATGTGTCAGGCTAAAACCCAATAGAGTACTGTCGGCGTACTCATAACCTGAGGCCGCTGCCCAGTCATGCTTCTCTGTATCAGGACTGATTTGAATCATACCAAAAGGCGTCACAGCACCAGGGAATGTATTGCCACTCCCTAATGTCCCTACAAAAGGATTGACATAATCAACGTATGATTCCAAGCCAGCATGTTCTGAGTTCTTCTTCTGGCATACACAGGCAAAAAGAACCAGGCCGGATAAGATCAAACTGAGTCTTACATGTTTCATGGATAACCATCCCTTGTATTTATTTTTGTTGATTTTTAATATCACAATGTAAAGATCATGTAAAGGCAGAAAATCGGTTTTTTTTACATCAAAGCAATTATACAAAACACTGAAACAGACTGTTATAATATCTTGATATCAACAAAATAGCAAATTTTATGTGCAAAATGAAAATTAACGGGTATTTTAACGGTTAATCTTTGGGTTCTAAGTGAATTATTTCTTTTTTTTTGGGGCTCTATGTTGAATCGAGTGCTCTTTTTTGTTTTTCTTTGTTGCAAGTCCACCTGCTCTTCTTATATTTTATCATCAACCTTTACACACTCAAATCAACATAGCTCCATATTTTTTCTTTACAATGTCGGTTTGTATTTGTATTTTACAATCTTATTGAGTCTCATCCTGTAACTACATATTAGATTAGGACGTAAATATGGCTTATACGACACTTATTGATACAGATGCTTTGAAGGGCATGCTAAATAATTCCGAATGTGTTATTGTTGATTGTAGATTTTCATTAAATGATCCTGATGCTGGTTATCAGGCGTTTTGCCAGTCGCATATACCGGGTGCTGTGTATGCAAATCTCGATCATGATCTTTCTTCTCCAATTATTCCGGGACAGACAGGGCGTCATCCTATGCCCACGCCTGAGATATTTGCTGCCAGGCTGGGTACATGGGGTATTGACAAAGATGTACAGGTTGTGGTCTATGACGATGTAGGAGGTGCAATTGCTTCCAGGTTGTGGTGGATGTTGAAATGGCTTGGACATGAGAATGCAGCGGTTTTAAACGGAGGCTGGACAGCATGGAAAGCCGCAGATCTACCTGTCAGTAATGAGCCATATATTTGCGCTGCCCGTATATTTGAAATGAATTTGCAGACACATCTGCTAGTTGATGCAGATATGGTTGAGAGTATTCGCCTGGATTCGGATTATTGCCTGATAGATTCAAGAAGTCGCGAGCGTTATCTGGGAGAAAATGAAACTATCGATACAATTGGCGGGCATATTCCCGGTGCCGTAAATATACCATTTGCAGGAAATATAGATGAATCCGGTTTTTTTATAAGTGGAGAACAGATATTACAGCGATTTGAATCTGCAATTGGCCAAAGGTCTCCGAGACATATTGTTTTATATTGTGGTTCAGGTGTAACAGCGTGCCATAATATCCTGGCTTTAATTCATGCAGGTCTGGACATGCCAAGGTTATATGTAGGTTCCTGGAGTGGCTGGATAGCAGCTGGTAATCGTTCGATGGCACAAAGATGAGGTATTGTACACACTTTTCACTCATGTCGCCTCCCGTACAGAACCGGGACTCAGCCTGAAATCTTCACCGTTCATTATAAATGATGAATATCCAATGTCCAATAGCCAATATCGAATGTTGAAGTAAGAATTCTTGGGGGATTTTACATTCGGTGTTCTGCTGCACTATATTCGGTCTGCTAAATTTCACTATTTTTTGACAAGCAGTTTGTTGATTGTTTCAACAACGGAATTACCTCGAATCGGTTTAATTAATACAGCATCATATCCGGCGGCCAGAAGTGTTTTAGTAAGATTGTCATTGCTGGTTATGCTGATTATCGGTGTTTGCGGACTTTTTGCCTTTATGAGTTTGGCCACATCCAGACCATCCATGCCCGGCATATAATGATCAAGAATTACCAGGTCGAAATGATTTTTTTGGAAAATATCCCAGGCTTGCTGTCCATCTCTGGCACCGGTGAAGGCAAATCCGGCTTTGTTTAATTTAATCTCCAACAGCTCGCGGTTAGAAATTTCATCTTCAGCATAGAGTATGTGATATTGTTGATCGGGCATTTCGTCTCCCTAAAAATAATTACCGATCGATGTATAATAAAGTAATACATAAAAGCGAGTAAGTCAAGGTCTGAAGTCAATTTGTTTTTCCGTAAAAGTAATTGTATATTATGTGCGATTTACTGTTGGTAGATCATTGTATCTCAATGAAGGAGCTTATTATGAAATTAGCCGAGTATTTATCTGTAGAATGCATTGATGTAGGTACAGGAGTCAAAAATAAAGAAGATGTTCTCAGGCAGCTGGCTGCATTGGCATGTAAGCATAAGAATCAGTCTTCAGTGAATGAAAATGATTTTTTTAAGGGATTCAGTGAACGTGAGAGCATGGGATCAACAGGGTTTGGTAATGGCATTGCCATACCACACTTTTCATCCGATAAAGTGGATGATTTTATCGTTGGATTGCTAACACTTTCTGACGGTGCGGATTTTGACTCACTTGATGATGCACCGGCAAAGCTCTTTGTTTTTATTATTGCTCCCACAGCTAAACGGAATCAGCATCTGGGTGTTTTGTCAAATATTGCGCGTTTTCTGCGACAGGCTGATCATGTAAAAGCCATACTTTCAATGACTTCAGCCGAAACAATTTACGAATATATTATAAATCAACAACCTGAAGATAAAGATGTCCCCGTTCAAATGGAACATAACTTAATGACAGTTGTTGTGCAGGATGAAGATAGTTTTTCAGATGTCCTTGATATTTTAGCAGAGGTGGATAATGGACATTTATCCATCATAGAAGCTAACAATGCCGGGAAGTATCTGTACCATATGCCTCTTTTTACAAGTTTCTGGGCCTCAGACCAAAAAGGTTTCAACCGGATTATAATGGCCATTGTACCGCGCACTCAGACAAATAGAGCACTTCAGAAACTAAATGCACTTATTGAAAATCTACCTGAACAGTGTGGCGTAATGGCTCTTGTGCAGGATCTGTCATTTACAGTTGGAAGCCTGGACGTATAGGAGTAGACATGGAACATACTGCACATGGTCTTCAGCTGCCGCTTTTTCTTCTTCTGGCCGTTATGGTTATATTGGGTTTTTATTTCGGTCGTAACATGAAGCACATGAGGCTGCCCTCTATTATAGGGTTTATGATATTCGGTGTAGTGTTGGGGCCATCTCTTTTTAATCTACTCAATGAGCATATACAGACCAATCTTTCGTTTCTTACTGAAATTGCCCTTGGTTTTGTAGCACTTTCAATTGGTTTAGAGCTTCGTTTTGCCTCATTAAAAAAACTTGGCGTTGGCATCATTTATATAATTCTTGTCGAGTCATTCGCTGCTTTTGTTTTTGTTTTTTTCGGGATCTGGGCACTAACTGGCAATCTTCCTA
>JAGLOF010000135.1 GCA_023139105.1 bacterium
ATGCTGTTGTAGGTTTTGATGATGGCCTGGGTATCATTATTTTTGGATTTGCTGCAGCCATTGCCCGCATGATGCTTGAAGGCCAAGTCACCGGTACAGAGAGTTCAATTGTCTCATCTCTGCTTGTCCCTTTAAAAGAAGTGATTCTGAGTATTGTCACAGGTGCTGTTCTTGCCAGCGTATTTTCATGGCTGGCACGGCGTCTGGAGCAAGCCGGAGATATTCTTATACTTATTGTTGGTTTCATCTTTGCCTCAATCGGCCTTTGTCAGTGGTTGCACCTATCTTTAATTCTGACCAATATGATTTTCGGTATGGTCATTGTAAATACACAACCGTATAACCTGGTGCAGAAAATGCATGACCGCCTGCCCATCTTCATGCCATTGTTATTCATCCTGTTTTTTACACTGGCTGGTGCCAACCTGCATCTCTCCGCACTGCCATCTCTCGGGCTATTGGGTATAGTCTATGTAGTGTTACGTTCAGGTGGATTAATACTGGGCTCACGTCTGGGCGGCATGATGGGCCATGTGCAGGAAAAGATAAAGAAATGGATAGGACTTGGCATTCTATCTCAGGCTGGTGTGGCTATTGGCCTTGCGCTTATTGTCAAGCATGAGTTCAAGGGTATTGGGCGTGTCATTGATACAGTAAACGGTCAGGCAGTGACCACAGGAGATCAGATAGGTGCCATGGTGATCACTACGGTCACGGCGACCTGTATCTTCTTCGAGATTATCGGTCCTATTCTGACTAAGCTTGCATTGAAGAAGGCGGGTGAGATTAATGTGGAGTAACAGGGTATTATTATTTTTTCAGAATGCTGAAATGGGCAGCCAGAGCGGCTGCCCATTTTATTTAAAAAACTGATATGCGTTACTCACTTCTAAGGTAATGAGTAGGATTGGTTCTGATGGCTCTCATGATTTGCATGCTGACGGTAAAAACTGCAATGATTATTGTCATGAATCCTGCAAAAATATAAAGACTCAGTGGAGTGGATGTCCTATAGGCAAACTGTTGCATCCACTCTTGAATAATCAACCAGGCAATAGGCAGACCAATGGCATTAGCCCAAAGTACCGGTTTTATGAACTCCCGGATGAGAAGCCAGTACAGATTACGACTTTCCGCTCCCAATACTTTTCTTATACCGATCTCTTTTTTTCTGCGGTCTGTATGGAATGTGATAAGGCCAATTAATCCCAACAGAGCAATTAGTACAGAGAGCAGGGAGAAGGTCTGACTCAATTTTACCAGGCGATTCTCTGAATGATACTCTTTTTTAATAATGTCATTAAGCAGTTCATGTTTTAAAGTGATATTTGGATATAGCTCCTGCCATTTCTTATGAATGTAGTTAAGCGCATAGTCATGTTTGCCGGGTGCGGTGCGAACTGCCAGATAAGTCCCCCAATCTGAACCTTGCTCGATGATTAGCGGTGGAATAAAGTGATGTAAGGACTTGCTGTGATAATCTTTAATAACACCAATGATGATACTTTCCATTTTAAACTGCTGATGACAGCCCCCCCATGATGTGATTTTTGCACCAAGTGGATTTGTTAAACCTAATTGTTTTACGGCTGTTTCATTGACTACTACAGTACTTATTTCAGATTTTATGTATTCCTCAAAGAATCGTCCGGATTTCAGAGTGATGCCATAGGTCTCCAATAGGCCTTTTGAGGCGATGAGTGATGCAAACTGTATGCGCTCAATATCCGATGTGTTGGATTTATCTACAGGCAGGTGGGGACTCATTTTAGTGGGGAGCTGCCATGAATTGCTAATGGAAATAATATCTGTATGAGATTGAAGTGCATCTTTCAAAGGTTTAAGTCCGGTATCACTGCGTCTGAAAATATCATGATTGGTATTAATAATGATGACATTTTCAGGGTTCATACCTAAATCGGCATTATTAATGTACATAAGCTGCTTTTTAGCAATGAGTGCACTGGTTAGTAATATAGTTAATATTAAAAATTGAAATGTTACTAATACACGTTTAATAGTTGAGCGGGATGTGTGTGAAACACGGCTTTGATAAAATAAGTTCTGGGGTTTGATTGAAGAAAGATAAAGTGCCGGATATGCTCCGGAAATAATGCCGATAATCAATGTGATGATCAGCAGAAATACAATATTGTGTGGAGTGAAGTGGCTCATTAAAGTAATGTTTTTACCAAGTATACCGTTTAATGCGGGCAACATGGCCATAAATAGAATGAAAGAGATCAACAACGCAAGCATTGCAGTAATAATTGATTCCAGAATGAATTGAGTGCTCAGATGGAATCGTTCGGCACCATTAACCTTTTTAATTCCGATTTCTTTTGTTCTCTCCAATGCTTGATTAGTGGTTAAATTGATATAATTGATACATGAGAGCATGATGACAAAAAATGTTATAGCGGCAAAGATGGAAAGATAGGTTTTTAGTCCCGGTGTATTTGAATGGATTCTAGAGAAAGGTGTCAGATGTATCTCCCTGGATTTTGCCAGGCCTCCATAAATTTTCTCCGGTTTTTCAGTTTTGAACTGATTGTTTATTATTTTTTTCAGAATGGCCGGCTGTGCATCATCTGAAAGTAGTATATATGTCCTGGCCATGAAATCCCATGCTTTTTTGGGATCTTCAAATTGAGTTAAAGACTTCCATGATAACAGTGCCTCTACATCCAGGGTTGATTGTTCAGGCAAGTCTTTATATATACCACCAACAGTGATTTTTTTAATTTCAATTGTATTTTTGTATGAAAGGGATAGTTCCAGTTCCTGCCCCAGAGGATTTTGATTCTGAAAAAGTTCAAGAGCTTTGCTTTTGCTGAGTATTACTGTGTTCTTACTGTTGAAAATAGTTTCAATATCACCTTCAAGCATCTCCAGTGTAAAGATGTTAAAAAAATCTTTATCTGTAGCTGCAATAATGACCTCCGTTACAGCATTCCTGCTTTTTAATGTTGGACGAGACAGAGAATAAAGGCAACTGACAGATTTTATAAAAGGTGCATGTTCTTTCATTAACTCGGCCATGGGGAATGGAGTATATGTTAAATACATGTCTTCGGTTTCTGTGTCTAAACGATATATATGATCAAAGTTTTCATGGAAACGGTCAAATCCGGTTTCATATTGCCAATTAAAATAAAAGAGTATTACACAGATAAGACCAATGGTCAGACTGGCCAATTTAATTCCTGACAGAGTAACGTGTTTGCGTAAATATCTTAGCGTAAATTGTGTATAATGAATAGTGAGTTGCCCTGTCGAGGTTATTTGTTTCCAGAAAATAGCGGGAAGTGACTTAATGATTTGAGTAAAATACCATACATTGGCAGCAGAGCTTCCGTTCTGTTCCTGAATGATGGAGTATAGTTCTTCACAATCACCAATAAAGGACTGGTTGCTGATTGAATCAAGGGATAGCAATCGAAACAGATTACGGAGAAAGCGCGGTGGTTGGATTTTATTCTTTGACATGTTTATTCACTCCCAAGGGTTAATCTGCTATATTCTTGATAGAATCTATCGGTTTCAAGCATAGATTGCTGAAGGATTTTTATGCCCTGATCTGTAATTTTATAATAGGTTTTCCGCATACCGCCCCGCATTGGTGTGGGCTCTCCAAGACAGGAATCAAGAAGTCCTTTTTTTGTTAATCTGTCAAGATTAGCGTAGACTACACCTACAGCCAGCTTTTTATCGCTAAGTTTCTGGACATGCTGAAAAACATTAACACCATAGGCCTCTCCCTTCAGCTTCCAAGTGATAGTCAGTATCTGATCTTCCAGCTTGCTCAGCATAATAATACTCCTGGTTTTATTGGTATTTTTTCATTGTTCATGAAAGAATACGGGAATGTGTTGCTGATTGTTTCATGGTTCGTGAAAAAATATAAAATATTTGACCTGATAAGGAAATCACAGGTTATTTATCAATACCGGCACAATGCAGGTGTGCTCTGTTACAGTTCTGTTGAATTGTTTTTAAATTTTCAGTTTAAGCATGGCTGGTATATATATACCTGATATGTTTTGCGAAGGCTTATTTAATAGATGAAAGGTGTAAGTAAGAATTGACTTAATTGAACTAATCAATTCTTTTCATAAATTTTTTAATAAGAAGTGCGGTAGTTCCTGAATGAAGGATCCAGGCAATGAGCATAGGCAGTAAAATGTCTGAATTATTGGAAATCTGTCTAAAGATTACACCTGCCCAGAAATGAGGGATGGGTGCTGCCAGGAAGCGCAGGGGTGAGTCCACAAAATAGGCAATAGCCGGAAAGACCAGTGCCAACCCAGCGGCTTTTCCAATAGCAAGAGCCTCTACTTTATTGCTTGCCCATGTACTGATGAGCAATGTAAAGAGCATGCCCTGTGTGCCCAACAGTGCTGATGTCATAATTAACCAAAATATCGGATAATCCCCTGGCCAGAGTAATGCCAAAGCCAGACATGATCCAATAGATCCCAATATCCATGTCATGCCTAATCGATGTGCCAGATAACCCTTTGCTGCCAGCGGCGTCACACGGAAATATTCAATCAATCCCTCATCCCGCTCGTCAACTAATATAAAAGTCATCATGAATCCAAACAGCATGGGGATTAACATGGCGGCAAAACCGGCAATAAATGGTCGGTATAGATTCCAATCAATTCCGTAGCGTGTATTAAGCCAATTGCCTAATACAGGAAACCCCAGGCCAAATACACCCATTATTAATAAAGGGGCAAACAGCAGCATACGCAGGCTGCCATCGCGCCAGATATGTTTTAGATCTGTTAATTGCCAGGTATTCATCAATATTGCCCTCCTGTGATGACAAATCGATAAAGCCAGTTTTTAGCCAATACCATTGCAGCGATAATTGAGACAGAAGTAACGAGCACTGCCTGCCATATTGCAATGTCATGACCAAGCAAACCTGACGCCATTATCTGCCATCCACCTGTAACCGGATTCAGCCATAACCATGAGTGGATCTGTGGAAGTGCCAGTAGTGCCATTGGAGCTGCCATTAGCATTGTGACTGGTACTGCGAGCAGGAAATAAGAATTGATGTGCTGTGCCCGCATTGCTATGATCAGTCCCGTAGTTGTAAAAAGAGCGGACATCAGCAGTACAGACACAAGTGTTTCACTCCAATTGATAACAGTTATACCTGAGCAGATTATAAGGATTGATCCAAAGAACAGACTGTTCAGCATCATTGTTATTACTTTGGAGCAAAGATACCATACAGGAGGAACAGGTGTCATGAAAAGCGGGGATAGTACGCCTTGAGACTTTTCCAACAATACAATACCGCCAACAAAGAAAAATCCGAATACCGTAACATCGGAAAATAACAGTCCGGTCAGCAGTTCCTGCCGTATTGTTATGGGTAGAAGATGGATTACTGCTATATATAAAGCAATAACTACTGCATAGGCATTCTGAATGCCGTGACGGAATTGGAAGCGAAAATCGTTTTTGATTAAATGCCAGAAAATCATGTCAGACGACTCCCGGTGACCTTGTGGAAAACCACTTCAAGGCTGGCCTCCTGCGTATGCATGGTTTCAATGTTGCCGGTCTTTAAGATAGATTGAAAAGTCTTATTTGAATGAAGCCCGTCCAGGTTATATTCGGCAGCTTCAATTTGTCCGTTGCTAAGATGTTCAACTGTCAGGCTGCGCCGTCCATATTGAAGATTAAGGTTTCGCGGCGTATCAATTAAAGTCAAGCACCCATCTACTATGAAAGCCACACGGTCACATAGGTTCTGAGCTACATGCATGTTGTGCGTGGTGAGAAAGACTGTGACACCGGCTTCACGTCGTTGTAAAATGAGTTGTTCTATCCGTTGCGCGTAAACGGGATCAAGGCCGGCTGTGGGTTCATCCAGAAACAATAATTCAGGATTATGCTGCACAGCGCGGCAGAAGTTGAGGCGCATGCGCATGCCTTTGGAAAAGGCGGAGATACGTGTGTCCAGGTCACCTGACAGGCCGACGGATTTTAGTAAGTCTCCGGCATTTTCCAAAGGACCCGGGTATAGCCCTCCAAAAAAGGCAAGGTTTTCACGCGCAGTCAACTTGGTATAAAAACGCGGTACTTCAAAGGCCACGCCAATCTTACATGCAGCCTGCCTGTCCAGTGTGCTGACTTCTTTGTCCCATATCTGTACGCTGCCTTTGTAGTTCTTCAGTAAGCGAATCAAGATTTTTTGTGTTGTGGACTTCCCGGCTCCTGACGGGCCCAGAAAACCTACAATTTCACCTGTTCTAACCTGGAAATTGATATCATGCAGAGCAGGCTCAGAACCATCAGGATATGTGTAGTACATATTTTCAACTTTAATCATTCATCACCAGCCTGTTTGAGACGGCCTGGGC
The DNA here is from genome assembly GCA_023139105.1 of bacterium. GTDB lineage: Bacteria > Zhuqueibacterota > QNDG01 > QNDG01 > JAGLOF01 > JAGLOF01. Next base: position 6,390 of record JAGLOF010000135.1, read on the forward strand.
CATCAATTTAAGAGTGAGATTAAAATGCTGTGTGCCAATCTCTTTCTCGTGGAGTACCAGCATATAATAACAGCGAATCATTTGAACAATGACATCTATGTTTTCTGTAATTATTTCACCATTTTCCTGCCATTTGATTATAAGCGGTCTAAAGGCCTCTATATCTTTTTTGGACAGAGCTTCAATCTGTTCCGGTGTGAATCGATGCCAGAGATGTTTAAAATCTTCACCTGACATGAAACGTTTCAACAGAGGCTGAGTCTGTAGTATTGAGATGCTATCATACAGGAAATCTGCAAGTGCGCTGCGGGTTAGTGGCTTTATTGCTGCCAGCTTTTCCAGCATGGGTTTTTGCACAGTATCTTCCAGTGTACTGAATACTTCAAAGAATAGTGATTCTTTGGATTCAAAAAAATGATAGAATGTGCCTTTTGCAATGCCGGCTGCTTTGACAATGTCATCTATGGATGTCTTCTTGAGGCCGTATAGCCCAAAGAGCTCAATCGCTGTTGTGATAACCTTCTTCCTGATTACTGCTTTTTCTTGCAGTGTAAATGCTCTTCCCATAAAAACCCTATGACTATAATTGTATTTTCGGTCATAGAAATATATGAAGTGAATGCCGGGGTGTCAAGTGTTAATTTTTCTTAGTGTGTAGATTTAATTGCCGGGAATGTAATATTGAGGATTATCATCTTGCAGGTTTACGGTCAATATATTACATTAGTATTCATCCGTTGGTAGTCAATATTTGTAGTTTTGTAGATTGCGTTGAGGTGGTTTTATTTTGGGGCTAGGTAGTATGATGTGAGTCTGTAGGATGGGCCTGTGGCCCATGATTTACATAAATTTTATGGGCCGCAGGCCCATCCTACAAACTGGTGGATATAGTGAGTAGATATTCTAGGAGGATATGATGAGAAAACGACTTGGAGTAAGTATAATCCTCACGGTAATGTTATTCTCTGTTTTAAAGTGTAAATCTGGTAATAGTGGGATACTACATGGAGATTTACATGATTATTACAGTACTGAGGAATATCGAAAAGTGGCAATAGATGAGAAAATGCGAGAATCTGGTGAACCTCAGTACTTTAAAGACTTATTCACGATGACAAAATATGAAGTACCCGATTCAATTCCTGAGAGTGACCCGCGAATTAAGTATTTTAAAAAACATAAAAATTTACCACCTTTTATCAAACAAGCTATATGTAATAATGAAGTTATTGAAATGATGACTATAGGAGAGTTTTTTTTAAGTCGCCCCGATTTAATTGGACACTCCATAATTTTAGCGGATGTCTCAAACCCACAAATTTTACAAATAGGGCTTTTTAGATATTACAATAAAGACCACAATAACATTCAAGGTGGACCATGTTGGGCTTTTAGGAATGGATTTTTCTGGTATGGTGGTGTAGTTTAGGAAATACAACCGACCTGATTGGGGTTCATTCACTTCACCTTTTTGGCTCCTTTCCAGGCACTCAAACATAATGTTGCCCGATTATCTGAACCACAGATGGCCCGGATTAAATGATGAACCATGATAAAAGACAATGCTTCTTTAATCTTAATGGGCTGGCATGAACTTGTCAGCCTGTTCTTTTATCATGGTCATCCATACATCATGGGTCTCTGTGGTTCAGATTATTTTGGTGCAAGGTATTATGATCCGAGTCTGTAGGATGGGCCTGTGGCCCATGATTTACATGAATTTTATGGGCTGCAGGCCCATCCTACAAACGGCCTGCTATATCCATTGATGAACGAAGACCCCCGATAGGAGCATTCGGGGGTGACAGTTGTTGGAGGTTGGGTTTGGTATGTATTCTGCGTACCTAATGGATGTCTGCGTCACAGATGGCTCGGATTAAATGATG
>JAGLOF010000136.1 GCA_023139105.1 bacterium
CATGTTAACCGAGTCAAATAATACTCACTCGATTCGACAGGTGTAAATATTACAAAAAATATGCTGGGACACCCCAATAATCGTTTTTAGTGTACTTAAGTTGCTGTTTTTTATAGCTTTGTTTTTTTAACAACTGAAAAGTGTCGAAAACAGGATATTTGATATTTGATATTCGATATTTGGTATTTGGTATTTGGTATTTGTGAATGACGGACTTGTCACAAGTTCCGATTTGCAAGTTCCGATTAAGCGATCGTGCCATATTCGCTTCCCCCCGGCCACACGGAATGAATATCCCTCCCCTGTGACGCTCATAATGGATTATCGGGTATTCTGAACCTTTATTGCCCACATCATGGCAGATTTTTCCGTTTTCTGTTCATACAGGATATCTGCTTATTGATATGTTGAACATAAAAATTTATTTTTATCAAGTGGCAGTATATTTGCTATGAATCAAAACACAATATAAAAAGTTTTTTCATGGCTGGAGGACAAAATGAAAACATTCACTAAAACATTCCTGCACATACTATCAATATTTAGTTTGGCAGGTATTCTAATATTTTCAACTGGTTGTGAGCAATTGCTCAATGAAGCACTTCAAAAAGACATCGTTGTTCAAGAGACACTTTTTGAAGATGATACAGCTACAGCAGAAGAAGAAATTGTTCAAGTTGGAGCTAACAACATTCAACTGGGCAGCACTGCAAAAATTGCTAAGGCCTCAGCTTTTCACATACTTCCATTTACGCCATCAAGTGCAGCTGATGCAGCATTGCTTGCATGGGTTATCAGTGAAGGTGGCGGGAAAATCAGAGGTGAGATTAATAATCTGGATGCAGCTTCCGTTGTGTTCAAAGTCTATGTAGGCACATCATCCGATATTAATGATGCAACTTTGATTGGCTCGGTCAATGTTGCTGGTAATCAAACGAAGAGCTTTATTTTTAATGGTACTGAGCTTGAATCATATTTTGATAACCTTCATGATAATGGTTGGAATGCAGTCAATATTTTCCTTTCTGCCGAAGAATCAAGCAGTCCGCATTTGATAGTAAATACTCTGGAATTTGTTTTTAATCCCGCAGGCTATATGAGTAGAGTAATAGCGGCCAGCTCAGAATATTCAGGTTATGCTGATAGTATTGGCGATATCTCTGACTATTCATTATCCGGTGAGATACGGAATAAGGGTACATCAGAGTTAAAAATTTTAATTCGTATTAAACCGTCTACAGCGACATCATTATTCAGCAGTTTTGAAGTAGCCATTACTCTGTCAGCAGGGCAGACTTTTAATCTGGCTGATTGGGCTTCTATGTTTACAACGGCACAATTGGCAGCAATTAATTCACAGTTTGCCGGAGCTTTAGAGTATCTTGCTACCGGAAATGTACTGGCAGAATTGTTCTTGATGTCAAATAATCCATTGAATGCTGAGATTGTAAGCATTGCCATGTCAGGTACTGTGAGTGTTGGACTATAATTTGAAATAGCATTATTTAAACATATAGTGTCGCTAAATTTATGGAGCTGGCCGGGATACTTTTCCTGTACAGCTCTTTTTTTATTTTCTACTATGTATTGAATTTATCGGGACTGTTAAGAGAGCAAAAGGAAATTGAACACGGACATAGTGCCCGGATGGGTATGACGCGGATTACACAGATTAGAACGGATGGAGCCAAGGATCCATGATTCAAAGGTTCAGCTGTATAAACAACAGCGGACTTTACATTTTTAATCCTCTCTATTGTAGACTCCTGCCAGGAGCATGCAGGAGAGACATACTTTTTAAGATTTTTATCATCCCTAAAAAACTGTCATCCCTCGTACAGAACCGGGACTCAGCCTGCATGCTCTTGGCAGGGATCCATCATTCAAAGGTTCACCTGTACAAACAATAGCGGACTCTACATTTTTAATTCTCTCTATTGTAGACTCCTGCCAGGAGCATGCAGGAGAGACATACTTTATGAAGATGTATGTCATCCCTCAGATCGTGTGACTATCTTATGTATTTATCAAACGTATATTTAACTTTAGATAGCTGGCTCAGCCAGAAATATTGATCGATAGTATGAACGAATGAAGGGTCAAAATAACAGCTGATTGAACAATTTTTACAAAAAGTATGTCTTCCCTGCATGGATTCGGCTTTTCGTACATCTTGTGATTTCCACAATTCCGGCAAATTTCCATCTATTAATATTTTTTGTTGGGAATGATGATAACAGGGAAGAAGCAGATAATTGTCTTCACTGATCACTATTGTAGTTTTTACAGAACGGCAGCGTGGTTTTTCAATGCAATTTCCTCCATCAATCATAAATTTTATGATTCCACGATTAATATATACATATGGAGTATGTTTATGATCTTGCAGTTCTTTCAACATTTCAATGGACGCATTTTCATTGCCAAAATAACTAAATACAGGATTAACTATTAGGATTAATCTATGTTTTTGTGCAATGCTAATCATTTCAGAGAGATGGTGTTTATTCTCTTCTGTTATTGTATAGAGAAGGTCGGGTTTTTCCCCGATAGACTTTGCTATATCAATTGATTGCATTACATGATCAAAGCAGGATACGCCCCGTATGGCATTATGGTCTGCGGCATTGGGAGCATCCATAGAAAAATGAAGAAAATCTATCAATCCTTTTAATTGTTTGGCTTTTTGCGGATATAGTAGAGTATTGGTGGTAATAGTAGTGCGCATGCGCAGAGATTTTGCTTTCTGTAGAAATAGCGTCAAATCTCTATGAAGCAGAGGTTCACCACCTGTAAAATCTATGAAACTAATACCAAGCCTATGCAGATCCTCAAGGTTGGTCATGACATTATCCGTAACAGCATCATTTCCCTGGTGCCGGTGTATATTACAGAAAGTGCATCGCGCATTACATCTGGTTGTAATGTAATAGTTGCAAAGCAGGGGGTATAAAGATTTCATAATTTTTGTGCCTTTACATCAATGTCTCTCCCTTTCCATTGAATCTTGTGCGCAGTAAAGAAAGCGGGCAGAGCACATAAAGTGTAAAATGTAAAGAAAAACGGATATGTCAGAATTTGCAGTATGCCGGGGGAGGTCTGTTTTTGATTTAATAGTGTGTAGTTGATATTGAATTCCAATAGGATCCAGATCAGGAGGCTGGAAATACCGGCAATGGAATATTCCATTGCAAAGGTTAGAATGATAATCCAAAATGGTGCAATGGCTATAATAGTAAGGAAGGTCGAAATAGCTGACCTGCCCCGCGCACCAATCGCCCATCTGCGTCTTTGACGTAAAAAATCATTGAAATTGTGTTCAGGGGCAGTCTCTATCCAATTTTTAGAAGGTTCAACACATTTTATTTTCAGGCTGGATGTTTTGATAATGTTGGCAAGCAGTGTGTAGTCTTCGGTAATTGAATGAGCTGCCTCAGCAAATCCTCCGGCATCCAGATACACTTCTCTTCTTACAGAAAAATTATTTCCGAATATAGACAGTGGTTTGCCAAGATTAATCCACATTGATCCGGCCGTTGAAAATCTTATCCAGTCAAGATTTTGCCAAAAATTGAAAATTTTGTTATTATTTGATGATGTTTTTATACATACATTTCCGGCAACCAGCCCTGTTCCGGCATTATATTTTTCCAGATGGTCATATATCCAATTTGCAGGAACAGTGCAATCTGCATCAGTAAAAAACAGCACATCTCCCTTTGAGCTCGTTGAGAGTAAATCAAGAGCCTGTGCTTTACCCAGGGGAGTGTCGGCTTTAATATATGTAGCATGCTTTCTCGAAGAGCAGAAATCTTGTATTTGAATAAGAGAATTGTCCGTGGAACAATCATCAATCAGTAGTATCTCTAAAAGATCTGTAGGATAATCAAGAGAATCCAGGCTTTTAAACAGAGATGGCAGCACTGCAATTTCATTTCTAACTGGTATTAATATTGATATATATTCTGTGTTTTTATTCGCATCTATATGTTTTTTTTCACTCTTTTGCAAATAATGCAGTAAAAGCGTCCAGTTGATCAGATAGCATGCCCAGAATATTGAAAGAATTAAAATTGTCATAACACTTAAGAAAAGGGATTGGACTGCTAAAAGCAAGGTTAATTTTTAAAAAAATTGGTCTGCCCGGAATGATTAATTTTGTTGAATTTCAATGGTATTTATTTTTATATTATTACAATCAATAGTTTTCTATTTAATTTAAATAAAATTTCTTTTTTGTTACAGGAGGCTACACATGTTCAAGTTTTCAAAAGATTATAAATTGAAAGTAGGTCTTGCCGAGATGCTTAAAGGCGGAGTTATTATGGATGTGACTAATTCTGAGCAGGCCAAGATAGCCGAAGACTCCGGTGCAGTGGCCGTGATGGCGCTGGAGCGGATTCCTGCAGATATACGCAGAGACGGTGGTGTTGCACGTATGTCAAATCCTCAGATGATTAAAGAGATAATGAAAGTTGTTTCAATACCGGTGATGGCAAAATGTCGTATTGGTCACTTTGCCGAAGCACAGGTGCTTGAGTCGCTGGGTGTAGATTTTATTGATGAGAGTGAAGTGCTTACACCGGCCGATGATAAGTATCATGTAGATAAATGGGGTTTCAAGGTACCATTTGTCTGTGGATGTCGTGAATTGGGAGAGGCATTGAGGCGTATTGCCGAGGGTGCGGCAATGATCCGTACAAAAGGCGAAGCAGGCAGTGGAAATATTGTAGAAGCTGTCAGGCATATGCGTATGGTACAGTCTGATATGCGTCGTATTACAATGTTGGGTGATGAAGAACTTGTAAATACTTCAAAAGAGATGGGTGTATCGGTTGATCTGTTGAAATATGTACAAAAACATGGCAAACTGCCTGTACCAAACTTTGCTGCCGGTGGTGTTGCTACTCCTGCAGACGCATCACTCATGATGCAATTGGGTGCAGAGACTGTATTTGTAGGATCAGGCATATTTAAATCTGATGATCCTGCTGCCCGTGCAAAGGCCATTGTCATGTCTACAATGCATTTTGATAATCCTGATATTGTTGCTCAGGCTTCTGAAGGTTTGAAAGATGCAATGGTTGGTCTTGAGATTGATAAGATTCCGGAAAATGAGCGAATGCAGGAACGAGGCTGGTAGATGAAATTAAAAATTGGCGTTCTGGGAATTCAGGGCGACTTTGCAATGCATCAGAAAAGTTTACGGAAATTGGGCGTTAATGCGCCCAATATCCGTTATAATGAAGAACTGGCATTGTGTGACGGGCTTGTGATACCGGGTGGCGAATCTACTACTTTTGTCAAGCTTTTAAAAAAAACAGGCATGTTTGATGCCCTTATCGAATTTAATGAAAATAAACCGATTATGGGAACATGCGCCGGATTGATTGCACTCTCAACCAGCTTGATCAATCATAATATGGAGACACTTGGATTGATTGATATAAGTGTTGAACGTAATGGCTATGGCAGGCAGGTAGATTCTTTCATTGATGATGTTCGCGTGGACGGGATTGAAACTTTGGTGGAGGGTTTTTTTATACGCGCACCGCGTATTCGTTCGTTGGGAGAAGGAACAAAGGCCATCGGGTTTCATAATGATGAAGTAGTAATGGCAGGTAATGAGCGTATTCTTGCAATGACTTTTCATCCGGAACTTACAAATGACACTACTGTTCATCGCTTTTTTATTGATAAATATGTAAGGAAATGAGGATCTGAAGAGTGGGTAAAAAGATAATTTTATATCTTTTTTTATTGGGAACATTTTCAACGTATTCAGCTCAGGTCCTCATATGGGATCATGATAATGATGCAGCCGTATCTCATACAGACTCAAGAAAATGGGTAGGCACAGAGAAACCTGTCTATGATGCTCTTCGCCGTCTGGGGCATGATGTAAATATAGTCAGGCGTCTCCCTTCTGAGCTCCATGAATATAAGGTTGTCTTTATTACTTTAGGTTATCTGGCTCCTTCGTGATGCGGCGGAACGCCTGCTGGCATTATTAGCTCGGTCGAGCAAAGTATTCTCATAGATTATTTGAAACAGGGTGGGGCTCTATATATAGAAGGAAATGATCTATATAGAGATCACCGTGGTTCTGATGTTGCTCCATGGTTACCCGGTACATTCAAGAGTGATGGCAATGGAGCCTGGCTTGGCAATATTAAAAATCTCAAAGGTTATGACACTAGCACCACAGCTGGAATGTATTTCAATTTTCCCAAGTGGGGTTGGACAGATGAGAGCCCCGATGAAATTGATCCCCTTCAGGCTGATGTTTTCCTGGAATCCCAGGATAGACGATGCAGAGTTGCGGGAAAAATTACAGATTCTGCCAAAATTATTGCATCTACAATTGTCTTCGGAGCTATCCACACAACTGAAACAAGTACTTCTTTAGATATGTTATTGGAAATTTATCTTACATACTTGACAGGCGGAGACTGAGATTTTACTCCCTGTCGTTTGGAATGGAATGCGTCCTGAAATCATTTTATTCTCGTGACAATAGATTCAATTCAGTGAAAAATTTGTGAAGAATCCTAATATGTCCCTGAAGAAGTCGGCTGTTGGAAAGGATAGAAAAGAAGAACATTATCCATTCAAATCAACATAGAAACTTTTTTTTATCTTTTTATCCGGAGATTGCTTATACTATTAAGCATGAAAAAAAATGCTGTTATTATCAAATTGTATGGAGATAGACGGTGTTCAAGAATATATTAAAAATATTATTATTTTGTGCAGCAGGTACTGTTTACGGTGCAAATATTTTTATATGGGATAATGATAACAGCAGTACTTTTTGGGCTTATGAAAGAAACAGTGTTGAAGGATGTGAAACCGGATTGTACACAACATTGTCTACACTGGGGCATAGTGTAACAAAAAGCAGAAACTTGCCGGATAATCTCAGCAATTATGATATATTATTTATCACACTTGGTTTCTTCTGCCCTTCATGATTCGGCGGAACGCCTGCAGGCACAATTAGCTCGGTCGAGCAAGAAAAAATTATTCAATATTTAAATAGCGGTAAAGCACTTTATATTGAGGGCAATGATCTCTTTAAAAATCTTTTCAATACAACGCTTTTAAACTATTTTTCTGCAAACTATCTACATGATGGTGAACCATACTGGACAGGTAATGTTAATAGTCTTGTTGGCCAGAAATACGGATTGGCCAGTGATATAGTACTTAAATATCCCAAATGGGATTATCCTGATAATTTTGTTGATAAGATTTCTAATGATGGAGGAAGAGTAGTACTAATAAGTGACGATGGCTTATGCCGCGTAATCAGTGACGATGAGCAAGCAGATTATCGAATAATATCATCATCAATTATATTTGGTGCGTTTTATCAAGGATGGGACTCACAGGGATATTTGCAGGGCTCTACTCCCATTGAATTAATGCAGAGATACGTTGAATATCTGTTAAAAGGAAGGTCGGCTGTGTCGGATGATCAGCTAGGTATTGATTCATTTCGATTGCTGCAGAATTATCCAAATCCATTTAATTCACAAACTATACTGGTTTATGAATTGGACAGGGCAATGCAGATTAATCTGGCAATCTATGATATACGCGGCAGGCTGGTGGAGCTATTGATCAATCGTTACGATAGTCCCGGTTCACATCAATATACTTTTGAAGGAAATGATCTGCCATCCGGTATTTATTTTGCAGTACTACAATCAAGTGACGGTACGTTGATAAGAAAACAGAAACTTATTTTGCAGAAATAGATATCATTCTATAAGACGAATTGTGGTCTTGGATACATTTATTCTATTTCCTGACCGCATCCCTTCTGATGTACTTTCTTCAGTAATTTCACTAACTATTTCTTCAATTCTTCCTTTTATATAGTTAAAGTAGACCGCCTGTGTCCCCTTTGATAAAGCGTGTGTTGTCATGGAGATGGCACGCCCGTTGAAATTACCACTGAATTTGCTATTTGTTTCTATGTCCAAGGTGACTAATATGACAGCAGTTGTGGCAGTTAAATCATACACCTGACAAATACCTTTAATTGTCGAACTGCCTTTCATGCGCCCCTGTAGTTTTTTTTCAATATTAAATTCCCATATATCATTTATAGAGATCGGCTGTTCAGGCAGAGGTAAAATAAACGGAGAGACAACAGCTCCTCTGCCACTGGCCTTACCTAAAGCAGTCATTGTTAAAATTTCATCTTCATTGCGTATTCTCATGTTTCCTCTACGATTATTCGTCGAACCACCGCCCAAATCAGAATCAGTCCAGGATGTATCTTGTATTACCTTGATCTTGTATGGATTATCCGGCGGTGTTTGAATAGCGATCAATGTATGTATTGCATGTCTTGTGAATTTCATTGTATTGAAGTGGCCTCCCATATCGATTCTCATACTATCATGAGATTCTGTTTTATACTGTATGGCCTCACCTTGTTTAAACAGATATCTTAATGTGACTGAAGAATCTTGTCCAAAACCAGCGGTCAATGTTATAAATGGTAATAATAATGTGATAATTTTAATGAACATGATCTCCTCCGATAATCAAAAACATGTGGATATTATATGAAAGTACAGAAAACAATTTTTTGTTACAATGCTTTTTCCTATATTGTAGCATAAATTAACCGTTTATTCATAAAAATTTTGTAGTGCAGATGAATTTAGATCAATTAATTGATTATTTACGCTCAACACCAAGCTTCAGCAAGAATGTTGCTCATTGGCAAATAATTGAACCCAGTGATGGTATCTATGAAGAATTCCCTGAAGGTATTAATAAGAAAATAGTTTCCGTATTAAAAGAGAGAGGTATCACAAAGCTCTACTCTCATCAGGCAAATTCAATAAATGCTGCACTAAACAATGAAAATTATGTCGTTGTTACTCCAACAGCCTCAGGCAAAACACTGTGTTATAACCTGCCGATTATTCAATCGATCATGGATAATCCCGAACACCGGGCGCTCTACCTTTTTCCTACCAAAGCATTGAGTCAAGATCAGGTTGCTGAGCTGCATGAAATGGTCAAAGCTTTGGAAATTGATATAAAAACATATACATTTGATGGTGATACACCAGTTTCAGCAAGGAAGGCTATCCGTATGGTTGGCCACATTGTTGTTACAAATCCTGACATGCTGCATCAGGGTGTATTGCCGCATCATACAAAATGGGTTAAATTATTTGAAAATCTTAAATATATTGTAATAGATGAAGTTCACACTTACAGAGGAGTATTTGGTAGTCACCTTGCCAATCTGATTCGCCGTTTACGAAGGATATGTAAATTTTACGGCTCCAATCCACAGTTTATCGGTTGTTCCGCAACTATAGCAAATCCACGGGAATTGTTTGAAAAATTGATTGAAGCACCTGCAACTTTAATTGATAATAATGGAGCTCCGAGGGGAAGGAAGCATTTTATTTTCTATAATCCACCTGTGGTAAATGCCGAGTTGGGAATTAGAAAATCTTCTGTCAAGGAAGCACAATATATTGCGTCAAAATTATTGCAAGCCGGTGTTCAGACCATTGTTTTTGCCCGTAGCAGAATGCGTGTTGAAATTTTGCTCACATACCTGCGTGAGACTATGAAGCACCTGCATAAATCGCCACAGTTAATTCGTGGGTATCGTGGCGGTTATCTGCCCAAACAGAGAAGGGCAATTGAAAGAGGATTGCGCGATGGTACTATTCAAGGAGTGGTCTCAACAAATGCACTGGAGCTGGGTATAGATATAGGCCAACTTTCAGCGGCTGTTATGGCAGGATATCCCGGTACAATTGCATCAACATGGCAGCAGGCAGGACGTGCGGGAAGGCGAGAGAGCCTATCTATTGCTATATTAGTATCATCCAGTGCGCCTTTGGATCAATACATGATGAATAATCCGCAATATTTTTTTGAAAGGCCTGCCGAGACCGGTGTGATTGATCCGAATAATTTAATCATCCTGCTTAGTCATCTTAAATGTGCGGCTTTTGAACTGCCCTTCCGTGTGGATGAACAATTTGGTATTGATGCAACCGATGAACTTTTAAAATATCTTGAAGAACATCATGTTGTGCACAAAGCGGGTGACCAATATCATTGGAGCGATGAAACATATCCGGCAGAGACAATCAGCCTGAGGCGTGCTGCGCCGGACAATGTTGTAATTATAGATACTACAAATGATGATACGGTAATCGGTGAGACAGATCTGTTCGGTGCACCGATGATGGTTCATGATGAAGCCATTTATATCCATGAAAGTCAGCAGTATCATGTAGATAAGTTAGATTGGGATCGCCGCAAGGCTTATGTGCATCAAGTATCTGTAGATTATTATACTGATGCCGAATCAAAAACCGATATAAGGGTTATCGAACAATTTGAAGAGGCACCTGTTCCATTGGGCAGACGTTCGTTTGGGGAAGTAAGCGTTACTACTCTGGCAACACTTTTCAAGAAAATCAAATTCGGAACACATGAAAATGTTGGTGCAGGGAAAATCCATCTCCCTGAAATTACAATGCATACAGCTGCGTATTGGTGGGAGATGGACTCTGATGTAAAGCAAATATTGGCATTGACCGAGTCAACTCTTTCAGACGGGCTCAAGGCAGTTGCCAATGTATTTTCAAATGTTGCACCTTTATGGGTAATGACAGATCCGATGGATTTACGTGTAATTCCAATGCTACGCTCACCATTTTCATCCAAACCAACTATTTATATTTATGAATTTACTCCAGGCGGCGTAGGATATAGCCGTAAACTCTTTGGTATTCACACACAACTTCTGGCAGCTGCAAGAGATCTTATCCGCTCATGCCAGTGTAAGACCGGCTGTCCCAGCTGTGTTGGGCCAATTTTGGAAGTCGGCAAAAATGGGAAAAAATCTGCATTAAGTTTACTTGCATTGGGACTTGATGAAGTTCAGAATACAAACGGAGAATCCATATCAATTACAGACATTTCATTAAATTAACTAAATAATATTTTTCCGGAGAATTAAATGAAGAAATTTTTATTATCATCGCTGTTACTCCTTATAATGGCCGGTTGCAGCAACGTCAAAAAAAGTCCTGCATTAAAAGAAGGTGATCCTGCTTTTAAAACTGGAAAAATAATTGCGGAAAAGATTTCATTTTTTGATCCCGCGGATAATCGAATCCTTGTAAAATCATCAAAGTTTGTAATTAATAGTGGTGATGTATGTCGTGCAGTCCATTCTGCAATGGGTGAAGATATTGATCGATTAAGGGAAATATCTATTGGGGAAACCCGTAAAGTTCTGAATGATTTCACTCAAAGTTTGACTGAAAGAGAACTTTTTGATCTTGCAGCAAATGAAGAAAAGATTATAGTTGAACAGACTTATCTCGATAGCATTTTGAATATATATTATCAGACAGCTGGAAGTAAGGACAGATACCTTCAACAGCTGGTAAAACAGGAGAAAGATTCTACTGAATTTTTTATAGAGATAGAAGAATTGTTGAAACGTCAAAAATATTTGCAGCAACTGGCTATTAATATACCTGTGACAACCGAAGATGAGATGAAATCTGTATATGAAGAGATGCTCTCAGACGTTCAAGCCGATGTTCGTCATATTTTATTAATGACAAAGGGAAAATCTAAATCTGAGAAGAGTACTATCCACAAAAAAATGCGCGGGTTGTTACGTAGAGCTAAAAATGGTGAAGATTTTTCAAAATTGGCTGATCAATATAGTGAAGATCCCGGTTCCAATAGCAATGGAGGACTATATAGAAATATCAAGAAAGGGGCAATGGTCAAACCCTTTGAGGACGCTGCCTTTTCTGTTCCAGTAGGCAGAATCAGTGATATTGTTGAGACTGAATTTGGACTTCATATTCTCAAAATTATCGATAGAACTGCCCGCCTCCAACCATTTGAAGATATTCGAATTCAAATTGGTCAGCAGATTTTAATGAATAAGCAGCAGGAACTTTATCAGCAGAAGGTTATGGAACTTAAGATTGCAAATAAAGTTACAATTACTGCATTTTAGAGATTTTTTCAAGCGGCTGCTAACTTCAGAGGCTGTCAAATGATTGATAGTCTCTGAAGCTGATGTGTACAATATATTTCCCACAAAAGCCTTGCATAATCAGCCGTATTTTCTTATAATTAATGATCTGATAAGCTTTGATTTTTATTGAATTAATAATTAATATAGATAAGTGTCTTTTGTTTTATTTAAAGACACCGGATCCCCTGGGATTGTACAGATTAGGAGTTATCATTGACGGAATATAGCAAGGATCGTGGGCGAAGAGATGGGCATTCGTTCAATCGTGGTCCCCAATTGGATGACAGTATCAAGACCTGGATTGATAAGGCCGAACATCACTTGGTTGATTCACTGGAGTATTTCTCCATACCGGGATTAAATCCTTTTCATAGAAAACAAGTGTACAGGTATTTTGAAAGGACACCGGAATATGCCGTCAAAGCATATAGAGTAGATGAGGATGTAACATTGAGGATATATCCTGTCGGTGCCTTGAAGAGGTTGGCGGAACAGAGAACTCAGGAAGTTGTTATGAATGGACATGTTCAGTCTCTACCTGTGATGGGATCTTTTGAGAGATTTGTAATTCATGATTATTTGAAAGATCGTGAAGGTATTTGTACTGAAAGTTCCGGTGAGAGTGGGAGAGACCGTCATATTGAAATTAGACCTGTCTTTGGACGTACTAATAAAAAGGCAAGGAAAAAGAGATTGATGCGTTAATAAAATCGGATGTTTTATGAAACGTCAAGTCTTGGTTGTAGATGATGATCCCCAAATATATAGTCTTGTGAGGAAAATTCTCTCAAAGATTAATGTAGAATCTATTTCAGCTGAAAGTGGGCAGGATGCACTGAAGAAATTAAGATCAGGATTCAGAGGTTTGATTCTGATGGATGTAAATATGCCTGAAATGAATGGTTGGGATACAATTGAAAAGATAATCGAACAGGAATTAATGCAGGGTAATTTGATTTTTATGCTCACTGGAGATATTATCCCCGAAGCCAGAATGGACTATCTCAAAGAATATGTGCTTGATTATATTACAAAACCATTTACAGCGGAATCGCTTTCAAATTTGGTGCTGGGTTATTTTGAAGATTTTTATGATAATTTTGATACTACAGATTAATGCTATTGCCTAATAGTCCACGACATTTAATAGTCATTGGCACCTCAGCAGGTGGCCCCCGAACATTGAAAGATTTATTTACAGGAATGCCTCGTCTCAAGGCCAGCATTATCATTGTACAACATATGCCGGAATTCATTAATTTACATTTTACTCAAAGTTTAGATAAAGTTTCTGAACTCAATTTTAGGTTAGCTCAAGACGGTGACAGACTGGAAGAAGGTACTGCCTATATTGCACCCAGTGGAATTCATCTTGGCCTCATTTCCAACAAGGTAATCCGACTCAAAGGATCAGAGAAGATTAATTATGTCTGTCCTGCTGTGGATATTACAATGCAATCAGTCTGTGCTTCCAGAAATATGAAAATTACAGGCATTATCTTAACCGGTATGGGGAAAGATGGTGCTCAAGGAATGATTCATATAAAATCTTTGGGTGGAACTACAATTGTCCAGGATAAAAAGACCAGTATTATTTATGGAATGCCACAGGAAGCCGCAAAAACAGGTTTGATAGATTTCATCCTCCCAGTCAATGAAATTGCACAGAAAATGATTGAAATTTGCTGCTCCTAATCCCGTATGGATTATATGTTTTTGCCACTATTTTTTCTGCTTTTCTGGCGTTGGTTTTTTTGCTATATTAACGCCGAAGCTGTATCAAAAGCCTTTTTGTCATCCCCCGTACAGAACCGGGACTCAGCCGGTAATCTTCTAGCCGGGATCTTTTTTAGATGTAAAAATAATTCAAGGATAAGAAATTGAATACTTCTTTTTGTAAGTTTATATTTGTTACTATTTTGTTACCTGTTGTGATTTCAGCTCAGATAATATTTGATCCTGTTACAGTAACAGCCAGTAGATTGACAACATCTATTGTATCTGATATGAGAGGTTCAGAGACCATAAGAAGAGGGCAGATAGAAAAAATGCCGGTACAATCTGTTACTGAGCTTCTCACTTATTTAGGATATGGAGAATTTAGTTCCCGTTCCACCGGTGGAGTTCAGACTGATTTTGGTGTACGCGGATCTTCTTTTGAACAGGTTGTTATCCTGCTCAACGGAATAAGGATGAATGACCCACAAACAGGGCATCACAACGGTGATCTTCCTGTAACATTGGATGAAATTGAAAAAATTGAAATATTACCGGGTCATGCCTCATCCATGTATGGCCCCGATGCGTTTGGAGGTGTAATTCATGTAATTACTAAAGCTCCTGATAATTCAAGGCCACATCTGCGGTTGCATGGTGGCTCTTTTAATACAATGGGTGGTGCATTAACAGCTCAATTCAGTCTTGCTTCCTGGAAGCATCGCATATCATGTGAGAGGTCATCCAGCACGGGGCACAGGCATGACACTGAGTATCTAATAAATACTGCCGCGCTTGAGAGCCATGGAAATCTTGCAGGAAGACCTGTTTCAACCCGCCTGGCATTTACCGGAAAAGACTTTGGTGCAAATGGGTTTTATGCACCCTTACCCTCCTGGGAAGCTACTAGAGCCTATTCGGCTCAATCCGGTATTGTCTGGTATGAATCCGGTACGTCAAAGCTTAAGAGTAATATTTTTCTAAGGCATCATCGTGATCATTTTATACTTACCATTGATAATCCCAACTACTATCAAAACAAACAGAATACCTGGGTGGGATCTATTGAAACTCAATGGAATCACAATATATCTGATAAGCATCATGTAGCTTTGGGTGTTGAGGCATTTGCCGATGCACTTGAGAGTGCTAATTTAGGAGATCATCATAGAACAAGAGCCGGTTTTTTTGGAGAGACTGCATATACATTAAATACTAACTGGGTACTGCATGGCGGAATACGCTGGGATGTTAGTGAAGGTCAGGCTGGACAAATAAGCCCCACTTTGTCTCTTAAAACACCGGTAAATGATAAGTTGGCATTGCGTTTTTCCGTTGGGCGTGCATATCGTGCTCCCACATATACTGAATTGTATTATGTTTCAAAATATAATCAAGGTGATAAATTCTTACACCCGGAATCGGCATGGTCATATGAGAGTGGTTTTTTATATGAGTTTGAAGGAGGACGCCTGGACGCAACTATGTTTTTCAGGCAGGAAAAAGACCGCATTGACTGGATACAGATGAAACGTAATGATGATGAATCATCAGATAATTACTGGCAGGCAATGAATTTGGGAGAACTTGATCTTGCAGGAATCTCACTTCAATTAACTTATCGTCCTGTAAAACCTGTTTCATTTAAAGTAAATTACACCTACATGGAAAGAAATATAAAAAATTCAACTGGAGTAATTTCCAAGTAT
Source organism: bacterium (assembly GCA_023139105.1). Lineage (GTDB taxonomy): Bacteria > Zhuqueibacterota > QNDG01 > QNDG01 > JAGLOF01 > JAGLOF01. The sequence continues at coordinate 15,490 of JAGLOF010000136.1, forward strand.
GCCTGGTCAATCCCGAAACATCGTTGTATGGTACATAGCAGCTACAAGATATTGAATAATTTGGATGTGGCAGGGATAATGCGTTATATTCAAAGGGGTGACGGTGAGGTGCTTTGGCTTGGTGATACCAAGGTACGAATGAAATGGGGCCGATTTCAACATAGTTTGAATTTAAAAAATATTTTTGATGTCGAATATGAAGAGATAAAAGGCGCACCTCTTCCTGGCCGACATTTTATTTTATCAACCGGATATACATTATAAATTAATTTGATGAACTTATTAAAACACATATACTGTCTCATTATTTTATATTCAATTTCATCAGGGTATGCACAGACAATGCCGGATGTAAGTACACTGCGTAAGGATTGTGGACTAGTTGAGAACGATAAAATTGATGAGGCCTCAGGATTGGTCGTAGGCAGAATTAATGAGAATATTCTATATACTCATAATGATTCCGGTGGACGTGCACGTATTTTTGCTTTGACAGGAGAAGGGGCGCATGTTACTACCATTATTCTTTCTACCGGCGTTAATCGGGATTGGGAAGATCTGGCCATAGGTGTTGATCCGGATGACAAAGAAACATATATCTATATTGCAGATATTGGTGATAACGATAAGCGATATATTGTAGATACAATTTATCGATTTAAGGAAGTAAAGCTTGGACAGGACAATCAACGTAAAATTTTGATTAAGGCTTCTCAACTGCAAAAGATTAGTTTTAAGTATCCCGATGGAATATATGATGCAGAGACTTTACTGACGCATCCATTTACAGGTGAGATATTCGTTATTACCAAGTCACGACGCAATGGACGGCTCTATCAAATACCACATGATTTTGAAGTGGATCATATTGTGACAGCTAAGTTTTTATGTAATGTACCTGTCTCCAAGGCTACAGGCGGAGATTTTTCATCCGATGGCACAATGATTATAGTTAAGAATTATTTTTTCGTATATTTTTGGAATATCTCTGATAAACAAGGGATTTTAGCACTTGCGCAATCTCCTCATATTACTCCATATATACCAGAACCTCAGGGAGAGGCGATAGCCTTTGATAAATCGAATAAAGGGTATTTTACCCTAAGTGAAGAACGTAAAAAAATTCCCGCTCATCTCTATCATTTCAAATTAACTCAAAAATGATCTGATTTTTGAACAGAAAAGGGAGGACGATCTGTGTCCAGGCAAAAACAATCTGATATTTTGCATAAATTAACAGCAAATTCAATTAGATTTTTATCAGTAGATGCTATTGAAAAATCTAATTCGGGACATCCTGGTATGCCAATGGGAATGGCAAATGTAGCCGCTGTTTTATGGTCTGAATACATGTCATACTATCCCGGAGATCCGGAGTGGAGAGACCGTGATAGATTTATACTCTCTGCAGGACATGGATCAATGCTCTTATATTCCATTCTACATCTTGCCGGGTTTGATATCAGTATTGATGATATTAAAAATTTTAGGCAATGGCGTTCAACAACGCCCGGGCATCCTGAATTGGGCATGACTCCGGGTGTTGAAACTACTACAGGTCCATTGGGGCAGGGTTTTGCAAACGGCGTAGGTATGGCAGTTGCCGCCCAATGGCTTTCCACTAAATTCAAAACCTCTCAATGGTCTCCATTAAATCATTATATTTATGGAATTATATCTGATGGTGATCTTATGGAAGGCATAAGCCATGAAGCCGGTGCACTTGCAGGGCACCTGGGTTTGGGCCGGATTATTTATTTTTATGATGATAATGAAATTACCATTGAAGGCAGGACAAATCTTGCTTTTACAGAAGATACCGAGATGCGTTTTAAGGCCTATAACTGGCATACGCAAATTATTGACGGGCATAATCCTAATGAAATTCGCAAAGCATTAGATGCAGCTCAGAAAGAATCTGACAAACCATCAATTATTATTACCAAAACTCATATTGGTTATGGCAGTCCTAATAAACAAGATACTGCAGGATGTCATGGTTCTCCTTTAGGCATAGACGAAACATTGATAACAAAAAAGAATTTAGGTTGGCCAATCGAACCTCCATTTTTTGTCCCGGAAGAAGTGTATCATACATTTGAAAAAATTCAAATTCAAATGAAATCAGAATATGATAATTGGAAGAAGAATTTTCAAGATTGGCAGACTAAACAACCAGAGTTTGCCAAGCTTTGGACACAACATTTTTCCCCGAAAATTCCAAACGATCTTTGTGGCAAATTACTTGATGCAATTCCAGAGAAATCAGCAGCAACCAGAGTAATGGGAGGTGCAGCCCTTCAGAAAGCGGCAGAGCTTTTTCCTGGTTTGATAGGTGGATCCGCAGATCTTAGCCCATCAACCAAAACAACAATAAATAATCAGACATCAATACAAAAAGATAGTTTTACAGGGCGTAATATCCATTTTGGTATACGTGAACATGCCATGGGTGCAATTTTGAACGGTATGGCTGTCTATGGCGGCATAAAACCCTATGGTTCAACCTTTTTTGTTTTTTCAGATTACATGCGTCCACCTATACGTTTGGCCGCTCTTATGAAGCTACCATCTATTTTTATTTTTACACATGACTCAGTTTTTGTGGGTGAAGATGGCCCAACGCATCAGCCTGTAGAACATTTGGCCGCACTACGAGTTATACCTAATGTTACTGTCTTCAGACCTGCTGAACGTGTAGAAACAGCTGCAGCATGGGCGCATGCTCTACTTTCCAAAGATAGTCCTACTGTTTTATGTCTCTCTCGTCAAAATGTAGAAAACATTGTTCCCACAACCAAAGATATGATGAAAAATATTGAAAAAGGTGGTTATATACTTGAGAGAGCAATTAGTGCTGATCTGATAATTATTGGATCCGGTTCAGAACTAAGCCTTGCAATTGAAGCTGCTAAAAAGTTGAGACAAAAGAAGTATAAAATTCAAGTGGTCTCAATGCCTTCACAGGATCTATTTCTCTGCCAGGATGATGAGTATCGCAGGAGCGTGCTTCCTGCCGGAACACCTGTTGTGGTTATTGAAGCCGGTGTAAGTCAGGGATGGTTTGGCATTGTCGAATCACCAATGACCTTTATTGGTATTGAACATTTCGGTGCATCTGCACCTGCTTCAGTTCTTGCGGAAAAGTTTGGTTTAACTGTTGAAAATGTTGTTAATAAGGCCTTAAAGTTACTATCATAATGTTTTTTTAAACCAGTTCCTATAGATTTATTATTAACATGTCATCCCGGATGGATTTTGGGATGACATGTTAAAAAAAAAGAGCATTTAACCACGGAACACACAGAATACACGGAGCCTCCCAGCCCTGCCC
>JAGLOF010000137.1 GCA_023139105.1 bacterium
CTTTTAAAAATGAGGTGAAGTCGGGATAAGCATGAGGAAGGAATGAAGATCCGATCTGACAATACCGAGCTACTTATCCAGCAAAGCCAGGATGGCGATAAGGCCGCTTTCGGCCTATTGATGCATCAACATCAAGATTACGCCTTCAGGCTGGCCTACCGGCTGTTGAGCTGTAGTGAAGAGAGCCGCGACGTAGTTCAGGAGAGTTTCATCCGCGTATGGCAGCATCTGGACACATTCCGCAAGCATCATCGATTCACTACCTGGTTATACCGTATTGTTGTGAATCTTGCCACTGACAGGCTCAGACAGCGGCAGCGGAGACCGTCGATAACCATCGATAAGGTGCCGGAGATAGCCGACGACAGTGCTTCTGCCCAGGTGAGCATGGAACAACGCGAGACAGCCGCGCGAATAGAATCATTGGCACGTACACTGCCGGAAAAACAAAGATTGGTTTTCATTCTTAGAGACCTGGAAGACCGTACAGTAGAAGAAACCGCTACTATTCTAAAAATCGGTAAGGGTGCAGTCAAGTCACATCTCCACCTGGCCCGAAGGAAAATCCGTAAAGCATTGGAGGATGATCATGTTTGACCGTCATCATAGGTTTGAAAAATGGCTCCACCTCTATCGTGTTGGGGAGCTTTCCTCCAGACAGAACCGTCTGCTCAAGCGCCATCTGGAGACATGTCAGACCTGCAGGTTACAAAGCAAAACATTATCCGGAATGGAGACGGCCATAACCGCAGCCAGGGGCATGTCGCCTGAATTGAGACATGGCGATCTTCTTATACAGTCGGTAATGCATAATCTACATGCTGCTGAAATTACTCCCGGTTTCTGGGACAGACTTGCAGCACCGGGTATTCGCCTCACTGCGGCTGTAGTGCTGATTCTCATTATGAGTACATTTCTTATACAGGAAGGCCATGATCAAAAACGCATGGCCGTTTTGATGCATCATAACCAGCGGTCTCAGGTGCTGTTTGTCAGGACAGAGTCTCTTTCCCCGCGTTTGATGCGCTTTGCCCGCAAAGTCCTGTCGCACACAGTAACGAACGGTAGTCCCGCCGCAAAGGTATTAAACAATCTTGGGCTGGGATCCAAACCAACATCTTTGCGTCTCAATATATCACGACGCGCCCGAATTAAAGCGGCGTATTCCCGTATGCATCAATCCGGCGTGATACGCTAAGGAGGGTATGATGAAGACTAAAAAAAGAATCGTATTAATATTGACAGTGGTCACGCTCTTTCTGCTGGCCGGATGCAAAGAGATCACAACGACCACCATCGTCCATAAAGACGGCTCAATCACTCGCATGATTGAGGTGCCCGGCGACTCCACCATCGCCGAAAACGTCGCCTATCCCATTCCTCAGAAAGAGGGCTGGAAGAAAGTGCATCATACTAAAAAAGTGGATGGCGAAGATAAAAAAGTCTGGACCATGAAAAAACATTATACAGATTTTTTTGAGATGCTGGATGAGATAGCCTCCATCGCCGCAGAACCTCGTCGTATCCGCCTCTCCACCGATATCGCAAAGATTGAGCGCTGGTTTTATACCTACTATCGTTACCGTGAGGGCATTGGATCCTACAATGTTTTTACTGTGCCGGTAACAGATTTTGTCACAGCAGAAGAACTGGCCATGATGGCGGCCAAGGATTCCACGCTGGATGAAGCAGCCATCAAAGAGATTGAAGCCAAATATGAGCGCTGGCAGGCTAACGCACTGCTTGAGGTATTTTATCAAGCACTGAAAACCGAAGCTGTAGCCATGGAGGCAGCCACATTGACAGCGGCGGATTTCGAGGAGCGCAAAGACATTTTCTTCGGTGATATGTATCGGGCTGTGGAAGAGAGTGATCTCGATGTGGATACGTTTATGCGCTCAGCAGCGTCATCAATGCAAAATCCGGACATCCTCCAACTGAAAGAGAAGATGATGCCGGTGTGGGAAGATATCGAGGAACGAATTGCATTCATGCATTCTGTGGAGGAAGATAGCTATATCTTCAAAGTGGAAATGCCGGGCCTCATTATCGAGACTAACGCCGATGGCATTGAAGGTAACCGGGGCTTATGGAATGTGCATCATTCACAATTTCTCAATGAGGAATATGTGCTGGAGATCACATCACGGGTGCCCAATATCAAGGCGCTGATAGTCACTGGTGTGCTGGGCTTGGCCGCTGTAATAATTTTAGTAATACCGATATTCCGAAGACGTAAAAACAGGTAAATAAGCATAACTGTAGACTTCGACATGCACATTTTTTCACGGATTCTTCACAGATAGAATCTGATATTTATTTGGAATCCGTTCTTATCTGTCTAATCCGCGTTATCCGTGTGCCAATGCTCCTACACTTGGCTGTGTATCTCCGTGATCCTCCGTGGACAATGCTCCTGCTCTTTTCTCTTCTTTTCACAGATTATGGAGCCAGCTCTTTTTGCTATGTGAAAAGGTTATTGCACGGAGCAGCTTCAATCTCTATATTAATGAAAGCTATAGAAACTACAAATCACACATGCTTCATTTATGGAAGGAGGACACATGTCTCGTATGTCCGAAATTATCATTGTATCGCTGGCTCTCTGCCTCTTAACTGGTATGGCAATTGCTCAGGCCCCAAAAGAGAATCACCCCTTCAGCATCCATGATATGTTGGCCATGGACCGTATAGGCGATCCCCAGGTTTCACCGGACGGCAAACTGGTGCTTTTCTCTCTACGCAAAACCGATATGGAGGCCAATCGCGGCCGCACCGACCTCTATCTGGTGGGAGCCGACGGCAAAGATCTGCGCCGCCTCACCAGCCATCCCGCCGGTGACTTCAATGCTCGCTGGTCGGCCTGCGGCAGGGCCGTGATATTTTTATCAACTCGATCCGGTTCCTCACAGGTCTGGCGCATCAAAATAAACGGCGGAGAAGCTGTTCAGGTCACCGACCTGCCCCTGGATGTGGGCAGCCTGACGGTGAATCCCAAAGGCCGCGGATTTGCCATCAGCATGGAAGTCTTCGTCGGCGAGTGCATAGGCTGTACCAAAAAAATATTGGACGAAAAGGCCGCTGCCAAGACCACCGCCATGATCTATGAGTCCACATTTGTCCGCCACTGGGATACCTGGAAAGACGGACGTCGCGCACATGTTTTTTATTACGACTGCAAGACGAAAAATGCCACGGACCTGATGAAGGCCATGAAGGCCGACTGCCCCACCAAGCCATTTGGCGGACCCGAGGAAATTACATTCACACCCGACGGCAAAGGCATTGTCTTCGCCGCCCGTGACGCCGGCAATGGCGGCGAGCCCTGGTCTACCAATTTTGATCTCTACCACGTGCCTATTGATGGTTCTGCCGCACCTCAGTTACTCACTGCCGCGAATAAAGCATGGGATACTCAACCTGTATTCAGTCCTGATGGCCGCACCCTGGCCTACCTGGCAATGAAAAGAGTAAATTTTGAAGCAGATAGATTCTATATAACATTAATGGACTGGCAGACAAAAGAAACACGTATTCTGGCAGAAGAATGGGACAGATCTGCAGGCAGCGTGATTTGGTCTAAGAACTCCAAAACCCTCTTTGTAACAGCAGGCAATATCGGTCAGGTCTCACTATTTGAAATCAATATTAAATCTGAGAAAGTAAAGACACTGGTCTACGACGGACATGTACGTTCTCCGGGTCTGGCTGGTAAGCGCATCATCTTTGGCAGGGACAACCTGAAATCACCGGTTGAACTCTATTCCGTAAAAACCAACGGCAAAGACTTACAGCCTGTCACGACGATCAACGCCAAAACGTTGGCCATGGCCCGCATGGGCGACTATGAACAATTCAGCTTTAAAGGCTGGAACGACGAGACGGTCTACGCCTACGTGGTCAAACCTGTTGACTTTGATCCGGCCAAGAAATATCCTGTAGCCTTCATGATTCACGGCGGCCCCCAGGGTTCATTTGGAAATGATTTCCACTACCGCTGGAACCCGCAGGCCTACACCGGCGCAGGCTATGCAGCTGTAATGGTAGATTTCCACGGATCAACGGGTTATGGGCAAGATTTTACAGATGCAATAAGCGGCCACTGGGGCGACAGGCCTCTGGAAGATCTTCAAAAAGGACTTGCGGCAGCTTTGGATAAATATAGCTGGATGGACGGTGATAATGTTGGTGCACTGGGTGCTTCCTACGGTGGATACATGATCAACTGGATTGCAGGTAACTGGTCAGACCGTTTCAAGTGCCTGATCAACCACGATGGCAATCTGGATGAACGCATGGCCTACTATGACACCGAAGAACTATGGTTCCCTGAGTGGGAGCACGGCGGCCCGCAGTATGAAAATCCTGAAGGTTACGAAAAACATAATCCCGTTAACTACGTGAAAAACTGGAAAACGCCAATGCTGGTTATACACGGCGCGCTGGACTACCGCGTAGTAGACACACAGGGTATTGCCACTTTTAACGCATTGCAACGCAAAGGCATACCAAGTAAATTTATCTACTTCCCGGACGAAAATCACTGGGTTCTTCAGCCCCACAATTCAATCTTGTGGCATAATGAGGTAATAGGCTGGCTGGATAAATGGTGTAAATAATAAATAACACCCGGTGTTGGCCTCGCCAACACCGGGTGTTAAATTAGCTCCCAGACGTAGTCCCTTGTTTGGAATGTTAAAAATTTATTTGTTATTTGATGCTTGGGATTTGATGCTTCTGCTCTTTTTTCGCAACATGTTTTTCAGAACAATACCATCCCAATATCTTCAAATGTTGCAACTGTGCCCGCAGATCTGCCTCTAATCGCTTTCGAGTGTTACGATAGAATAGGCCTTCACATTCTACATAAAACCAATAATTAAAAGCTTTTTCCGGGATGGGCCTGGACTCTATCTTGGTTAGATTGATTTTCCCCTCTGCGAATACTCCCAGAGCATCATAGAGTGCTGCCGGCCTGTGTTCCACTTCAAACACCATGGAAACCTTATCTGCCTTATCTACATCTGAAAGCTGTGACGAGAGAACAATAAAGCGCGTAAAATTATCATGCCTGTCCCCAATATCAGGACAGATCACTTCCAGACCGTAACGCACACCCGCACTAGCATTGGCAATGGCTGCTCGCTCCGGGATCTTCCACTCCGCAACCTGACGTGCAGCACCAGCAGTATCCTCGGCGGCGATGGGGCGAATATTCGAATGAACATCCAGGAACGATCGGCACTGCAACAACCCCTGCGGATGAGAATGAACTTCAGCTATATCATCTATTACAGTACCAGCTAAACCCAGCAGATGATGCTGAATCTGCAAAACAGTTTCACCGGTGATGTACAGATTATGCTTGCGAAGCAGATCCAGATTCTCGGCGATACTCCCTGTAATACTGTTTTCTATCGGAACCATTCCATACACGGCACTACCAACGACTACTGCTTCAAACACATCAGAGAATCTCTGACATGGCAAGGCTTCAGCATCTGATCCGAAATACTGCTCTATGGCCGCTTCACTGTTGGCACCGGGTTCTCCCTGGTATGCAATGTATTTTTGCATATGACCTCATTTTTTTGGATCTATGTTGTTTTGAGTGGGTAATAAAAATCCATTTCTTCTACAACTGCAATAAACTCTTCCACGGATCTACACGGATTTTGCACAGAATTAAAACATCGTAACCACAAATATCCTTTTTTAATCACAATATATTACGTGATGCCATATCAAGCAGCTCTTTCAACTTATCTCACACTCACATCGAGATGCCTGTACAATCCTTGCGCTATTAAATGGTAACATTATTTGGCGTTTCTGTCTTTCTCTGTGTACTCTCCGTGTAATTTCCGTGGAGATGTGCTGGAGCTGCTCTTTTCGTAACTCTAAAAAAATGCAGTGCGAAACGTCCACTCATTTCAACATAGAACCTTTTTTTTAAGCAACGGAACACAGATAAATTTCAACTATCGATACCCAGCTTTTGTCACATCCTTGATCGATTTAAACTGTTTGGGTGGATTAAGATATTGCCCGAGAAATTTATAAATTTTCAACCTGATACTCCTGGCTTTCTTATTATCCAGTCTGTCAAAACTGTGGCCACCGGGTACATCTTTATATATTTCATACTCAAAATCCTTGCCCTCAGCCTTGAGCGACTTGATGAGATGCTCCACTTCCAGCACATTGACATCTTCATCATTGGTATTGGTGTGAATGAGAAGGGGCGTTTTAAGCTTATGGGCCTGCCATGCCGGTGAGCGCCGACGATACTCAGCCAGATTCTGAGCAGCAGTCTTGCCAATATGATAATCAGCCGAATAGAGATTACGATAACTCTGTGTCATATGTCTCTTAATACTAGAGAACATAAAGTTAGATATGTCATGTCTAAATTAGTCAAACAAAAAACGCCCACTAATAAAGCAGGCGTTCCTGTAGACGGCCTATAAGCATTCCTGGTGCCAAGCTCTTTCACGGCAGAACTTAATCAGATATCGTACTGTTTTAACGATAAAACTCCTGTTATGCCTGAATGACGATGAAATTCAATCAACACAATAAATACAACTTTACTCAGCCACCTCTTCATCCTGAAAAGTCTCAATAGCTTTTTCTATGGTCTCTTTAAGTTCAATATCATTGAATGGCTTCACAATATAACCATATGGATAGGCATCACGAGCACGCTCCATAGTAATTTTATCCGAGTAAGACGTTAAAAAAACTACTGGCAGACGATACCTGTCCTTTATCATCTTTGCAGTCTCAATACCATTCAACCGACCGGCAAGCACAATATCCATCAATATTAATTCCGGTGGTTTTCTTTCAACAAAAACAAGCGCCTCTTCTCCGGAATGTACAACACCGGCCACTTCATGACCAATTATATCAATACTCTTTTTTATATCTTCACAGATGATGGACTCATCTTCTACAAGCAATATTCTTACCTGGCTGATCATTTTATAACCTCATCTGATTAATTGATTACATATTTTGATTCGTAAAACCCAGTTCATAACTTATTATATCAATATAATCACGTAAAAGCCGCGTAATTAAAAATTTCTCTCGAATTGTTTCTTTTGCCCGCTGCCCCATTTCTTTTGCCAATGAAGGAGAATTTAACAGCTCAATGGCCCGGTCAGCAAATCCCTGATAGTCATCGGGATCATTTAAAAAACCATTTACACCATCTGTGATCTGAAGTGGAATACCGCCAACCCGGGATGCGAGTACAGGACGCTCCTTCCACATCGCTTCTGTGACAGTGAGGCCAAAACCTTCTCTGATAGATTTCTGCATGACAACTGCCGATATACGCTGTAATGCATTTACCAGCACATTACTCTCAACAGTAACCAGCAGCACATCACCCCGATCTATCAAATCCTGAACACGTTCCTGCACATGCTTAAAGATCTCAATACCCTCAGGGTCATCAGTGGCCATATTTCCACAAAGCACCAGTCGGCAATCTATTTTCTCTTTTACTTTCAGGAAAACTTCAACAACGCCCAGTGGATCTTTCCATTTATCAAACCGTGAGATTTGCGTTATTATTGGTTTATCAGTTGGTATATTATATTTTTTTAAATAATAAGCAATCTCCCTGTCTTTCAGCTCCATATTCTTGGGTGTCATCGGATCAATAACAGGCTGTATAACTGTTTGCCGAACAGGCAGATCCTTTTTAGTATACTGTTCATGACTAAAAATACCAAGATCATATCTAATTATATATCCTTTCAGGAAATCCCATAAAGTCGGATTCGGATTAGAAAGGTCTATATGACAGCGCCATATCCAAGGTTGACGTTTCTTATAATATTCGATTAACGGCAGAGGTTGAGGATCATGGATAATTACCAAATCATGATCAAGCTTGGCATAGGCAGAAAAAGCCTCACTAGCCAAAAGGTAGAGCTTCTTCTTGATGGATGTCAAATTTATATCATCACCTTGAAGCGCATTATGAAATTTTTTGGTAATTTCAAATAAATCTGTATTGCCGTGTAAAATACGCCAATCAGCATCAAGTCCTACATTATTCATAAGTGGAGTTAGATTTGTAAGAATCTCAGCAACACCTCCACCGATAAATGTAGAATTTACATGAAGTATTCGTTTCCCGTAAAGCGGTTTGACTTTGTGGTAGATCTCACCTATTACTGCATCACCAACAATATTGCGGTAGGCACTTAACTTTTTCATATCCTATCCTCATCAGCAGTGATCCGGGGCGATGTCACACACTATCATCGGGACTGTTACAAAAAAATTTAGAAGGACTAAAAACTAACAATTTGCCAGACAGACATCCGATGAGACCATGACAACATTGATAATGTTATTATTAAAGTAATCACCAGGTTTAAAGATGTCAAGAGTATATTGTATATTAACCACACTGTTTTGGAATTACTACTCATTTTATTAAAAATAGTAATTACTTATAATCAGCAGCATTACAGATTGAATTTTATTCTTGACATATAAAAATTATGGTTGTATATTTATATTCAATTGAATAATTAAACGGACTAAATAATAACATGCGCCACGACAACAACATCTTTCACACTTTTTGGGGCTTTAGCTATTTTTATTTTTATGCACCCGTGGGAGGGATGTGCCGTCAGCACTAATTGAAACAATATCCAGGCAAATCCAACCCACTCCTAGAAATTAGAGAGTGGGTTTTTTCATTTAAACGGAGTGAACATGGATCAATCCTTGGTCGATTTGAGGCATGCAATTGAAACAGTAGATGATGAGCTCGTATCACTACTTGTACGCAGAATGCGACTATCAGTACGTATTGCCACTATTAAAAGACGGAATACCAGGCCAATATATGATTCCGCCAGAGAAAAAGATGTACTCCACAGGGTCAGGAAGCTTTCTCAAGCTCCAATGACACACGATGAAATTGATAGGATCTATGTTGAGGTTATGAAAGTCAGCCGTGCTGTTCAAAAAAGAACAATGATTGCCAATAAGGAGATAAAATAATGATTATTGTCATGCGAGATAATGCTTCACGTTCAGATATCGACAAGGTTGCAGGGCTCATGGCCAGTCACAATTTTAAAATCCACCCGGTCAAAGGAGGCCACCAAACAATTTTTGGTGTTATTGGCGAGACACGTTCTCTGGACACCAGAGATATTGAATTGATGGAAGGTGTATCAGAGGTAATTCGTGTATCTGAGCCGTACAAATTGGCAGGCAGGGCCTTTCATCCCGAAGACACCATTATTGATATAAAAGGAATTCGTATTGGCGGCGACAATGTTGTAGTCATGGCAGGACCATGTTCTGTGGAGAATGAAGACCAAATACATATTATTGCCGGGCTTGTCAGTAAAGCAGGCGCTCAGGTTTTAAGGGGTGGCGCATTCAAACCCCGCACAAGCCCATACAGTTTTCAGGGACTGGGAGAAGAGGGACTCAAGTACTTGAGAGATGCAGCTGAGGCCTGCAATATGATCTCCGTGACAGAAGTAATGGACACAGCAACAGTTGACTTGATTGCAGAATATGCAGATATCCTTCAGATTGGCGCACGCAACATGCAGAATTTTGCTTTGCTAAAAGAAGCAGGTCGAATAAATAAACCGATTTTCTTGAAAAGAGGACTAGCAGGTACAATTGAAGAGCTGCTCATGGCTGCCGAATATATAATGGCCCACGGAAACAGCCAGGTTATTCTATGTGAAAGAGGCATACGTACATTTGAAACCGCTACAAGGAACACAATGGACATATCAGCAATTCCGGTGATAAATGACAAATCTCACCTACCTGTTTTTGCAGATCCCAGCCACGGTACGGGAATGCGGGACAAGGTTGCTCCCATGGCCAGAGCGGCAGTTGCAGCCGGTGCCCACGGGCTGATGATAGAAGTTCATCATGAACCGGACAAGGCACTCTCAGACGGAGCTCAATCTCTGTTGCCTGAACAGTTTACAGCTCTCATGGAAGAATTAAAAGTAATTGCCTGGACAGTTGGACGCAATCTCGGCAACGGACATGATCGAATACAAAATATAGTTTGATGTACAAGGGAATAGACAATGACCAGCTCTGAAATACACAATCAATTCAAGACAGTGTGCATAATCGGAATGGGCCTTATGGGAGGATCTCTGGCCCTGCGCCTAAAGAAAAGATTAGCAACCCTTCACTTAACAGTTGTTGATTTCCCGGATGTGCTTCAAGATGATATCGTCCGGGAAGTTGCAGATAAGTTTTATACACCGGACAGAATATGTGAAGCGGTTTCAGATATTGATCTTGTAATTATTGCTACTCCTATTAGTCGTATTCTTGAATATTTACCCATTCTTGCAGATGCAGTGAGGCCGGGTACACTGATAACAGATATGGGATCTACAAAATCTGACATTGTACACCGTGCCTCCACGCTGTTGCCGGATGATGTTCATTTTATCGGTGGACATCCCATGACCGGCTCAGAAGAGAGATCCATACACGCTGCAGATCCAATGTTATTTGAAAATGCAATCTATGTTCTAACGCCGGAAGCAATAGTACCTCCACTTAAAGTGCAGGCTCTTGGAAATCTACTGGAAGTAACAGGTGCCAGAGTACTATTTCTCTCTCCCGCTCTGCATGACAGAATTGCCGCAGCAGTGAGTCATCTCCCGCAGCTTCTGGCCATTACATTGACAAATATAGTGGCAAATTACAATAATGATTCACCCTACTACTTCAAACTTGCTGCCGGTGGATTTCGTGATATAACACGTATTGCCGCCAGCTCCTGGGATGTTTGGGGGGATATATTATCAACAAATAAGGGGCAGATCACAGAATGCCTGGATACACTCATCGAGCAGTTACACACTGTAAGGAACAATCTGCAGCAAGATGATCTGAAAGCAGAATTCAAGTCTGCAAATCTCATGCGTCAATCCATACCAAAGGACAATCGTGGTTTTATGAGGCCGCAGTTTGATCTGATAGTATGGGCCGAGGACAGACCCGGCATCATTGCAGACATGGCATCAGGATTGGCTAAAGAATCTATAAACATCAAGGATATTGAACTCTTAAAAGTCAGAGAAGATGATGCAGGTACTTTCCGTATTGCCTTTGAAAGTGAGGCCGATCGTAAATTGTCAAAACAAATCCTTGAACAATCAGGCTATACAACCAAATATTAATATTTCAATAAAGAGGGCCTCCATGCCTGCGAAAACTTTTCAACTCATCAGGCCTACCCGGCATCTTCAAGGATCACTTGACATGCCCGGAGATAAATCTATCTCTCACCGTGCATTAATGCTGGGTGCAGCAGCAAGAGGAACCACAATTATTGCAAATCCGGGACCAGGGCAGGATGTCCAATCTACTCAACAGTGCCTGAAGGATCTCGGCATAAACGTCGAGTCCATTGACAATAGATTACATATACACGGCCAATCTCTTGATGCATGGAAGAAACCGGAAACACCTTTACAAGCAGGAAACTCCGGTACTACTTTTCGTCTTTTATGCGGACTATTGGCCGGCCGCAATTTCAGCACTACCATTACAGGCGATGAGTCACTTAAAAAGCGCCCGATGAAGCGTATTATAGACCCCCTGAAGGCCATGGGGATTTCAGCATTTGCTCAATCCGGACGCGCTCCTTTAACACTTGAAGCCGGATCAGTGAAGGCAATTGATTATTCTTCACCCGTGGCAAGCGGCCAGATCAAGTCCTGCATACTCTTTGCCGGCCTGTCTGCCAAGGGCAAGACATCTGTAACCGAACCGGCACTGTCTCGTGATCATACGGAACGTATGCTTCCGGCTTTCGGCATTCCTGTTTACAGGGACGGATTAACTGTCTCCATTTGCGGCTCTACAAAGTTGACAGCAACTGAAGTACATGTACCGGGCGACCCTTCTTCAGCAGCATTCTTTGCTGCAGCGGCAGCTTTGATTCCAGGGTCAAGAATATGTTTGCAAAATATTGGCTGCAATCCGACACGTACAGGTTTCTTTAAGATCCTTCAATCTATGGGCGGCAATCTGTCATGGGGGCCTGTAACAAAACAATGCGGTGAACCCAGGGCAAATCTGACTATAGAATACAGCCAGCTTAAATCGATATGTATCAATGCCTCTGACATTCCAAGCTGCATTGACGAGCTACCCCTCTTGGCCATACTGGCAACTCAAGCTCACGGCAGATCAGAAATTCGTCATGCAGCCGAACTGCGAGTAAAAGAATGTGATCGCATTACCATGACAACGCGCAACCTCAAGGCCATGGGCGCAAAAGTGCATGAACATGAAGATGGCTGGACCATTGACGGCCCCACAGTTCTTGAAGGAACGGCAATTGAAACAGCAGGAGACCATAGAATGGCAATGGCCTTTGCAATTGCAGGGCTGAAGGCAAATAATGTAACACTGATTAGAAATGCAGATTGTGTTGCGGTCAGTTATCCGCAATTTTTCACAGACATTCGGAGCATAGCACATGAATAATCATCAACAATCCTTTGCAGTAATCGGAGATCCTGTTGAACACTCCCTTTCTCCGGGACTTCACTCGATAATATTCGACATACTCGGGCAAGAGAAACAGTATGTGGCAATAAATGTAAAAGCCGATTCTCTGGCCGATTTCATTGTCGGATCACGACGCAGTGAAAGACCGGGCTGGAATGTCACTCTACCGTACAAGACTGAAATAATCAAGTATCTGGACAGCATAGATCCTCTGGCCAGGCGTATTGGTGCAGTAAATACAGTACATAATAAAGACGGTCATTTAAGAGGATATAATACAGATGTAGCCGGCTGTATAATGGCCTTAAGGAGCATGGAATATTCCAATGGCAGGAAGGCAGTAATTCTGGGAGCCGGCGGTGCAGCCAGGGCCGCTGTAGCGGCACTGGATACCATGGGACTCAAATATATCAGTATATTCAATCATTCTATTAAAAGAGCTCAACTACTATTTGATGACTTTAAAGAATATGGTAATTCTCAATTGACCATCTACCCATGGGAACGTGAACAAATAAACATGGCAATTCAAGACGCAGATCTCTTGATAAATGCCACACCTGTCGGTCTGGAGCCACATATCAATGACTCTCCTATAGATAGAATAGACACCGCTTCTTCAGCTTTAACTGTGCTTGATATGATTCCCGGCATCGAAGTAACACGCATTATCAGGCAGGCACATGCCAAAGGCTGCAATGTTGTTGAAGGGCTCAAAATGCTTGTTGCGCAGGCAATAGCGGCTCAAGAGATCTGGCAGGAGACGGCCCTCACAAAAATATGCTATGAAGATATATTAAATAAACTTAAAAAGGATAAAGCATGCCTCTACGCATATTAACAGGCGGAGAGTCTCACGGCCCCAATCTAAGCGGTATAATAGAGGGCCTTCCAGCAGGTTTACGCCTGGATGAAGACGAACTGAACCAACAACTGAGCAAAAGGCAGCAAGGCTATGGCCGCGGCGGACGCATGAAGATTGAGAGCGACCGGGTCAGTATTAGCTCGGGCCTTCGTTTCGGCACTACACTTGGCTCTCCGCTTGTGCTCCAAATTGACAATCGCGATTGGACTAACTGGACTGAACGCATGGGAATCTGGAAAGGCAATGAAACGGATCCGATGACAGTACCAAGACCCGGACATGCAGATCTTGCAGGAATTATCAAATACGGGCATGATGATATCCGCAACATACTGGAACGTGCTTCTGCCAGAGAGACTGCCATGAGAACGGCCATTGGAGCAGTGTGCCGGCAGCTTCTCAAGGTATTTGATATTGAAATAATTGGACTGGTCGCTGCAATTGGCAGCGTATGTGCAAAAAAAAATCTCAGACAATATCTTGATGAGACTGACGCGTCAGCTTTAATGCATAGATTAGCAGAAACAGCCACTGGATCTCCTGTGCGCTGCGCTGACAGAGAAACGGAAAAACAGATGATGGGCCTGATAGACCTCTGCCGCAAAGATGGTGACAGCATAGGCGGACTCATTGAAGTTGCGGCTACAGGCGTACCAGCAGGCCTGGGCAGCCATGTACATTGGGACCGCCGCCTTGACGCACGGCTTGCAGCCTTGATGATGTCTATTCCCGGTATCAAATCCGTGGAGATCGGCATGGGTACAGCTTCGGCCGCTCTACCCGGCTCTGAAATGCATGATGCCATACTCTCAACCGACACTCTCTACCCCCGACGTGCCAGCAACCACGCAGGAGGCATTGAAGGAGGCATGAGCAACGGACAGCCCATATGCATTAGATGTGCAATGAAAGCTATTCCAACATTAACATCTCCTTTGCCCTCGATAGATATAGCTACAGGGAAAAAAGCAGATGCTCATAAGGAGCGTTCGGATGTCTGTGCTGTTCCGGCAGCATCTGTAGTGGGAGAGGCAATGCTGGCCATAGGACTGGCAGAAGCCATGTGTGAGAGACATGGACATGATAATATTGAACAAATGAGAGCAGCATGGAAACATTTTTCAGAGATCCGGGGTTAAAACATTGCATCAATGAATCTTATAACTCCAAAATCGTAGGGAGCTCCTGAAATCCCTACAGGGATATGCAACGCCCTCACCTGAGAACGGCGGAGTTACAACTTTAATTATCTGGATCACATCTATATGTTTAATGAAAGCAATCTCTACCTTATCGGTATGATGGGCGCGGGCAAATCAACTGTTGGCAAAGCTCTGGCAGATAAACTCCATCGCCCATATATGGATTCCGATGATGAAATTGAAAAATTAGCTCAAAAATCTATCTCAAAAATCTTCAAATCCGATGGAGAAGGCTTCTTCCGCCACCTGGAAGGAAGAGTTATACGAGGTCTTTCGGCCAGAACATCTCTCATAGCCTCTCTGGGCGGAGGAGCTGTGATGCATGAAATCAACATGACCAGACTCAAGGTTTCAGGAACATTGATCTGGTTGGATTTCCCAATTGACGTTTTGCTGGACCGTATTAAAAATCATAATCATCGACCTTTACTTGCCAACTCCAGCAATACCGGCAAGACGAAGCTGCTCCACAAATTACATAAGGAGAGGCTTACAGCATACAAGCAGGCACATATACACATGGCATTCAAGAAAGAATTACCTGCCAGCGACATTGCAGATATCATCATACATAAAATACAGAAGTGAACATGCCACATCTAACAATGAATCTCGGTCAGCACAAATATGATATTCTAATTGAAGCCGGTCTCCTGAAGTGTCTCCCCATGCTCCTGGAACGAAAATGTAAGAACAGGCGGATTGCATTAGTTGCCGATCAAACCGTGATGCAGCTCTACGGCAGCCAGGCAGTAAAGACACTTTTAGATAAAGGCTACGCTATAAGAGCTTTTGATTTTCCGCCGGGAGAATCATCCAAGAACCATGATATCCTACATGAATTATATACAGAAATAATCCAATGGGGAATACGCCGCAGTGACATAATAATTGCCATGGGCGGAGGTGTAACAGGTGATCTGGCCGGATTTATTGCCGCAACACTACACAGAGGAATGGACTTTATACAGATACCGACAACACTACTTGCTCAAATTGATTCCAGCATTGGAGGAAAGACAGGCATCAATCATCCATTGGGCAAAAATCTCATCGGTGCTTTTCATCAGCCCGTGCAAGTGCTTATTGATCCTGAAACACTCCATACTCTTCCCGAAAGAGAGCTGTGGGCCGGTATGGGAGAAATTGCCAAATACGCCCTCATGGACAGCTCATTATTTGATTTTCTGGAGCCTGAAATTGAGACACTGTCCAACCTGAACAATATGGAAGCCATGGTCTCACTAATTGTCCGCTGCTGCCGCATCAAGGCGGATATAGTTGAAAAAGATCAATATGAGTCAGGCTCACGCCGCATATTGAATCTGGGCCATACGCTGGGCCATGCACTGGAATTATGCACTCAATACAACTACTTCAGACACGGAGAAGCAGTACTATGGGGGCTTGACTGGGCTGTCAGGATATCGGAAAAGACCGGCAGAATAGATGCAGCCGAATCATTGAAGGCCAGAAGATTCTTTGAAAGAATACAAAAACAGCCGATTCCACAACATATAAGCTCTGCTCAACTGACAGAGGCCATGTCTCGTGATAAAAAACAAACAGAGAACGGCCTTCAATGGATACTAATAGATAAAATTGGCACACCTGTAATCGAGACAGCAAATGATATTGAGGAATTGACGAGCGAATGGTTACAAAATTTCAAATAGTAAAGAGTAAATGACAAATTACAATATCCAAATTCCAAACAATGGATAGGCAGCTGTTATTTGGAATTTGCTATTTGGTATTTGTTATTTGCCATTTGGAATTTGTTATTTGCCATTTGGAATTTGAATATTGGAATTTATCAATCATGCTATTTAACAAAAAACCAACAATCCTTGTCCTCCACGGCCCTAACCTGAATCTTCTGGGAGAGCGCGAACCGGATACTTACGGCACAATGACTCTTAAAGAGATAGACAGAATGATAGCAGTGGAAGCAAAAAAATTGAATGTCCGTGTTAAGTCATACCAATCCAATCACGAAGGAAGGTTGGTCGACAAGATCCAAAACCAAAGAAAACATATATGCGGAATCTTGATCAATCCTGCAGCATATACACATAGCAGCATAGCAATAAGAGATGCTATATCCGCAACAGGTCTGCCAGCCGTCGAAGTACACCTTTCGGACATCACAAAACGTGAAGATTTCCGTAAACATTCATTTATAGCCGATGTATGCATCACTCAAATATCTGGTTTTGGTGCACAGTCTTATATTAAAGGTCTACATTTTTTAGCCAAAAAACGCAAATAAAAGACAAACTCCAAAGGGCAAAGATCAAATTCCAAATAACAAAAGCCAAATTCCAAACAACGAATAGCTCTTCCGGCAATTGTGTGGAATATTATTACTCCGGCAATAAAAGGCCTTGCATTAAT
>JAGLOF010000138.1 GCA_023139105.1 bacterium
AAAAACTTCTTTAGAAAAATTTGCATTAGTAATTGTTTTAAATAACGATTTTGTAATAAATTCGTTTAATTCTTCATTTTCGATTCCCAATTCTCTCGCTTTTGTACTGTAAATTGAAATTCCTTTCAGCAGATGAACCAAAAGATCCTGATAGTGGATCACTTCATCTTTCACACCACAAACTCCCATTTTCCCCATGCAGGCAACACCACCTGCAGCTTCTTGACATTGATAACAAAACATACTCATTTTGCTAACTCCTTTTGTGAATCAGCTTGCTTTTGCAAACGATTCTTCTTTTATTTTTTGTACAAAATTTGCTTAATAATTTATTCCTGCTGCTTGAACATTTTCCGGATCAAAAGCGTGGCAAGGAGTAACACCATAAATCATGTCACATTTCGGGCATTTATCCTCAAAATTTTCCATTTCAAAAGTATCTCCACATTCAACACACTTAATTTCCAAAGGCATTGGCATAGGTTGCTCCGAAAAACCCATCTGCCTAACTTTATCTACTACCTGTTTTCCATTTTCAAAACTTCCTGCACATCCGTCATGCATAATAAATCTCCTTTATACTGATACTGTCATCTCTTCAGTTTCTACAATTTCGGTTATAATTTCTCCCTGTCGCAGCTTGGTGCGATAGGCCAATAATGTTCTGTCCATCTCCTCCAGAGTACTTAATATGTTTCTCTCTTCTTCAGTTGTTTCTATGACTTTGTAGATCCCGCCATTTTTTATGACAATCCGCCGGTCGCCCATTAAAGCCAGGATAGGATCATGGGTAGCCATTAAAACAATTTTATCTTCAGAAAGTAAAAGCTTTAATGCGCGTTTTCTGTCTATGCCGGCGTTTTCAATTTCATCAATCAAAATGATAGGCGATTTACTTAAAATTGCTGTATCGGCAATCATTAAAGCCCGGCTCTGCCCGCCGCTCAAACTGGTAATGGGCGTTTCAGGAGAAAATTTTTCTCCGGCCAGGTCATTGGCTTTATCTATTATCCGGGAGATGATTTCTTCTTTATTCTCTACTAAACGACTCTCAGCATGCAGTTCAACAAATTCAAAAACGGTGAGATCCATCACGAAATTCATATTCTGAGAGAGCTGAGCCACCAGCTTATCAGATGAAGAAAAGCGCCATTTCTTGTCGGGAACCTCGCCATTTATAAAAACCGTTCTCCCGGTGGGAGTATCTTTCTGTGCGACCCATTCGATGTCACCCAGCAACCTGCTTTTCCCGGAACCGGTGGGCCCCACAATACAGATAATTTCTCCCTGACGAATCACAAGCTCTTCGAACGACTCGGCGTCCCCCGATTTATTGGTGCCAGGCATGATGCTTATCGTTTTTACATGGTCTTCATCTTTACCCAGGAATGAAATCATCTGCTCGATAAACTTACCAATCTGAGAGATTATATTTTCAACATCGATTGCTCTATCTTCTATTTCATCTTCATCAAAACGGTTGAAATATTCCTTGAGCGTATGCTCTTCTTTACCGGCTATTTCCAGTCCGTTATCATTAAAAAATGCTGCCAGAAACGGATAATCCTCTAAAAGTCCGGAGATTTTTCTATTTTCTAATTCAATTTTCTTCATTATCGCCCTCTTAATCATCCAGCTTCATTTTTCGCACATTACCCATCTGATAACTCTCACCGATGCGGGTTTCACCCAGACAGTAAGAGCAGAGAGCCGCAGGCATGGGGAATCGTAATTCCTTGCCCTTCAATGAATCGACATGCAGAGACTCATCAAAAAGCAAGGTGCTTAATTCAAAACTGCCCTGACCGGTAAGTCCGTTTATATGCATAATAGTGGCCGCAGGATTTACTGTGTTCACACGGGAGGCAAAGACCTCACGTTCAGCTTGAGAGACAATATCACCTTTGGTAATAACGACGATATCGGCGGATTTAAGCATGGGGCCAATCTTTTTGGGTGTGTTGATTCCGCTTAAGTTGTCGATAACACAGACTGCTTTGATGCCTTTTATATATGGGGAGCAACGGTTACACAATCCGGCGGATTCACTAATGAGGATATCGAAACCATTATCCAGTCCCCATTTGGTGATCTCTTCCACATTGCTCACAAAATAATGATCCGGGCACAGGGCACCGGATAGCCCCTTCTTTACCGGGATGCCGGCTTTTTCATACAATATATCATCATCTGTATAGAGGCAGTCAAATTTTGCAACCGCCACCTTGAGTCCGCGCTTCTTCAGTGAATCGATTGTCTTCAGAATCACCGCTGTCTTTCCCGAAGATGGAGGGCCGGAAATAGTTACCAGATTCATAGCGTCTCCTCAATAGCCTTATTAAATAAAGTTTCGCAATGTTTGATCAGCTTGCTGATGTCATTTGAGTAAATATAATCCCAGCCCAGCCACATAAATTTATTTCCGGCTGGGATGTGGTTATCAAGATCAGGATGTACGCTGGGGAAAAGTCCGCTGTGAGAAAGGATTTTACCCACTTCCACTGATGCAAAAAAATCGATAACCGGCTGTAATTGTTCAATCTTTTCCTTTTTAGAAAGCATAAAAATGGGGCTGATAATTGCTCCGTCTTCCGGCCATACAGCGGTCATGGGGCCGCCCTCTTTCACCATTTTTGTAAAGAAGTAGGGCATGATGGTTACAATGGGTTTATTTGTTTTACGGCGGTCACTCTTTACCATTTGAGAAGGGTGCATGGATTCCAGCAGGCTACGGCCCAGCTTCTGCACGCCTTCGTCTCCATAATGCTTGTGAATATTTAGTAGAATTCCGTTGAAAAGGTCAAAATCTCCCACAGGCAGAGAGACGCGCTTCTCAAACTCCGGCTTCATGATGTCTTTCCAGGTTCTGGGAATTTCTCTTCCATCCAACTCCTTGGTATTAATAAGGAATACAGCGGGAACAACGCCAATCATGGCATAATGCTTCCTTGGATCTTTCAGGTTAACCTCATCAAAGAGACTGTTAAATTTCTCTAATTTGGTCGTATCAGCAAAAACATTCTGTTTCTTAAACTTTCCAATCATCTCTTCATCAAAAAACATGTCAAATCCGGCAGAGATGAACAGATCAGGCAAATCTTTGGCATCTGTAACGCCTTTGATGTTGTTTTCTACCCAGTCCAATCCCATGGAAGCAGCTTTCAATTCATGATTGATCTTCACATCATGATCTGAAGAATACTCTTTTACAAAACTATTAAACTGTTCCAGCAGAGGGATGCGCACAGGACAAGGCAACAGCCCCGTTATATTCAGTGCATCACTGTCATCAATTTTGGACGCGCCAGCTAGAGTGGCATCAACATCAGCATCATTTTGTTCTATGGCCTCGATTAGCAGATTGGAAAAAATCTTCAGGTCGATATGTTTCAGCAGCAAAGCCATTTTCAAGGAAATGGATTTGGCAAATTTCGCCCGCTGCTCAACATCTTCCATTTTCGAAAAGCCGTTGGATGTAAATACAGGTATAGTCTCAGGATGACGTTCAGTAATGTCCCAAAGCGTAGTATCTTCAGTAAAATAGCTCATTTTATATCTTTCTATCTTTATTACAAAATTTTAGTTGCTGCAACCGGTTTCGGCAGCTTCATCACTAATACACGCACATCTTTATCAGTCTCATTGTATATACAGTGCACAATATCTTTAGGGCTTTCTATAATATCATCTTTTTTCACTTTGACCTTTTCTTCACCTACCAGAATTGTTGGTGAACCTTCCAAAACATAAAATGCAACATCTACTGGTGTTATATGAGGTTTTAAACCCTCTCCTGCTTTCAAAAGAAGATGCATGATAAGGGCATGCTCCTTATCGTACATTTTTGTAGATTGAATTCCATGCGGATTGGCAAAGTTACCCAGGTTATTATAATTTCTAATCTCCATTTTGTACTCCTGTTTTGATAAATAAATAATTCATTATGTCATAAAATTTTACTTGAAACTTGATAATTTTATCTTTTTAAAAGTTTCATAAATATCATCGGAAATTCGATTCAATTCATCGCCAAAAATACAGGTGTGGAATACGCTATGTACCTTATCAAAGGGGCATCCACCCAACATGACCTTACCTTCGATAATCTCATAGATTTCCAGGAAAGATATGTCATCAGCCGATTTATTCAGTTCAAAACCACCTGCCGGCCCCCGTACTGATTTTACCAATCCCGCTTTGCTGAGTTTTTGAAATACCTTGGCCAGGTGTGCTTGTGAAGCATTCAATTCTTCTGCCAATACCTTAGCATTCATACGCATTGGTTGATTTTTGGCAATCAAAGCCAGGCTATGTAAAGCCAGATAGCTTCCTTCAGATGCATTTATAAGACCCACATTTTCTCCTTTTCCTTATTCTGGTACCAATATACCTAAATAGAATTTAGGAGTCAACAGAAATCTTAGGTTTTTAAATATTTTTTTGACTGTATGTCGTTTTGGATGGATATTAAGCGAACCAATCAGCCTGACTTGTAACAAATCAGGCTCCAGGAGTCCTTAAAAAAAAGCAGCATCAAAAAATTTTAACATAACGCTCAAGCCTACCAATATTAAAAGTGGTGATATAGTGCTTCAGTATATTTTTGCTATTAATGTTTTCATTACAAGATCAAATACTTGTTCATTCTCAAATGAAATCTCAGGGCGGATTAATGCAGCCATATCATGGTGAACCAGGGGTTTTTTACATTATAGGTTTCCTGCTTGATCCCGTAAACGGTAATGATTTTTGGGGTGTCCCAGCATATTTTTTGTAATATTTACACCTGTCGAATCGAATAAGTATTGTTTGACTCGATCAACATGAGTCGACATAGAAACCACA
>JAGLOF010000139.1 GCA_023139105.1 bacterium
GAGATGGCAAAGGATTAAATCTCACATATGCAGTTCGTGATGGTGTTGTCTCACACTGCGGCGAACACTTTCAACAGACCAGTCGTCCTGAGACACAAGAAAAAGAGCTTACGGCAATTAAAACAAGGCAGCTGGCTCCTCTCACCTATGAAGGTTGTGTAGTACGTATGGCCGACAAGATTGCATACCTGGGCCGAGATATTGAAGATGCTATCAGTACAAATCTCATAACAATAAAAGATGTTCCCGATACAATTAAAAGTAATCTGGGATCGACAAATGGCGAAATAATTGACACACTTGTGATGGATGTTGTTAATACATCAATAGGTAATGATGCAATAGCATTTTCAGATGCCAGATACAGCCTGTTCTGCCACCTTAAAGACTTTAATTATGATCATATTTATAATCATCCCAGCTTAAAAAGAAGTGATAAAGCCATAGATAATCTCATTCAACATTTGCATGCTCACTTAATTGGTCAATTTAAAAAATACGGTGATGATGCCAAAGCCTACAAGCAATCTATATTTCAAGTTGATTATAGATTCTGGACATTCTACTCTAAAAGAAAAGCACACTATACAGATGATATTCAGCGACAACGCTGCATAATTGATTTCATGGCGGGAATGACAGATCCTTACGCCCTGGAAGCGGCTGAAGAAGTAATTTTTCCTCGTACTGTGGCCCTGAGATAATTACAAAGGAGAAACATGAAACTGCTCTATATACATAATCCACAAGCAGGTCACGGGCATGCCGACAAAATGCTTCCTGAAATTGAATCTGCATTTACATCTCGTGGTGTAGATTTTCATCTACAGAGGACTGATTATCCTGAACATGCAATATCCATTCTCAAAGAGGCCGATATCGCAGCTTATGATGGCATTATCGCAGCCGGAGGTGATGGTACGCTCTATGAAGTTCTAAATGGTTACATGCAGAATCCGGCTGAAAAACGCCCTCCATTGGGAGTACTTCCCGTAGGAACAGGTAATGCAGCCGTAAGAGATATGAACCTTGATCGTGATCACTGGGAAAAGGCTGTTGATATTATTGTTGCCGGCCATACCCGTAAAGTTGATGTAGGCCGTTTCATTACTCATGGGCAGACATACTATTTCATGAATATTCTTGGTCTCGGATTTGTCGCCGATGTCACAAAGACAGCGGGACATCTGAAAATTTTTGGAAACATATCATATACACTTGGTGTGCTCTATCAAACCCTGCGTCTCTCTCATCTGAATTTGAAAATTGAAATAGATGGAAAACAAATTGAACGTAATAATCTCTTTGTTGAAGTATCAAATACACGTTATACATCAAATTTCCTTATGGCACCTCAGGCTGAAATCGACGATGGCTACCTTGATATTACACTGGCAAATCAGCTGTCACGGCGCCGTCTGTTGAAAGTCTTCCCCAAAGTATTTACCGGTGAACACATTCATGAACCGGAAGTAGAAATCTTTAAAGCCAAATCGATTAAAATTGAGACTGATCCTGTTAAAGTATTGGCACCTGACGGCGAGCTGCTTGGCACAACGCCCTTACAAATTGACTGCATTCATCATGCTGTTGATATGTTTTGGACGAAACAGGGCTAATTAAGCAGGATAATTTAATAAAAATCATTAATGGAGAGGCCGGTAGCATGTCTGTCAATCTCCCATGCCCAAAATGTCGCGAACACAGAATGTACAGATCACACGCAAGATCCTGGATTGACTCTTTAATTAAAAAGTTTCTTCCATTCAAACTCTATCGTTGTCATAATTGTCAATGGAGAGGCTGGATATCAAAACGGCGTTTAAAACAACAACAATCTATAATGCAATCATTGATGTTCTATTTGTTTGTAATACTTATATCAACGATCTTTGCAATATTTATAAAAAACTTTCTTCAATAAGGAGATCCAGGTGACATCTGAGAAAAGAGAAACTCTTGCAGTTATATTGGCCGCCGGTAAAGGTACACGTATGAAATCAGATTTACCTAAGGTGCTGCATACAATACTGGGCAAACCATTGGTATCATTTGTAATTGACGCATGTAATGAGGCCAACGTTGACCGGACAATGCTGGTAATTGGCCATGAGGCTGATCTTGTCAAAACTACAATTGGCACCGATGTTGAATATACACTTCAAACAGAACAACTGGGTACAGGCCATGCGCTTATGATGGCAGCAAAACAGTTAGGAGATAATTACAAGGGTGATGTACTGGTACTGGTTGGTGACGCACCCTTTCTAACCGGTAAAATAATATCTGAACTTATTGACAAGCATCAACAAACAGCTGCATCTGCAACCATGATGACAGCTATCATAGATCCACCTCCTGCATATGGCCGCATCGTGCGTGATGCAAAAAACAGAGTTACGCGCATTGTCGAGCAGCGCGATGCCAGTGACGATGAGAAAAAAATTACTGAAGTCAATACTTCACACTATTGCTTCAGATCAGAGGATGTCTTCCCTCTGCTACACACACTCGGTACAGATAATGATCAGGGTGAATACTATCTTACGGATATTATTGCAATGCTTGCCGACAACAATGCATTGATAGAAACTATCACAGAAGATGATCCTGATGTATTAAAGGGTATAAATGACAAGACTCAGCTTCTGGAAGCTCAAGAAGACTTAAAATGTAAGAAGATTGAATCTATGCGAAATAATGATGTAATAATACCTGATGCTGATCAAATATTCATTGATGCAGATGTTAGCGTGGGAAGCGGCACTGTCATCTATCCGTTTACTTCAATTACCGGAAAATGTAGCATTGGTAAAAACTGCATCATTGGGCCTCAAACCACACTAAAAGATACTAAGTTGGGTGATGGCTGCAAGGTAGAATTATCAATTATAGAGAAACGTAATCTACAGGACAATACACATATTGGCCCATTTGCTTCTGTCAGTGGTGAATGATTTAATTTACAATAAAGATAGACAATACAAAAAGGGGGTAATAAGATTAAGATAAGCTATTACCCCCTTTAATAATTTTAAAAAAAATCCTGTTATTATCCACCATTGTTTATCTTTATTGATTTGATTACATCAATAATATCTGTAGTATTTATCGGTTTATTGAGATAGTGCTGTACTCCCAGTTGACGCATTGCTTTTACATCAGCTGGATCTTTGCTCACTGTTAGTACGATAATCGGAATATCCTTTGTGTAGGGCATACGTTTAATCACACGCAGAGCATCCAGTGCATCGCCGCTACGAAGTGCCAGTTCAATTAGAATACAGATTGGACGAAATTGCTTGGCTGCCCTGACAGCATCTTTCCCGCTACGAATCACAAAAGGATGAAATCCCTCCCGAGTTAGTGCATGCTGCAATGTAAAGGTCACATTTTTATCATCATCAATGATCACAACAGCTTTCTCACCAGCATGGATCGAAACCCATTCATGGTGGCCGGATACTTCACCAATATTGCTTACAGAACGAGCAAGAAATGATTCGCGGCCATATATATGTTCAAATCCGCAATACTGGGCATATACCAGGGAATCCTCTTTCATTTCCTCGGATAATAACAAATAATGAGGCATATTACTGCCACGATGCGCCAATATTTCATTCATTTTTCTTGACAATGCCCAGAGATCAATTTCAGGAAAAGTACCATCAATTAATATCATATCCCAATTTTGTCGTGCTAATATATCTGAAAAATCCTCAATTTCTTTTTCCTGTACAAAACGAACGTTTCGCCCTTGTAACTGTGTATCAAGCTCTTTAATATAGACTTCATCTTTTGTCAGTATTAGTATTTTATAGTCTGATGCTGTCGGACGCTTTGCTTTTGCAGCACCTTCTTTTTCTTTTTCCGCTTTGGTCAGCAGATCAGCATGATATAGTTTTTCAAGGTATGCAGATAAAAAACGTTTGGAGTCTGGTGAAAGTTTTCCAAAAATAAAATTAACTTGATTTTCATCACCACTGATAAATTTACCCGGAATTATAATTTCATCATGTTTAGAAAAGACCAGGCTTAATTCATTTACTTTAGATAACGCTGGTAAGGAATCCGAAATCAATCTATCTTCAAAAAGTGCACTTTTAATATCAATATTCTTGACAGAAAGCAATTGTTCTTTATTAAAGAGATCAATCTTGACACGCATAGGATTTGTGGGCGAAGGATGGCCTTTAAAGATTTCAGTAGCAAGTTTTACATCAAGTGGAGGTGTTGCAAAAACAGTTTGTATTCTATTTTTATCTTCATGCAAATCATATAAAATTGTTTTAAACCTTGCATGATACAGCAGTCCTTTATACATAAAATCAAATTTGAAAAGTATTTCCTTCTGTTTTTTTGCCAGTTGATTCCCTTCCCTGGGTGTAAGGGCATGTAATACCATAAAAGGCGTCTCAGCATCTAAATCGAAACTTTTAATACTGGTTGAGAACTCTTTATCAATAAAAATGCCATTTAAAATTAACTCTTTGGAAACACAAATTTTTAGCAGATCACCTGCTAATTTTGGCTCAAATCGTTTTCGGAACTCTAGAAAACCGATTTTACTCATTAGTATACTCCTGGAAGAACAACTAAATCAATGAAATGGTCAAAAATAATTCACTTTACAATAAATAAATTGCTTCTCATAGGCTTTGCAAATATTGTTCCACAAAAATTATATATAAATTTGAGTAAAAAAAACCGCAAAAATGCGGTTTATCTTTCAAATTGAAAATATTTATATATTGTAATCTACAAATTTTCGATTTAACCTTACTTTTCTTATCTTATCTTTTGCATTCAAATGTGCTTCATGGCCCTGATAGATTTTTAAATCATCTAATGAGTCAAAAGTAGAGATAAGAATGATATCATATGCATCTTCCTGGTCGTTCAAATTACATCCTACTTCCCAGGATATAATTTGAGGGATGTCATTGGGTAAAGACAAAAGCCAGGACTTCATCCGTATGATATTTTCTGATCGTGATTGCCCATCGGCAAATGCAAGTAAATTCCACATAACCACATGTTTTATCATCAAATCCTCAACATTAACTTCAAAGAATTAATCATAGACTTCATTTTCTTTTACTTCGTCAATAATATCAATATCTTCCTCAGGCAATTTCCCCTTTTGAAGAATCATATCCTTTAGCCCCTTATCCCGGTTAAACTCTTTAATCAAAAATATTCCACCTACAATTGCCGGTATATGGGATACAAATAATCTCCATAAAAGCACACTGATACCATATAATGATTTTGGCATAAATAGTGAAAAGAAGCCAACATATGTAAATTCCCAAATACCTGCTCCACCGGGTGTGAATGCAAAGTATATAATGGGACGCATTAAAAATTGCATTCCCAAAGCCGGAAGAATATCAGGTCGATAACCAAATCCCCATAGAATGGCTATTGCAATAAAATAGTCCGCCACAAAAGCAGCCATTATCCAAAGTGATGCTTTCAGAAGCATGAATTTCCGTCTGCGCAGATAGATCCAGAAAATCTTGGAGAATTGATCTATCTCATGAAACACCCGTTCTTCAAGCTTTATAATTTTCTCAACATGAATAAAACGAATCCTCCCCCACCACCTTACAAGAGATGAAGCCATATTCTTAATCTTGTGAGGATAAAAGAGTGTGATAACAAAAAACACAATAATCACAACAACCGGAAGACTGATTGCCTGTAGTAATTTTCCAAAGAATTGATCGCCCATTGGATTAGACTTCATCAACATAAGTATGGGTATATTTAAAAGGAAAATAAGTACAGGTAATATGGCACGCAGAATGGTGATAGCCATGGCTTCACTTAATTTCATCTTTTCTTTATGCAATAGATATGCATGCATTGAAAATGTACCCACCAGAACCGGGACTACACTGGCTACTAATGTACCTTCCAGGCGGATTATTGCAGCACGGTTCAAACTAATATTTGATACGGATCCGTGTTTTGCCATAGTTACAAAGGCCATCCCGTCAAAATACCATCTTACAATTGCCAGGATGATTATTAATGGCACAATTTGCCAATGGAACTTTGCAAGGTTAGACCATGTATTACTGTCTGTCGTCCAGACAATGAGGCCAACCATAATACCCAAAGACAGAAGAATGAATGCCAAAAAGCCTTTGGTCAATGCTGATTTACTGACAGAAATCCCCATATAATAATGCAGCAATTGAGCAAGCTGCTTACAATCCTTATTTTATTTAATCTATTCACTATAAGATACGGGAAGGTAAAGTACTAATAAAAATAAGAATTTAAACTCCCGAGTGCAAGACTAATTTATTTTAACTTGAGAGTTATATGAATACGGGGAGCCGTATAAGTTGATATCATACGAATCCCCGTTATAACAATAATAAATATATTAAATCACTTTAACCTGGCAGACTATTTTCGATTGTTCGTGCCAATCTTCTGATTCCAATATCAATTTGCTCAGGTGAGGGATATGAAAAATTAAGACGTAATGTATTCTTTCCACCACCGTCGGCATGGAATGCTGTACCCGGAACAAATGCAACGTTTTCTTCAATAGCCTTATGGAACATTTTATCTACATCAACATTTTCCGGCAGTATTACCCAGAGAAATAATCCACCCTCCGGTTCTGTCCAGGTGATTTCAGGATGCTGAGGCATGTAACGTGTTAATGCCTCCAGCATCGCGGCTCTTTTTTCACGGTAGATCTCAATTGTTTCTGCAATATGACCACGCAGCAGTCCTCTGCGGCAATACTCATAAGCAATTGCCTGGCACAGTGGTGGTGAACATAGATCCATAGCTTGTTTTGCTAAAACGAATTTATCGATGACATCAGTATGAGCCGTTATCCAGCCCAGTCGCAGACCGGGAAATAATATCTTTGAAAAAGTATGTAATGCCACTACGTAACCTGCATTTTGATCTAATGAATAAATTGATGGAACATGTTCACCTACATAGCGTAATTCACGATACGGTGTATCTTCAATAATAATTATTCCATATTCTCTGGCAAGTTCCAGCATGTGTTTCCTACGTTCCAATGAAAGCGTGACACCTGCAGGATTCTGAAAATCAGGTACAGTATAGATAAACTTGGGCTTTAGATTCTGTTCTTTTAGTTCTGCAAGTTTTTTCTCAAGTAGATCTGTCTTCATTCCATGTTCATCCAGCTCAATATCCACGAAATTGGCCTCATATCCTCTGAAAGCGGCAATGGCACCAACATAGGTAGGACGGCCCATAATAACAATATCACCGGAATTAATAAACACGCGTCCGACCATATCCAATCCCTGCTGAGAAGCTGTTGTTACCAGGATATTGTCAAGACAGACATCCTCCCCGTCTTCTTTCATGAATTCGATTATTTGTTCTTTAAAAAGCGTAATACCTTCTGTAGCACCATATTGAAGTGCCCAACTACCTTCCTTTAAAATTACATCCCGTGCAAGTTCTGCTATCTCTTCCTGGGGAAAAGTCAACGGTGAAGGCAATCCGCCGGCAAATGAAATCATTTCAGGTTTTTGAGTTAACTTTAATAATTCTCTAATTAGTGATTTGCGCATACCTGCTATCTTTTTCGAGTATATATCATCCATCCATTCCATAAAAAAAATCTCCTGATCTATATAAAGTATTTTAAGTTTCAATGTGAAAATATAAAAAACATGGCAAAAAAGCAAATTTTTAAAACATGGGAAGCGAAAACAACTACATAAAAAACTACATTAATATAAATCTTTATATTACAAGATGTTATCAAATATTATAATTAACCTATTAATGAATATTCGATTAAAATATTCAATGATTAACACTACATCCTCAGATAATACCATCTCTTCTTGAAAAATATTTTTTTCTGTTTTGTTATGTAATCCTGTTGATCCCCGTGATTCTGTCTAATTTGTGCAATATCATTGAGATTATATTCTATTTTGGAGTTGCTTTGCGCCGCATGTGTCTTTCTTGCGCGAACTCCTTTTAACCTGGATAATTCACAAATAATCGCCACTAAGCTTGGTACCTTTGTGAGCTTGGTGTCCTTTGTGCGAGTGCCTTTTGCTTACATCTCTTGCTCCCGGGATATGTTCAGGCGTGACCCCAGCTGTTGCCTGAAGAACAGGCTCCCTGGCAGTGACAGGCGTTGCTTGATGTCGTTTCAAATCACGTTGTGTTGGGTGAGTGACGCTGCTCCACCGCATTGCTCCAAATGAGTAAAAATTACTGTTATATATTTTGTGACAGGTCATATTCTTTTTTTTCGCACAAAGCTCACTGAGCACACAAAGAAGAACAAAGGAACTAACCACTAAAAAGAAGAAATATGTAAAAATAAAGAAAACAAAAAAAATACCTCATAACAGTTTCATAATGAAATGAATTTAGTCTACAATTCATTATTTAATGCCGTTTTGCATATTCTCGAACCATATATAAGTATTAATAAGATTGGCACAAAATATGCAAATAAAGCCAATGAAACTAATCAACAATCTGTTATTATAGAGGTTACGCCATGAAACTAAAAACACGTTTATTCTTGATGACTATTATTGTCATGGCTGCTAATTCAGCATTCGCACTGAACGTAGCTAGTATTCTCCACCCTGAAGAAGTTGGATTTCATCTGGTTGGCACAAGACAGGACGCTTCTCAAATGGGAGGCTCCGGTGTGGGACCAGGTGCGGAAATTTTTCTTGGATATCACCTGAACAAGAAACTACATCTGGCAATTGGAGCCGGTTTCATGACAGCTACCGATGATATTTTCAAGGCCAAATTCAGCAAAGCTGTCCTTCTCCCTTCATTGGAAGCACGCCTTTCATACACATTGTCGAAATCCAATTCATTCCGAACATTCATCTTTATGGGATTTCATGTGTATAGTGAAGAGTTAAAATACAAAACTGCTTCAGGTTGGAGCCGCACGAATAGTGGTTATTCAGGATCTGCACTTATTGGAGCCGGAGCAGCTCTGGCATTAGGCAAGAGTGGACATTGGTTGAACATTACTGCCGATTATAGATACGGAATATTATCTTCAGCCACTGTCAAGCCTCAATACTGGGTAGGTAAAATTGGTTTCATCTATAACATCCAAAAAAACAAACAACTTACTAAAAATGATAATTATTATAATGACCTCAATGCATTCATGTCAGATCAAGGACAAGGTGAAATTGCACAAGACACATCGACACACGCAAACTCAGAAAACATTCAGAGCCGTTTAGAGATGCTTGAAGCTTTGACGATGTCAAATGCCAATGCCATTGACGGCATTAAAAATAATGAAGTGACAAATATTCCTGAAGTCCGCAAAGTTGATAACAATGACCAGACAGTAATCATTGTTACAAATTATAACTCCAGTTACAATGAAGGCCTTTCACTCTTTCGTCTGGTTAAATATGACAAATCTATTATGATCTTTCATGCCCTTCTTAAAGAAGATTCAAATAATGCGTTAACAAGTAATGTTCTCTATTGGATAGGTGAATGTAAATTTGCCCAGGGTCTTTACCGTCAGGCAATAGATTCTTTCAATTCAGTACTTGAGTTTACTAAATCTCATAAACGAGACGACGCTCTTCTGAAAAAAGGCATCTGCTACACAAACCTGGAAAATTTCAATGATGCAAATGCAACTTTTGAGGAGCTGATCAATAACTATCCCAAATCAGAGTATGTGCAAAGAGCCAGAAAATATATAGAAAATGCGGATAATATTTAATTTTGGACTCTACATACATAAAAGCCGGATTAATACTCCGGCGATAAAATAATTTACATAAATGTTGAGAATTCATTGTGCTGTAGTGTCAACTTTTTTCGCCCTCCGGAGGAG
The DNA here is from genome assembly GCA_023139105.1 of bacterium. GTDB lineage: Bacteria > Zhuqueibacterota > QNDG01 > QNDG01 > JAGLOF01 > JAGLOF01. Next base: position 9,875 of record JAGLOF010000139.1, read on the forward strand.
AATTCTTTTGTTGCCGGATTAATAATATCAATTACATTTAAAATCAGCAGTGTAGATCTAATTACCTCCGGACAATCTGGCTCCCCCTTTTTGAAGGGCTGGGGGGATTTCAGATCATCAGACTTGTAACAACATTCCAGCCAATCAAGTATAGTGTGAGAAACTGATAACTGCAAAACCAGAAACGATTACGAGACCGATACCGAATGTCCTGTGTATAATTGAATTATTACTCCGGCGACAAAACACCTTGCATAAATAATGAATATCCAATAGCCAATGTCCAATATCGAAGTAAGAACTCCTTGGAAATTCTACATTCGGTGTTCTGCTGTTCAATATTCGCTCTGGTAAATTTCGATATAGATCCCTTTTCTAAAGACCTATTCTCTCTTTCAAACTACCAATATAATTTGCCGAGACAACTACTTCCACACCCTTATCAAAGAAGACTTTCCACTTTCCACCAAACCATTTTTCAAGAGATTGAATATGTGAAAGATTGATAATTGCATTTCTGTGAACTCTGACAAATTGTGCGGGATCAAGCCGCTGTTCCAGTTCTTTTAAAGTAAAAGATACTATGCATGTATCCTTTGCAGCATGCAGGAATGTATACTTATCCTCAGCCTTAAAAAACCAGACGGAATTAGCAGAAACCAGTGTAACCTTATCTCCAATCCTGGAAGAAAAACGTGATAAACGGCTCTCCTTTTCAGCAATAGCAGATAAAATTCTCTCCATATCAGGCATAGTTATTTGTTGCCCGGCAAATAATTTTCTTGCCTTTATAACCGCTCTCTCCAATTTTTCTTCTGCAATAGGTTTAAGAAGATAATCAATTGTATTTTCATCAAAAGCCTGTAATGCATATTCATTGAATGCCGTTGTAAAAATAATATGGGGCTGAGTCTCAAGCTCTTTTAACATCTCAAATCCTGAAAGTAGTGGCATACGGATATCCAGGAATATCAGGTCAGGCTTAATTTGCAATATAATATCCAGTGCTTCTTTCCCATTCGCTGCCTCTGCACAGATCTGAATATCAGGATAGACAGACAACAGACGCCGAAGCCTGGACCTTGCAAGTTTTTCATCGTCCACAAGCAAAGTAGAAATAGCCATCATCATGCCTCTTGATTAATTACATGCTCAATGTTGTCAGGAAATATTAATTTAACAGATACACCCTGCCCAGGGGCAGATTCAATTAAAAACTGATAATTATCGCTGTAGAGCAGCTTAAGCCGCTCTTGAATACTTATATGACCATATCCGCTTGAAACTTTCTCCGGAATAAAACCCGGTCCGTCATCTATAACATCGATAAATATCAGAGAATCCTTTTTTCTTATATTTATCAAAATATTCACAAACTTGTCTGTATATTCCAGACCGTGTTTAATAATATTGCTGACCAGAGGTTCTATGAGCAAACCAGGTATGCGTTGAAGCATAAGTGATTCGGGACAATTGATTTCATACTTGAATTGTTCATCAAAACGAAGTTTTTCCAGCTCCAGATAATCTCTGATCAATCTTAACTCTTCTTCTATCGATACTTCACTTTGATTCGAAATGGAAAGTACACTTCTATATACTTCAGCAAGTTTTATGATGCTTCGTTCCGTTTTTTGAGGATCATCATACACCAGTGCTGCCAGCGAATTCAATGTATTGAATAAAAAATGAGGATCAAGCTTGGCTTGCAGGCTTGCCAGACGTGCTTCAGACTCGAGCCGCTTTAGTTGTTCATTCTCCTGAATTGCCACTTTTAATCGTGCCACTTTCTCTTCAAGCCGGTGTTGAATAATTGAATAAGCTGTCATGAAAATACTTGCAACGAATCCGAATATAAGAGGAACTATCAAGTTTAACAAAGTCACTTTAACAAGTTTACCTGCCAAGATCATATGTCCGGAGAGTAGTCCCAGATAGACTCCTGTAAAGACAGCTATAAAGAAGAGTAGGAATTCTATAATTCTGTGGCGAAATTCAACTTTTGAATATATCAGTGTTAATAACATGGCACAAAAAAATGAGCAGCAGGATGTATACACAAAATTCATCAAATAGATTGAAAATACAGAACGTGTTCCGGATGATGTTAAAAGATCAAAAGTACCTGATATCAACGTGATACTGAAAATAAGTAGAAGCATACTCTTTATGAATTTGCTATTTATTATATGTGAAATCGCACACCTCCTTCAATGCTGTAAGAGTGGAACATCTCACCATACTCTGAACCGGTTCTACCCTGAAAGATAATTCCTCTACAATAAAAAGCCAAATGATTTCCTGCATTATATCCAATCTCCGGAATTAAAAGGCGGCCAGCATCTTGCAGGTTTAGAAATACTGTCCCGCGAAAAGATAGACCATGGAATTCTGGCAATTGACCATGCAAAAAGCAGTAATCTCTCATGGCTCTGCCTTTTTCATATATTCGTAGTGATTGCAGAACAGCTCCCTGATTCTGCAATGACGGCGACAGATACCATTCATTACCCGCCTTCTCAACACCATCTATCAGGCGATTCCATTCAGATGTTGTCAGACCACGGTGTTGATGAAAATATTCACCGATTAGTAAGATCGATCCGGGCAATGTGATCTGAAAACCAGCCACGGCAGTTAGTTCTTCACGTTTATGCAATGTAAAATCCACTAATTCCCTTTGAGTAGAATAACGCAGTTCACCATGCAACTCCAGTCGTTCTCCTAATACATATGCGCCATTAATACCCCAGGTTGGTCGGAGCGATTCTGCAAATCGCCCGAGAATTGATATATCAACACCTGCAAAATTTGTGTAAAACCGGAAAACAGTGGCAGGATGGCGCAGGCGACTACTCCACGTTCCTACTGCGGGCAGCACAGCACATAGTGCAATAGAATATTTTTCATTAAAATATTCTAATTTACATAAATCTCGACCGGATGCTGTCCCATCTCTATTTTCCGGATCAGAAAGCAGTTTAATTGGTGCAACAAAATCAGTTGGATTAAAAGCATAACCTGTACCCCAACGAAGTATAGAACGCCCGGCTGTTAACATTATATTACCCAACTCAAAATCAAGAGCTGCTTCCTGTAAATGTCCTTTTAGCGTCCAACCCGGATAATCATTCAGTTCTGCACGATACCTGGCTCTGGCACCCAATTTCCCGTAATATCCCTGCCAGGACAACATCTGTGACCAACGCAATGTTGATGCAGCAGGATTTAAATATTCCACTGCCATACCATCAGGATTAAAGAGCGATTCCTTGTAAGTAGTAGTATTGTAACGGCCCAAACCAAAGATCTGCCATCTACCTACATCTTGAGTCCGGGCAGAATGATACACTAAAAAAACACCCGATAAAATGACGTATTTAATGAAATTCTTCATACTGTATTTCAAAGGCCCCTCACATGTACAAGATAATTTTTATTAAAATATTTTCCCGGAACCGTTCTGGGCTCTATGAGCTCGTATACAAATGATGTACTGGCATTTTTACGTACTGCATCAAAAATTGTCATTTTCTGCAATAAAGGATTACCACGGTACTCTTTGTAGCTATCATATGTTGCCCGCTTGATAAGTTTACCTGATAATAAATAAAAATTAGCCTTAATTGGCAGATAGTCTGAGGAACGTACCCAGAGATCAATAGCCGCATAGGTTGATGAACGCTTCAAGGCTTTGAGGCTAAGCTTAAAACATGAGACACCATCTACTATCTCATCTCCTGATTTGTGTGCACTATAATCACTCTTCCAACCTACACGCGCCACATCTCCATTTGATGCCTGTCCAATGAGCCGCTGAATAGGCGTAATACGCAGGGGACGGCGTGATCCCGGCAAAGAGACCCACAGTTTATCTTCATGATATAAAATTTTCATATCACGGTTCTTTCCCTCTTTCTGTATTACCAGGCTCTTCTCCGGTCCCGAGATATATGCATCAAATACCGCTGTATCTATCTGCTTGTCTTTTTGAAAAGTTGTAATTCGTGTTCTGGCCATAAAATTTTCATGCGGTACACGATATTTGTCAATCCTTTCAAGTATTTCTCCGGATGACTGCCCGAGTAAAGTGACAACAGGCAAAGCGATGATGATTAAGAATAATTTTATCTTCATTATTTCCCTCTGAGGATAATTGCATTAAAAATTATTAGATATGTCCCAACGCATCAACAATTTTCATACGTGTCACACGGAACGCTGGTAAAAGACTTGAAAACACTGATGTCAATACAGTCGCAAAAAAGACTATTATATAAATAGGCATCTCATTACGTACCATTAATTGATAACCTTGCGTATTGCCAGGAGGCGGCGGCATCATTAGACCGGAATTGTTGATTAACATTGCAGCCAGATAAGCAAATGCCATTGCCATAAAACCACCGATGATCCCCAGAAATAACCCTTCGAAAATAAACATTTTCAAGGTTTGAAAACGAGAAGTTCCCAGGGAAAGCAATGTTCCTATCTCACGGGTTCGTTCCACAATTGACATGACAATTGTATTGGCAGATGCAAAGAATACAATGATTAACAGGATTAAGGAGAGAAATCCGGTAATAGTCTGAAAGAAACTCCTTACTTTCTTGTAGTATGCTGCTTGTTCATGCCACTTTTTCATTGTAACTGTATGGCTATTATCCTTGGCCCATTGTGAAATTTCATCATATAATCGGTCAGTATTTGCAGTCTTATCCAAAGTAACAATAATCTTATTAACCTTATCTGTAACAAGAAGCTGTTGTGCTGTTTGCAGATCAATTGTTATGGCTCGTTTCTCATACTCTGTTGAAACGCCTGTGAATGTATCAACAACCCGGAGATCGACAGCATTCAAAGCTCCATCTGTGGTAGATGTCATCAATGTTACCCAGTCTCCTATCTGTACATTCAATGACCTGGCCAATGCCTGTCCTAATACAACAGCATCTTCACCTCCACAAGCAATAAGGGAATCAAAAGCCGCACCGCTATTTCCAAAAAGATTACGCAGTTTGCGCTCTTTTTCCGGTTCTACTGCCTGTCCGACAAATGCAACAGATTTTTCACCGTTAGAGATTAATCCCATAAAATTAATCCGCGCCTGAACAAGTTGAACTTCCAGATATTGTTCCAATCCCGATTTCAAATCAGAACAATCTTCCAGTCCATACTGTAAAATTGTCTCCTCTTCCTTATCAAAGTAGTCTTGATGAAAGAGTTGCAAGTGCCCCGTTTCAGAGTGAATGGTATTCTCTCTGAGCCCCCAGTCAATATAAGCTGTATGGCCCATTGTCAGTAATAATGAGCCAATGCCGAATGTAATGACTACCAGGGTCATGACTGTACGGCGTTTCTGCCTGAAGAGGCTACGATATCCCAACGTCATAAAAGTCATGCCGCCTCCTTTTCCCGGATAATTTGACCGTCATGAAGGCGTATTATCCGCCTTCCTCTGGTAATTATCATCGGATCATGTGAACTGAATACGAAAGTGGTCCCATTATGAGCATTGAGTTTCTCCATGAGCTCTATAATCTCTTCACCGGTAACTGAGTCCAGATTAGCAGTAGGCTCGTCTGCAAGAACAATATCCGGCTTCTTAACTATAGCCCGTGCAATAGCCACACGTTGACGCTGCCCGCCTGAGAGTTCTCGCGGTTTGTGGCGATGGTGGCCAGTAAGACCAACCTGTTCAAGAACGTCCATAACAAGCTGTTTACGCTGACCTTGGGATACACCTTGAAGAATAAGAGGAAACTCAACATTCTCATAAACATTCATCACAGGGATCAAGTTGAAAGTTTGAAAGATATAACCGAGCCTGTCCCTCCTGTATTCCGTGAGGCGGCGTTCATTACCATCTAGTTCCTTCGAATCGAAGTAAATACTACCGGAAGTCGGTGTATCAATGAGACCTATTAAATTCAGTAAAGTAGTCTTGCCACTACCGGAGCTCCCGGCAATTACAAGGAAATCCCCGGCTTCTATAGATAGATCAATAGAATGCAATGCCTTCACCGTGATCTTGCCAAGCTCATAATTCTTGGAAATGTCGTGCATATGTATTATCGATTGTTCTCCCACGATCCTACTCCCTGTTGGACAATATTTGACTGGCACTCTTTCCCAAAGGAGAATCCGGTGCCACTTCTAATACCTTTTTATAGAAAGAGTCTGCCTGCTGCCGCTCTCCTTTTTTATTAAGCGCCTGGCCGTATGAAAACCAATAAAGTACCCAATCTTCACCGGAAAACTTTACTTTTCCCAATCCGATAAGTTTTTCAATATGCTGAAAATCTTTAATGGCCATATCTCCACGGTTGAACATATCAGGCAGATGAATTGCATTTGTTGCTCTCACCAGACGAATTTCGGCATCATCGGGAGAAAGCATCACAGCCTTATCCATCTTTGCAAGAGCCGTCTGCATATACTCCATCTTCTCCCACGCCTGTTCTGCATCACGGGCAAATATTGTCATTAATGAACCATAATAAACCATCGCTACTGCATTCCGCCTGTCGATTTGGAGTACTTTCTCCAGGTACTTTTCTGACAATTTGACAGCCTTACTATTATTGCGTACTGCCAGATTATGGCAGGCAATGCCTGCTTCCAACAGAACAGCATGATTTTCAGAATCAACTTTGACTTTAGCTTCCCATTTTGCGGTCTGTGCCTGGCTCATTCCAATAACGGCGAAGAGCATAATGGCGATTGATAGACGATAGTTTGACTTCATGACTTTCTCCTTTTTAATGATAGATCTTTTGTTAACGCTAGCAATAAAAGGAAAAGAGAGATGATTTACCAGAAATAGACGATGAAACGATGTTTGCGTAGGATGAAAGATGATATATGTGGATAAAAATTGTTAATTGTAGTTAAAGCAAAAGAGTAGGACAGCATCAAAAGAACTCCTTAGGTATTCTACACTCGGTATTCTGCTGCTCTATATTCGATCTGGTAAATTTTACTTAAAGATCTCCGCGAAGATCACAAGGAAGCTTAATTTTAAAAGTGCTGCCTTGTTGTTGTTCACTGACAACTGTCATCTCGCCGTGATGATGCTCTGTAATAATAAAATATGACACAGATAACCCCAGACCGGTGCCTACACCAACAGACTTTGTTGTATAAAAAGGTTCAAAAATATAAGCAATTTTGTCATTGTCTATACCTGGGCCGTTATCAGAAATTTCGATAGTAAAAAATTTATCCGAATGGCTGAGATGTAATTTAAATGCAGGGTTTTCAGTCTCAGCTTCAGCCATAGCCTGTGCTCCGTTAAGCAAGATGTTCAAAAAAACCTGTTGAATTAATCCTGGTTCAATATATGCCACCGGAAGAGAATCTTGATAATCTCTTATAATATTGATCTGTTTGAAGTCATATTCATGCTGCATATCAAAATCACTGGCAACAAGCTCAATAGTATTATCAAGCAATTCGGCAATTTCACAATTCTCAAAAACACTCTCACTTTTGCGCGAGAATGAAAGCATGTTTTCAACAATTTTTGCGGCCCGCCTGCCACACTTTTCAATCCACTCAATCATCTCGGTAATACCGCGTTTTTCTATATAATGTGAGAATGCAGAAAGCGAAAACCCATATTCATCGGCAATTTTTTTATTATGCAAAAATTCCGGATCAAACCGTTTCTTAAGTACTTGGGCATTTTGAAGTATGCCGGACAGCGGATTGTTTATTTCATGTGCCATCCCAGCTGCAAGACCACCAACAGAGATCATCTTTTCAGATTGTATCATCATCTCTTCAATCTTGATTCGCTCAGTGATATCTTCAATAAGGATTACCGCTCCATCTGTTCCATTGGATATCAGGGGATATATAGTAAAATTTATCCAGCGTTCCATATCATTAAAAGCTACAAGTACCCGATTATCTTCATATACTATTTTGGTTTTAATAGAATCCTTAATAATGGCGCATAAATCAGGTATTATATTATAAACGGAATCTATCACATTGCCCATTGCTCTGGCGTGTGCAAAAAATGGTAATGATGTGGCTTTGGTATTCCATTGAGTAACATTACAATTTTCATCAACGGCTATCAAAGCTATCGGCATGGAGTCAATTACATTCTGAAGGTGGCTCTTCATCTGTCTTAATTCTGTTTCAAATTTCAGTCTTTTATCTTCACTAATCAATGAACGCCATATAATATACATTGAAAGTGCAACAACAAGTGCAAGAAAAACTGCAAACAATCTTACTGCCTTTGCAACGATTTGAGAGATCTGCATTGAGACATCTTCAATATAAAGACCTGTTCCGACAATCCAACCCCATGGACGAAATATGCGTACACTTGAGATCTTTGGAACAATTCGTGTTGAATCATCTTTCCACTGCCACATATAATCAACAAAACCACTCTCATATACCTTTGTTACTTCCACAAATTCAACGAAAAGTCTTTTACCGTGTGGATCGACAAATTGAGAAACATTTGTATTTTCAAGATCACTACGATACGGATGCATTATTACACATGGAATAGTATCATTAATCCAGAAATAATCCTTCCCTTCTGCTCCATAACGCATAGATCTAATACGCTCAGCAGCACGATACTGTGCTTCTTCAAGAGATAAACTTCCTGATAATGAAAGTTGATGGTAATGAGCAATTAATGACCAGCTTGTATTGGTCATTTCACATAGCATATTTTTACGTGATTGTAATAAATTATGGCGCTGGGATGGAATAGCGATAAAAAATAATGCAACTGCAAAAAGTGTAACTGTAAGGAAAACGGGTAAAGTAATACGCAAAATAATTTTAATTTTTGCCATGGAGTCTTGTTCATACTGCATCACCATCTCCCCATAATAAATGTGGATCTTCCGCAAACTCCAATCATAAAATGAGCATGATATTCATGATTTTATCTATAGATTATGATAATTTATAAAAATATCGGCAAAAAGTAAAGAAAAAAAATGCCCCGGAACTGAAATTCCGGGGCATTTTCTCATAACTTTATATTAATGCCTATCAGGATGACGCGGTTTCACTACCTTTTTAACCGGATTCTTCCTGAGTTCCTCAAGAATATACTTCACAGCTTCCTCAAGCATGGGCTCACGCCCTGCCTGAATCAATGCAGGATCATCAAATACAGGAATATCAGGATGTACACCATAATACTCAACATCCCACTCCCCTTTCCGGTTCACATAACCAAATTGAGGCACTGCCATTCCACCGTTGTCAACAAAACGGGGACTGCCGGAATAGCCAATGAGTCCACCCCATGTGGTTTGCCCCATGAGCGGACCAAGTTTTAATTCCTGGAAGTAATCTGGTAATGCATCACCGCCGGAGCTTGAACGACCGTTAATCAACATAATTTTCGGCCCTTCATGTGTACGGAAGGGTGATGAATAAAGCGGCAGATTACGACGGGCCCAGTATTGCAGTGCAGGATTTGCAAGTTCAAGCATTAACTGATGCGGCAGGCTTCCACCACCATTGTAGCGGTCATCAACGATCAAACCTTCTTTATGGAAGAGACTCTGCCATCCTTCATAAAAAGCCTTAAAACCGGGAAAACCCGTATTAGGCAGATAAAAATATCCAAGTCGTCCACCGGATAATTCTTCCACAATACGTCTGTTATTCTCAACCCATGCATGATGTCTTAACGCAAGTTCTGATGCAATTGGTCTGATTTTAACTTCCCTGGCACCTTCCAGCGAAGGTTTATCATTTATCAACAACGTCACAGATTTATCAACTTTATTCTGCAGATATCGGTAGGGATTTTCATTTGTAGAGATCTGATGACCATCAACAGCAATTAGATATTCACCCTCTTTAACGGTGATGCCAGGTTCTTTAAACGGACTGCGCAGCTGCGCATTCCAGGAGGCACCGGGATAAATTTTTGTGATCTGATAAAAATCGCCATCTGTTTTTAGCTCTGCTCCAAGACAGCCTACACCCACAGGTGTTACTCTGTTGGCATCACCGGAATTCACATAACAATGTCCGGCGTTCAGTTCACCTATCAATTCACCGATTATATAATCAAGATCAGTGCGGTGAGCAACATGGGAAACTAATGGCAAGTATTTATCATGCATTGCTTTCCAGTCTACTCCATGCATGCCAGGATCATAGAACCAATCCCGCATTATTCTCCATGCATCACTGTAAATCTGAGTCCATTCAATCTTGGGGTCGACCTTTATTTTCATTGTGGACAGATCCAGCTTGCCGCTGCCGGCTTTCACGCCGGGACTTAATTTGGCAATACCATAGCTGCCCCGAGCAGAGTACATAAACTTTTTGCGGTCAGCAGTTAAAGCATAACCACGCACCCCGTCCATGATCTTCTTCTCTTTACGGGACTTCATATCAAATTTATAGAGAGCACCATCACGCTGAAACAGCATCCCGTTCTTTATTGCATTAAGACCAAAGTAGCGGCCTGCTCCTACAGGATATGCAATGACGCGATCTTCAAATCCATCAACATCAATCTTGAGTGATTCTGATTTCTTGTCTTCTTTCTTAGCGTCATTTTTGGAAGACTCTTTCTTTTCTTCTTCCAGAGTGACTTCATCCGATAGTGCTTTAAAGGGATTATCCTGATCTGCTGTCAATGTGCCAATGTACAGTTTGGATTGAAAGTTCCGGTTTCTAAAACTAAAATCACGTGAAGAGACAAATGACAATGTCTTGGAATCTTCACTGAAGGCAGGGCTGAAATCATTATAGGAATCACTGGTCAGACGGAAAATCTTATTCTGTTCAAGGGAATATACCCAGATAGCTGAAAGCGAATTCTCATCATCTTTGGAGTATGTTACCCATTGATTATCAGGTGACCATCTGAATCCATTTATTGCAGAATAAATTCCAGTATCGATTAATTTTTCTTTTTTTGACTGAACATCCACCAAACGAAGACGGTTCTTTTTATCAGATACCAGTATTTTCTTACTATCTGAAGACCAGATGTATCCGTTAATCCAGGAGCCGCTATCTTTAGTCAGCTGGATTGGTGCCGCTTTCACGCCGTATGGCTGTATGTATAGTTCATAATCGCCTGTAGCTTCAGAGAGATAAGTGATATATTTACCATCCGGTGACCAGTCAACACTTATTTCACGTACATCAGGAGAATTTGATATATTCCTTATATCACCGTGTTCTGCCGGCACAGTAAACACATCACCACGGGCTGCAAATACAGCTCTTTTACCTGATGGAGATACATACCAGCTGTCTATGTATTTTGAAGCATCTTTGTACATTGACCGGGTGAATCGCAGATCATTCTTGATTTCAATTGAAATCTTACGCGACTCTGCTGTTGCAGGATCAAGATGATATATATATCCACCGTTTTCAAATACAATCCCGCCTTTTCCACGGCTGGGCCACATGACATCAAAATTATCGAAATTGGTAATTTTACGAATTGATTTAGTGGTAAGATCATATGAGAAAATATTCAGAGTACGTGGATCATCAGAGCCCACATCATCACGATCTGAGTTAAAATATAGGCGATCACCTATCCACATGGGCCAGTTATCAGCGCCGGCATATTCTGTGATACGTTCAACCTTATCGGCCTCCAGATCATATATCCATACATCCATGGAAAAACCGGCTTTATAACGTTTCCATGTACGGAACTCACGGGATTTGATTGAATATGCAACTTTAGTACCATCCGGAGAGAGACAGGCCGGGCCTCCTTCAGGAATCTGTAACGGCTGTTCCAAACCTTTACCATCCACGGATACCAGAAAATATTTACCAATTCTCTGACCGAACGGAGTTCTGTTTGAACGCATCAGTATATTCTTTGAATCCGGCATCCAGTCATATGGCAAATTATCCCAACCGCCGCGCGGGGGCATTACACCAACATCAGGATAAAATGTTAATTGACGGGGCGTGCCACCTTCAGAGGGAATAACATAGATCTGACGAGAGCCGGCATATTCACCGGAAAAGGCAATCCAGCGTCCATCAGGTGAAAAACGGGGGAATACTTCGAATCCATCAAAAGATGTAAGCTGTGTGGCAACGCCGCCCATAAGAGGTGCGGTATAAATATCACCGGCATAGACAAATACAACTTTATCGCCATGAATATGCGGTTGCCGGAGCAGACGGGCTTCTTCTGCAAATGCAGAGGCTGAAAGTATTAATCCGATCAGTAACAGGGACAAGGTTCTTTTCATTGAAATCTCCTTCTATAAAAGGTTATCGGGATAAAACGTTATTTTGCGGCAGCTTTGAGTATCAACTTTAAAGCTGCATAATCTACTGTATTTAAAATGTCCTGAATCTGTTCCGTATGGACGGCATTGCCGCTAAGCAGGGTTCCTTTGACCATAAATGTATCATAATCATGATCTACTGCTCCAAAGTAAGTTGCAAGTACACAACCTGTAGCACTGAGTCCGGTAAGAAAAAGTGAATTCACACCACTCTCCTTGAGAATAGAATCAAGCATTGTCTTTTTAAATGCATTACCATAATTCTTTATAATCTGTGGGTCTTCTTCATTAATAGCAATTTTATCAGAAAACTTGAAGGCATCCGTATCAGTCTTGGGCCCCCATTTAAGATCAGTATGATATACCCTGATTACCGGGAAGCCGTACTGGCGGAAGAGATGAATCATCCAGTTAATTTTACCAAGGACTGCTTCTTTATTCGGGCAATCCATCATAGGCAGATAGTTATTCTGTACATCAATCACCAGCAATGCAGGTTTAACAGGTGCAGAATCCTTGGTCTGTGCCTGAGCAACATTGGCCAGTATCAGCATACATATAACGACTAGCAATCTTTTCATTATTGACTCCTTGTAAAGAAAATGTTTAAAATTGGTTTCCTCTATAGAGCATCGACCACTCTATAAAGCATAGAACCATAAAATTTAAGTATACGAATAAATATAAATAAGATACAGCATTTTTCATCATTATGAGTAGAATTATCGATAAAGGGCGTTATTTCACGTTTATACGCATTTAAATCTCCCAAACCTGGTTTTGATCAACATAAGATAGAAAAAAAGGATTTGCAAATGTTTTCAAAAATGCCAGTCTGAATAATGGAGATTTAATGTAAAATAAAAACTTTGAAACTTTCAAAGAAATGCCCAGTATACTGAATTAAGTCGACTTTGAAATATTCAAAGAAATAGGGAATCCCATGAAAGCACTGACGCGTCAGGAAGAGCAGATTCTGCTGGTGATCTACCATTTGGGTGACACCGCCTATCTGGTTAATATCAGGGAAAAATTGAAGGAAATGACAGGCAAGGCACTGGATGTGGGCACTATTTATATCCCGCTCAGGCGTCTGGCCGACAGGGGGCTGCTGCACTCCACTATGGGCGAATCCACCTCTGCCCGCGGCGGCAAGGCGATAAAGTACTATCGTATCACCAAAGAAGGCGCAGCCGCTCTGGAGGACATCCGCGGCATTCAGGACAAACTTTGGAAAGGTGTTGTTCTCTGAGCATAATAAGATATGACCAGATCCGATAACAACATCCCCATTCTCTTACAGTGGCTCTTCAGAACAGTTCTGCCAGATGACGACGCACGGAACCTGTTGGGCGACTATCAGGAGATCTACGTCCTGATCCGCCGTAAGAAGAGCCTGAAGGCCGCCAATTTCTGGATATTTTCCCAATGGATAAAATCATGCCCACTCTATTGGTGGGTGCACATCCGTGGGAGTTTGATTATGTTTAACAGTATCCTTCGTACCGCTATTAGACGCATCACCAAACAGAGAGTCTATTCGCTCTTAAATATTGCCGGACTGGCATTGGGCATGGCCTGCACACTGCTCATCCTCCTCTGGGTTATGGATGAATTGAGCTTTGATCGATTTCATGAACATGCGGACAATCTCTACCGCATCGAAATGGATGATCCCTATCCGCAGGGCGATTATCACCTGAACGTAACCCCTTATCCCATGGGCCCCGGTGTGAAGGCAGAAATCCCGGAAATTGCGGATCAACTTCGTCTGGCCTGGACGGGCAGTGTCTTGTTTCAAAATGACGATCAATACTTCTTTGAGCAGAACGGCCGGGCCACAGATCCATCCTTTTTTAAGACGCTGAGCTTCCCCCTTCAATCTGGCGATGCGGCAACTGCACTTTCCTCGCCTGACGCCATTGTGCTCAGTGCCCCTCTGGCAATAAAATATTTTGGTAATACCGACCCACTGGGCAAGACACTGATATTGAACAACACCAGCACCATGCTTGTCACCGGTGTCCTGGCACCCTTGCCCCAGAATACAACGTTTACGATGGACTATCTGGTCACCATGGATTTCATGCGCATGCTGGGCCGTTACAATGAAAATTGGACAGGTAACAACATCACAACACTGATCATGCTCCGTCCCCAGGCTGATCCTGAGGTTGTCGCAGAAAAAATTGCTGATGTTCGTCATCAACACGCCCTGGCCCGATTCACCGATGCAGAATCACGTACTCAATTCGAGAGCCGCAAGCCCTATCGCTGCTCATTGAAACCGGTAGCGGATATTCATCTTCGTTCCTCTTTCGGTTTTAATGTGTCCGCAGGTGATATCCAATACGTATACCTCTTTGCAGCCATCGCCCTCATTGTTCTGCTCATTGCCTGCATTAATTTCATGAACCTTTCAACGGCCAAAGCTGCAGGGCGTGCCAAAGAGATCGGATTGAGAAAAACCGTTGGTGCAAGCCGCCAATCCCTCATTGCCCAATTTTATGGTGAAACATTTATGATGACAGCCATCAGCGTGATACTGGCTATGGTCATCATTGCCCTGCTGTTACCCATGTTCAACCAAATTGCTCAGAAGTCACTGACGCTTTCTACATTCATGAATGGATCAAGCATACTGGGCATAGCGGGTGTTTGTCTGATTACCGCCCTGCTGGCAGGCAGTTACCCGGCCCTCTATTTATCCTCCATCCAGGCCGGTCGTGTACTCAAGGGCCGTCTTGCCGGTGCCGCCTCCAATGTACAGCTCCGTCGCATCCTGGTTATTGGCCAGTTCGCCCTCTCCATCATACTCATTGTCTCCTCTTTGGTAATCTATCGGCAGCTGGATTATGTACAGAAAAGAGATGTGGGGTATGAAAAGTCCAATCTTATTTTCATGGAAATGCGTGGCGAGATGCGTTCCAAATACAATCTACTGAAAGAACGTCTCATAGCCACACCGGGCATCACCAGTGTCTGTGCAGCTTCCAACCGGCCGTCTGTCTACAATAGTAACAGTGGTGGAGTAGAATGGGAAGGTATGGACCCCAATGAAGATATCCAGGTTGCGTTTAATATTGTAGATTTCGATTATTGTCAAACACTGGGTGTCGAATTGGCGGAGGGGCGTCCCTTTCTCTCCAATATGGCCAGTGATTCTTCAAATTTTCTCATCAATGAAACCCTGGCGAAACGTATGGGACATCAGGATGTACTGGGCAAACGCTTCAACTTCCTGGGCGTGGATGGAAATATCATTGGTGTGATCAAAGATTTTCATTTTAAGTCAGCCAAGGAAGCCATAGAACCGCTGGCCGTGGCCATCGATTCAAGGTGGGCCAATTTCATCTATATCCGCATGGCTCCGGGCAGCCACAACAAGCAAATCGATGAAATCCGAAGTGTGTGGGAACAGGTGCTTCCAGGCTATCCCTTTGACTATCAGTTTGTCGATGATGATTATCGGTGGATTTACGGCAGTGAACAGCGTTTGGGCGGACTCATCAAGGCCTTTACGATTCTGGCAGTGGCCATAGCCGCACTGGGGCTCTTTGGTCTGGCCTCTTTTACCGCAGAGCAGCGCACCAAGGAGATAGGTATCAGGAAAGTACTGGGCGCGACCATCCCAGGGATTATCCGTATCTTATCGATGGAATTTGCCAAATGGATACTATGGGCCAATGTCGTGGCTCTGCCTGCCGCCTGGTTCCTGCTCAGGCATTGGCTGCAAGGCTATGCAGACCGCGTTGCACTCTCCTGGTGGATATTTGCCCTGTCCGGAGGCGGTGCTCTGCTATTGGCATTGGTGACAGTCGCTACACAGGCCATTAAAGCGGCCAGGGCCAATCCTGTTCAATCATTGAAATACGAGTAACACATCGCAGCAGTCTCATCAAGGCTCCACCAACATTCAGCAATATCTTTCGGAGCTGGCGGGGTGGCTTTGTGATCTCTGTGCGAGTGCTCTTTTTCGTAAGCAATGCTCCTGCTCTTCTTTCATTTTTAATTTTATATCCATGCTAATCTGTGATAAAATTTATTATTTACACACTCATTTCAATATAGAACCAGAAAAAATCAACATACTACATTGGTTCCGGATTAACTTTCGGAATAGTTGTTTTCAACTCCACCCGAAGATAGTTGCAAGCTGAACTCAAAAATCGTATATTACGGCGTATAAAATCGATATTAATTAAAGGATAACAATGCCTGCATGGATATACATTATAGGCGGCGGTGGTCTGGGAGCATTGAGCCGCTATCTTATTGGCGGTTGGATTAATAAACGCTGGACTGATGTTGCCATTCCCCTTGGAACACTTGGAGTAAATATTATAGGTTGCCTGGTGATTGGATTATTAGCAGGCTTCATGGATGGACGCTATGAATCAGACTCTCCT
Organism: bacterium; assembly: GCA_023139105.1. GTDB lineage: Bacteria > Zhuqueibacterota > QNDG01 > QNDG01 > JAGLOF01 > JAGLOF01. The sequence goes on from JAGLOF010000139.1 coordinate 26,565, forward strand.
GCAAGGCATTTCCTGTTAATTGGCCTCATGGGCGGGTTTACCACCTATTCCAGTTTTGGACTGGAAACTTTACACCTCATGCGTGATGCCCATATGGGCTCGGCTCTGGCACATATGGGCCTGCATATGACACTTGGACTCCTTGCTGTTTGTGCCGGTTGGTATGTATCTCAACAATTAAAATTGACGTGATATTATGAACCTGCCAACACTGAATGATCTTGGATGGAATGATTTTTTTGAAGCACAATTTACTGACATCAATAGATCTGATTGGATAGTAGCCAGAGTTATACGTCAGGATAAACATGGCCTTACACTTCAGAATGAACAAGGTGTTCTAACAGGTAAAGTCATTGGTAGATTACGCAAACCTGGTACTGTTAAATCAGAATTGCCCGTTGTAGGCGATTGGGTTACCGGTGAACTGCTGCAGGGTGAAAACAAACTGGTCATTCATGCTGTTCTTCCCCGTAAATCGAGATTCAGCCGGAAAGTACCGGGCATGCAATCACTAGAACAGGTTGTAGCAGCAAACATGGATATTCTCTTCCTTGTCAGCGGACTCGATAATGACTTTAATCCACGTAGAATTGAACGATATATTACCCTGGCATGGGACAGCGGTGCACGTCCTGTAATCCTGCTCAATAAAACAGATCTGCTGGAAGATACGGACGATTGCTTTGCCGAGGCCTCTGAAGCGGCTATTGGCGTAGATGTTCATCTACTCAGTGCCACAGCCGGTAGCGGCCTTGATGCCATAAGACAATACATTAATCCTGGTGTAACTATTGCCTTTCTGGGCTCTTCAGGTGTAGGGAAATCTACAATTATAAATGCTCTGCTGGGTAATGACTATATGAAAACAAACGAAGTCAGAGAAAATGACAGCCGTGGACGTCATACTACAACACATCGTGAACTTATACTCTTTCCTGACGGAGGCATGCTAATTGATACTCCGGGCATGCGTGAAGTACAGCTCTGGGCTACTGATGAGAGTCTGGATGAGGCTTTTGCAGACATTACGCAACTGGCTGTATCGTGTAAATTTTCTGATTGCGCCCATGAAACCGAACCACATTGTTCTGTAAAGTCTGCCATTGAATCGGGTGATCTATCTGAAAAGCGGTATCAAAGTTATCTCAAATTAAAACGGGAAGTAGAATCTATCAGGCTGCGAAGTGAGGCGCACATCTTTGAGAAACGCCAGAAACAAAAGGAATTTGGCAAAATGGTAAAAACCGTGATGTCAGATAAAATGAAATTGAAGAATAGAGACAGATAATACTATTTCTGCGAGGAAGTCTGTGCTTCATACGACTACAGCAGTCTCATTACTGTATAATGAGTTAGAACGTTATAATTTGATTCGGTAATAATTCTAATATCGATGTTTTTAAGAAATCACGACTGTACACATCATCATCAACTACCATCCCATTCCAAATGATAATGTCCAGATCAATTGTCCTGGGACCATATTTATTTTCCGTGCGCACTCGCTGACAATCATTTTCCAAATCATGAAGCCAGTTGTATAAAGAAGTCTTGTCCATCTCCGTTTCAATCATCCATGCTCCGTTGACAAAATCAGCCTGATTAGTGTATCCTACAGGTTTCGTTTTTATAAAAGTGGAAGATTTCATTAAAGTATGAACTTGCTCTACTTTGACTCTTGCAGCTGCTATCCAGCGTTCCGGATTAATATTAGAACCCACACTAATGACGGCAACACTTCTCACCGTTCTACCGTATGACTGACAGAGACAGAATCTGCAAAACGAAGCGCAAAAGGTTTATCAATCTCAACTGTTGCTTTCTCAACTTTTGAATCTTCCATAATCATATCCATAACTGCCGTTGCCATCTTTTCAATAAGGCCGAAGTGCTGGTGTTCAACAATATCTAAAATACGTTTTTTCACTCGTTTGTAATCAACTGTATCTTCAATTTTATCTGTCTGTGCAGCTAGAGTTCCATCAAATATCATAGACACATTGATGATAACATCTTGCGGATGATCTTTCTCCCAATCATAAATTCCGATAATACCCCGGGCTCGCAGATTTTTTATACGAATTTCCATAAATTTCCCCTTTTAAAAATTATAATAGTACTATTCTTAATCGCATGAATGCG
>JAGLOF010000014.1 GCA_023139105.1 bacterium
TCCGCATCGTTGTAATCCTGACCGGCTGCCAGGTTCACAGTCAAAGGTTCATTGCCTGTTGTAAGTGTATAACCAGAGGGTACTGTCGATTCATCAACGTCTACAACGTAGGTTCCGGCGGCCAGTCCGGTGAAGTCATAGCCCCCGCCGGATGACGTGGCCTGTGTGGCGATGGTGGATCCACCCTGCTTAAGGTTCACTGTCACACTGCCGATGCCGCTCTCGCCGGAATCCTGGTTCCCGTCACCGTCCTCATCGTGCCACACGTAGTCGCCTATGGAACCTGTTGGTGAAGTGCCTGTGGTGTATCCAAAATCCGCATCCAGATAATTCTGTCCGGAAGCTAAAGAAATTGTGGAGGTTGGATCATTGCCTGTGGTGAGAGAATATCCGGAGGGTACACTACTGTCCGTCACATCGACTTTATAGTTTCCAGCTGCCAGGTTTGTAAAAAGGTAACCGCCGCTGCCGTCGGTGGTGGCATTACCCACATGGGTGCCATTGGAGAGAAGCAGTTGGAGCTGCACCCCCGATATGCCCGATTCTCCTGCATCCTGCACACCATCTCCATCAGTGTCAAACCATACATAATCCCCGATGGTGCCGATGGCCTTGTGGCTGCCGCATACCGGCCCAGAAACTGTGGTTGTCGATGTTGACGTTGCTGCCTTGAAGCCTACTGCAGCACTCCCCATGGGCCAAATTCCGCGTAAACGAAACCAGACATCACGGACTTCATTGTCATCAAATCCCTGTTCATATTTAATGCCCCGTACTCCCGTAAAGGGATCATCTCCATAATCGTAAGAGTAGTTTGATCCCAGAATGTCACCTGGCGAGCACCACTCAAACACCCAGTGACTCAGGGCGGGTTGCTCTCCTGAAGTCAAACGATATGTGACCGTAGTCGTACCCGAACCGGGATCATAGACCACAGATACCAATGAGATTGTATGGGCTGCAACCTGACCGGCCAGCAGCAACAAAAACACTACTAAGAGCCAAAATCTCTGCCAAAGTCTAACTTTCATAGTATACACCTCCAAATAGTAAAAAAAAGAGGATAAACTCATATCGTAGTAATATGGGGAACATTTTAAAGTAAACGAAAATGTCGTGAAATTCAAGTAGAAAATGTGACAGTATAAGTATTTTTATGACATTTTTGTCACAACTTGGATGAGTATCACTTCTCGTTCACACTATTTCCAATCTGATTCCCGGCTTGCAACTAGTAATCTATGTACCGAGGGATTTGCCTAGTTACTTACAGCAGGAAGACCAAATCGGACAAAGTTGTTATATCTATTACGGTCATAAAAATGTTCATAAATGAAGATATTTCAGCCCCGGATTTTATAATACTAACACAACCTAATTTCATTGTAAAGCTGTTCTCTCGTTCCCAAATTCCGGTTTGGGAACGCTATTGGTGCAGAAACTCTGTTTCCAACAACTTCAAAACAAAGATGTGTCAACCTTGATTAGAGAATGGTCTTCTAATAAATAAATCCGGCTTGTAAATATAGGCAGCCACTCAATAATGGTCGATGTGAGCAAATAAACGCCTTCTTCATCAAAAATTTTATACCGATCACGCATGATCAAGAGACTCCTCTATAACTTAACGATACTAAAAACAGAGTTTTAAATACAATTGAATTCCCAAACAGAAGTTTGGGAACCAGAACAGAAGATCTGACAAATTGATTGGAACTATATGTTTTTATTATGGCATAGGTCGTGAGTAATAGTATAAATATAATCTCAGAGGAACTCAAGGAAAACCATTAAAAAAGATTAGAAATACATTAAATTAAGGATAAACTATAACCCTAAAAAAGGGTTAAACTTAGCAGCTTGTGACTGATATATTTAACCCTTTGCGGATCATTCATAAAAACAAAATTTTAAAAAAATCAACCGCTCAAGACAACATGATATCCATATAATAGCCCACAACTCCAGGTAAACGTCATCTAATTTTTTTCCTTAACGAACGCATAGTAGAATCCGAAAGGCCAATGCCCATCTGTGAGATCATATTCATATCAACACCACCCACAATATTTACAAAACTTACAGAACCATCTTCATCCAAAGACATAATGAACATTCCAACAGACTTCTTGTTTACATTTTTTGTACAGATAATTGTTATACTGTTTTTTGATTTTGTCCTGATTATTGGCTCCCAATTATCTTTTTTCAAACGTTTGTCTTTTTTCTCAATTAATTTGCGCATACGCCTGATATCTGTTTCATCGTATAATGTAAATGACTTGACACGTAGAGAAAAAAGTTGTCCAAGTTCTTCACCAATTTCTGCCATATCATCATCGTCAGCAAAAATATTCATTAAACTAAGCAGACCTTTTCCAAGATCAATTTCAGTTACATCTCCTGCATCATCCGATATATGTATATCGTCTATATTAACATAACCCGGATGTTTAGTGTAATCATAATCCTGAGCATGAACTGGTAAATTTATTGAAATAATCATTATGATAAATATAATATTAAATAGCTGCCGCATGATTAGCCTCCTTTTATCATCGACAATGATTGTTTTAGAGAACGATGGACCGCTCGGGGTAACTCCTGGAAAAAAATATCTTCCACCACATTCTTTTTTGCTTTATTTATTTTTTTCCCAACATGACCAACAGTCCATTTTAGTTGTGCTCTGGCCTGTGCAATTTCTTCCTGAGTATATTTTTGACTAGAAATTTCAATTGATGAGCCGCCTTGCCTGTCAACCATAATGATAAAGAATATTCCCAATACCAGGCCCGCGCCGGCAAGAATCCATCTACCTGCTCCTGCATTAGTTCTTCTACCGTAAAAACGAGCCGTCTTATTTTCTTCACCGATTATATCTTTCAACCGCTCATTAACAGAATCAGGACATTGAAGTACGGGAAGCTGTTTCAGCATGTTGATAACCTCCCTATCCCTTTCCCAGAGATCGGCACATGACTTGCATTTCCGCCTGTGTCTCCACATTTTCAATCTACGCAGATTCTTATTTCCGGACATTTGAAATCCATCCAGAGATCTCATAAATAATTCACAATTATACTTCATCATGCGCTCCCATTAAACAATTCGCTTCCTGCATGATCATTGAATCTCTTAATAATTTTTTACCGCGGTGCACGCTTACCTTAACATCACTGATAGTAATATTTAATATTTCGCCAATTTCCTTGTATTTCATCCCCTGAAAATAATGCATTAAAAGAATACTATGCATCTTTTCCGGAAGTTGTTTTAAAGCTGTTAATATAGCAGCATGTTTTTCATTATTCTCATAGATAGTTTCAGGCGTGCCTTCAGCACTCATACTCCTTTCAACATATTCCAATGGACTCATGATGCGCCCCTGTGATACAACTGTTTTTTTCTGACGAATAAGGTCAATTGATCTATTATGGGCTACACGCATGAGCCAGGATTTTACACGGGCTTGATCTACTCGATCCCAATGATTCCAGAGTCGGATAAATACCTCCTGAGTGACATCTTCGGCATCTTCACGATTTTTTAACAGATAACACAGATAACTGTATATTCCATCCCGGAATTCTGCCAATATGTCCTGATATGTTTTTTTCTTCATCATTCAGTATAAAGGACGCCACCAGCGCCATAAAGGTTACAGATTATATAGGTATGGTATCAACTTTATGTTCATCTAAATTCCAAAGGGCAATACTTCGCTTCCCGGTTACCCATCCCCCACACTCTCCGGGATTGATAATTAATGTCTTTCCATAACGAATATCCGCAACATGAGTATGCCCATAGATAATGGTATCGTAAGCACCCGAGTCAGCCAAAATATCAAGATGATCCGGTTCATGCATGATCATTATTTTTTTATTATGGAATGTATGTAAATGTGGAGATCTATGGATATTGCCATTCAATGCCTGATAAAGCCCGGCTTTTTCACCATCATTATTTCCATAGATTGCAATAAAATCAGAGTGCAGCTTTTTCAATGCAACGGCCGTAAACGGTGATATCAAATCGCCTGCATGAATAACCAGATCTACACCGGCATCATTAAAAAATCCAACCGCTTTAATTAATGCAGCCATATTGTCATGGCTATCTGACAAAATTCCAATTTTCACCTATTGCCTCCGTTTAAGCCCGGATGATGTAAAGCATGATATATATTCTGCCGGCAGTGAACATTATTTCATTCCGGCGCAATCATGGCACCTGTAAGTTCGGATATGGATGAGATATTATGCTCTTTAGCATATGTATCAATCCCACTAATAACTTTTAATGCTCCCTGTGGATCCACAAAATTCAATGTACCAATTTGAACTGCACAGGCACCTGCAAGGAAAAATTCTATGGCATCTTCCCAGCACATAATTCCTCCCAGTCCAATTATCGGGACATCTGTTTTTTGTGCAACTTGATATACTTTTCCCAAGGCAACAGGTTTTACTGCCGGTCCGGAAAGGCCTGCAAGACCACGGGCAATTAATGGCCTTCTGCTATGAATATCTATACCCATTCCCAATAATGTATTTATAAGACTGAGTGCATCGGCTCCTGCATTTACAGCGGCCATGGCAACATCGCCAATATCCGTAACATTAGGAGTCAGTTTAACAATTAACGGCTTGTCCGTAACAGCCCTTGCAGCAGCAACAACCTGTGCTGTAAATACGGCATCTGTACCAAAAGCCAGTCCGCCCTGCCGTACATTTGGGCAGGATATGTTTAATTCTATTGCATCGGTGCGGGGATGCTCAGATGCAAGCCTGCATACTTCTGCATAACTATCAATATCATGTCCGGCTACATTGACGATTACTTTTGTATCTAAAGTAGATAGTGCTGGCAATTTTTCAGAGAGAAAACGTTTAATACCTACATTTGCCAGCCCTATAGAATTGAGCATTCCCGACGGAGTCTCGGCAATACGCGGCAGAGGATTGCCATATCTGGGTTCCAGTGTAACTGTCTTGGTTACTATTGCACCCAATAATGAGACATCAAAGAAGTCCATATATTCTGTTCCATAACCAAATGTACCTGATGCGGTCATTACTGGATTCTTAAGTACTAATGATCCAATTTGAACTTTCATGTCACTCATGCAGATCTACCTCCGTAAGCTTGAAAACCGGACCATCAGAGCATACCATCCTAAATCCACCATCTCTGTGAGAAACACCACATCCCATACATACACCTACTCCGCAAGCCATATGAGCTTCCAGACTAACCTCCCAGTCCATAGCAGAATTTTTTGTAATTCTTTGCAATGAGTCCAGCATTGGATTAGGTCCGCAGGCAAATCCTTGCATAATATCTTTTTGTAAGCATGTATTTAGATAATTTGACAAAGGATCTGTGATAAATCCGGCATGCCCCATACTACCGTCTTCAGTTGCTATATGCACTTCCAGACCCTTTACTTTCAAGATCTCCACGTCTATAAAAATCTCTTCACTGGTCTTCACACCCCAAAAGAGTATAACTTTTTTTTGCAATTCCAATAAGGAATCAATCAGATAAAAACATGGTGCAATGCCCATTCCACCGGCAACAATCATGGCAGTATTAAAATTTCCATTCAGATTAAAACCATTGCCCAGCGGGCCCAGTATATCAACAGTATCACCCGGTAGAATAGTCTTCATTATATTAGTACCTTCGCCAACTACTCGATACAGAATCTCCAACTCACCGGATTCCCGGTGGATCCTGTGAATACCAAAGGGACGTCGAAGTAGAGGTGCTATTGAATCTCTGACTCGAATGTGTAAAAATTGTCCGGCACTCGATTGTTCTACAATTTGAGGAGTATACACCCGCATACGCCAAATATCTTTAGAGACCTCTTGTTGAGAAATTAACTTACATTCATATTGTTTCAAAATCTACTCCCGTTCCGAATTATCAGCATTTAACATCTCAAGGCGTAATCGATAACTGGTCCATTTATCTATTTCATTTTTCACGCATGTAAATTTCTCCTTGGAAATCAATTGAAGCAGAGGCCGGTTTGATCGTCTTACTTTATCACTTCCAATCCATTTAATATCAATAACATAGCCATCTTTATTAATTTTCATATTAAAATCTACAAATTGCCCGAATTGCTTATAATTTGGAATATCCTTTTTGATTTTATCTAATATATCCTTGAGTGAACGTTTAGGATTGATAGAAGGTATATCAACATCGTCAAGATCATCTTCCAGTAATTTTTTATTCGGCGTTCTACCCCGCATTCTCCGGTTCTCATTCATAATAGCCATCATAGCATCATCTTCATCTACAACTGTAGTCTGTGTTTCAGACTTATCTGCCACTCTCTGATCTGATTGAGTTGTGAGACTGTCACTCTGTTGAGTCATAGCTGCTTTTTCTTCTTCTGCCGGTTCTGGCTCAGATGCAGGAACTGGCAGTCCTTTTTCTACAGCATCAATCTTGATTCTGACAAACTGAGCTTGTTCAGACTGAGTATAACGTGTCAAGATTGAATCATAATGCAATCTTGCCAGTGCCAGGGAATCCCAGTGTGTTTCGGCTATCCAGGCCTGAGCCATCAATGCCGATACTGCCTCTGGACTGTCAGGATAATCTGTTACCAACTGACCATAATGTTTATACGCCTCATCAATATTCTTCCTGTCAAATAACAGAATTTCAGCCGCTTGAAGGGATCTGTCCGCTGTTTGAACATGATTTTCGTCACTCTCTTTAAATTCTAAATAAGGTGAACCGGGATACTCTGTCATCATCTGCTGAGTAAATTGTGATGCTGCTTCGGTATTATTCTCTAATTCAAAGATATATATTAGATTATGTATTGCCCTGACTCTGTAGGAGCTCTCAAGATGTTCGTTTACAATACGCCTGTATTGACTTTTGGCCGAATCAGGTGCGGAAAATCGAAATAGATAGAGTTCAGCCAGTAAAAAAAGATTCTTGTCAGACTCTGAAGTTTTAAACGATTTCAGTTCAGGATTCTCAATGATCTTGTGTTTATTAGTTCCAGCTTTTTCGGTCCGATCCAAAAGTTCATCTTCACTGTTTCTTCCGGGATCAGTATAACGTCCTGCTTCCTGATTCCCCCTGTTCTCTTCATTAGGTCTCTCAAATTCGGGCAATCCTCCTGCCTGCAATAAAGAGTCTTGAACAGCTTTAATCCTTAATGAATCAGAAAGCGCGATAGCTGTACTATCAACACCATATTCGCTGCTCCCTACTTCAAGGTCGCCTGTTTCACCGCGGTCTGCCATTGCAATAACCTGACGCAGAGCTAATAATCGCTGTATATCACGCTGCATTATTTTTGCAGAATCTACATATGTTGAACGTGAACCGGTTGCAGCGTCCTGATAACTTATTAAGGCCCTGTCATAATCTATCTTCCATTTTTCATACAACTGTCCCAGGAAATAATTAGCTTCAACGGATTCTTTTGTTTTAGGATGATCTTCAACAAGATTATTATATGCCATTATAGATTCATCAATTTTTCCCGATTCGGTTAATGCTAAAGCAGTGGCAAGTTTTATTTTAGCATATTCTTTTTTGTTTTTTCCATTACTTAACAAGCCTTCATAGTAATTAATTGCCTCATTGAAATACCCTTGCCTGTTGAGTGTCCTTGCATATCTCATTCTTGCCCAGAATTGCCAATAAAATGGCGCTTCGGATTTTACAACTTTTGCATACTGTTCAGCAGCTTCTTCATACTTGCCTAATGTATCCAGAACAGTGGCCAAAGCAATATTGCCCCTGTAAGGACCAGGTCGGACACCAATTTCAACTGCCTTTCCAAAATGATCAACTGCACTCTCAAATTCAGCATCTTTCTCATACATTCTTCCAAGCAACATCTGCATTTCAGATTCAATATGTGACTCCTGTTTTAACAGAGTCAATCTATTTATGGCTGCATGAGTACTATCATTCTGGTCTTGCTCAAAAAAACTCTTTGCCAAAAACAATTCGACCTCTGGCATAAGTTCACTATCAGGAAACTGTTCCTTTAATTTATTTAACTGTCTTATAGCCGGAAAATATTGTCGTTTATAAAAACTACATTTCCCCATCATCAGCAATGCATCATCAACCCATCTGCTTTGTGGATAATCATCTATAACTTTCTGGCTTTTTTCAATTGCCTTGTCAAAATTTGATTGGCCGGGTATTGCTCCTCCGGCTCTTTTACCTTCTTTTTGAATTGCATTCTGACCGGCTTTAAAGGCTTTTCTGGCATTATAAAAGGTATTATAATATGCACAACCTGATATTGCCAGCAGAAGAACACTTAGTAAAAATAACTTTTGATTTTTCATTGAATTTTCCTTAAGGCTATCTCATAGAAGTTGTAACAACTTAAGACAGTAACACCTTGTTGTCAAGGATGAAGTAATTTTTGAAATAGAGAGGCAACATTTTTTTTAAAAAAACGTAAAATGTTCTTTCCAGCAGTAAAGAATTTTTTCAATAATAATTAAATAGAAGAGGAGGTTTATCAGTGTACTCCATCGATCGTCGGGATTTTCTCAAAAAGTCAGGATTATCCATAGCCGCTGCTGCAAGTTCAGGTCTATGGGCCAATAAGCTTTTTGCAGATTCAATTCCTGTACACAACAATCTATTCTCTGAACAATTTGGCGTCACTCCGGAGGATATGAAAAAAATACTCAATATCGCCCTGTCAAAAGGTGGTCGGTTCTCAGAACTGTTTTTTGAGTATAAAATCAATAATGTTATAGTAATGGAAGAAGGCCTTATTAAAAATGCCTCGGAAAACATCTCAATGGGTGTTGGAATCCGGGTTCTTAAGGATGATCAAACAGGTTTTGCATATACAAATGATCTTTCCATGAGCGGAATGAAGAATGCGGCACTCACAGCCGCCGCAATCTCCAACTCCGGTCAATCCGGCCATGTAGCCAATCTTCGAAAATACTCTTGTCCGCATCAAATCTATGATCTTACACGTCAGCTTCATTCTATTGAGCTGGGCGACAAACTTAAAATTGTACGTAAGACCTATGACGCTACAAAATCTTTTGACAGTAGAATTGTAATGGCTCAAAGTTTCCTGCTCGATGAAATTCAGCATATAGCCATTGCTAATAGCAACGGTTTAATGACACAGGATACCAGACCTGCCTCTACACTTTATGCCCTTGCAGTAGCCATAGATGGTTCTAAACGGACATCGGGCTTTCAATCATCGGGTGGCCGAGTTGGTATGAACTTTTTCGAAAACATTGAGCCTGCCGAGAATACAGGCAAAAGTGCTGCTGAAGAAGCTATAATTCTACTCTCTGCAATAGATGCATCTGCAGGAGATCAACCTGTTGTTTTGGGTGTCGGCCAATCAGGAGTGATGGTACATGAAGCTGTTGGCCATCCATTTGAAGCTGACGGTATTAGAAAGAAAACTTCCATTTTCTGGGACCGTTATGGCAAACAAATTGCCAAGCCTATTGTTAATATCTATGAAGATGCAACCATCCCGCATTATCGCGGCAGCCTGAATATTGATGATGAAGGTATGAAAACCCAAAAAACACAGTTGGTTGAAAATGGGAAATTGGTGGGATTCATACAAGATAAGTTAAATGCTGATATAATGGGCCATACTCCCACGGGCAACGGCCGCAGAGATTCATATCAAAGCTATCCTATTCCACGAATGACTAATACTGTATTGGCAGCCGGAGATTCTGATCCTCAGGATATAATTAAATCCGTTAAAAAAGGTTTCTATGCCAAGAGCTTTGAAGGCGGTAACGTCCAGGATTCGGGTAAATTCACATTTAGTGTTCTTCTTGGTTATCTTATTGAAAATGGTGAACTTACAAAACCTGTCAGAAACGCTACACTTATAGGCACCAATGTTCAGATACTTAATGAAGTGTCTATGATTGGCAATGACATGGAATTTTTTCTGGGCAATTGTAGTAAAGAGGGTCAAACTTTACCAGTCACTGCTGGTACACCTACTATGAAAATTGATAAAATGACTGTGGGAGGCCGGTAATGAAAGTAGATAAAAAATTAGTGCGGTTAGCAGAAGATTTGGTGAGTTATGCAAAAAACAAAGGTGCTGACCAGGTACAGATCTCTATCAATGAAGGCAGCAATTTTTCAGTAGATGTTCTTCAAGGCAAAATTGAAAAACTCACTGAAGCAGGTTCCAAGAATGTTGCTATAAAAGTTATCAAGGATCAAAAAGTTGCTACTGGTTCATCTTCAGATCTGGATCAAGATACGCTGTACGGATTGATTGATAGAAGCCTCCAACGTGCCGTTCTTCTTAATCCTGATCCATTTAGTGCCCTTCCAGAAAAACAATCTGCCACGGTAAATGCAGAATCATTAAATATTTATGATGCATCTATTCAAAAGCTTCGTCCTGAAAACAAGATAAAGATGGCAAAAAAGATTGAACAGATCTGTCTCAAGGATAAGCGTGTGAAAAAATCATATGGAGCTTCTGTGTCATCATTTGGCGGTGTAAGATATCTTGCCAATTCTAATGGTTTTTCAGGTGCTTACAGAAGAACATCGATAAATTGCGGCATCAACTTGCAATCAGGTTCCGGAGACAATCTCTTTGATGAGGGCAAATCCGATTACGCACGCAGACTTGACATGCTCATGAAACCTGAAGACGTGGCCCGTGAAGCCGTTCATAGAGTTACAAGGCTCATAGATGCTGAAAAAATACAAACCGAAACAATGCCTATTGTATTTGAGCCAGGCACAGCAGGAATGCTGCTTGGCTTCTTAAACGGATGTGTTAATGGTGGTAATATATTCAGGAAAAGTTCTTTTCTTACCGATAAACTGGGTGAAAAAATTGCAGCCGAACATATAACAGTTATTGATGATGGTCTGATCCCCGGAGCTCCCGGCTCAAAACCATTTGACAATGAAGGCGTGGCAACACAGAAAACCGTTGTCGTTGAAAATGGTATATTAAAGAGCTATCTGCTTGATACATACTCCGCCAGAAAGCTGAAGATGAAATCTACCGGCAATGGCTCAGGTGCCAACAATCTATATATTCAACCGGGAAAGCATACACCACAAGAAATTATAGCAAGTGTTAAACGTGGATTACTGCTCACAGGTGTCATGGCTTTTGGCCTGGATAACAGTACTGGCAGTATCTCAAAGGGAGCCTTTGGTATGTTGATTGAAAATGGTAAAATTACAAAACCAGTTGCTGAAATCACTATTTCAGGTAATCTTGCTGATGTACTTCAAAATATCACCATGGTCGGTAATGACCTGAAACATAGTGGAAATGTTGTTTCGCCAACACTGTTAGTATCAGAGATGACTATCGGCGGAAAATAATTATTAATATGAAATCTCGATTCAGGAGGGGGTAATTTGCCCCCTCTTCTTTATTGGGTTCTTCGTGGGAACTGTTAATTAAATTTTAATAGAACGAATATTGAACAGCAGAACACCGAATGTCGAATTTCCAAGGAGTTCTTACTTCGACATTCGATATTGGCTATTCGACATTGGATATTCATCAGTTATAAAAAATCACTAAAAGATTCAATTCAAACCACCTGCCCTGCACACCACCCTGAAGCCCATGCCCAATGCAGGTTATATCCGCCCAGCCATCCGCTCACATCAAGAACTTCACCGATAAAGTATAATCCTTTTTCCGATACGGATTCAAAGGTCTTTGATGAAATACCATTAACATCTACACCACCCACACAGATCTCAGCCTTTTCAAAACCCTCTACACCAGCGGGCTGTAGATGCCAGTTATGAATACCGTTTGCTATTTCTTCAAGGTAGGCATCAGTTAGTTCGGAAATTGTTTTTCGCCCTATCTCTTGAAGATCAACGAATCCTGAGACTACTTTCTTAGGCAAATACTTCGACAGCAGTGTGCGTATTTCAGAACGTGGCTGTGACGATTTATAGTTCATCAAAGTTTCTTTCAAATCTATTTTGGGTAAAAGGTTGATAGAAAGCATCATCCCCTCCTGCCATAAATTAGATATCTGCAATACAGCCGGGCCGGAAATGCCTCGATGCGTAAAGAGCAAGGCCCCATTAAAGACATTCTTTTTACATTGAACAGAAACATCCAGTGAAATGCCGGATAGTGCGTGTAAACGTTTATAGTCACGCTTCTTATAGATCAGTGGCGTAAGACCCGGTCTTGTAGATATAACAGACATATCGAACTGCCTTGCTATCTCATAGCCTATTCCCGTTGCGCCAATCTGTGGATAAGCTATACTACCGGTTGCAATAACAAGAGATTCGGCTGTGTAAGTATGTCCTGAGATATAAATCGAATAGTGCTGCGAATGCCGAATTTCTTCAATCTTGGTATTAAGTTTAATTTCTACGCCGACCTGCTTGCACTCATCCAGAAGCATATTTACAATTTGTGCAGAGCTTCCGGTACAGAATAGCTGCTCATTTTCTCTTTCTTCAAAGGCAATATCATGCTTATAAAGTAATTCTAAAAAATCATATACACCATAACGCTTGATAGCCGACTTGCAAAAATGTTCATTTTGTGATATATAGTTACCGGCAACAATACTATAATTGCTGAAGTTACACTTACCGCCTCCGGATGCTAATATTTTCCTGCCCGGTCGGCCAGAATGATCCAACACCAACACTCGTCTTGCCCGTTGACCGGCAACGAGTGCGCACATCAAACCCGATGCACCTGCACCAATTATTATTACATCAAAATCAGTTGTATTTTTCATAACATCAATATACACAATAAATTCAAAACAGACTCAAAAAAATCCATTACTTTTCATAAAAAAAATTCTTATATTTGAAATCATAAACAACAATACATCACACTCTACATTATCAATAAACAACGTACTTCACTTCAATTGATACCAATACCTAGGAGGTCAAGATGAAAAAAACCATAGCTGTACTTCTTGCAGTAATATTTATTACTGCACCAGCAGTCGCCCAGGAAAGTACTCCACTGATGCAATCTTTTCTATACGATGCTGTAATGCCGGAGAAACCCATGGTTGAAGCCGGTCTGCTCTGGGTTAATTACTCGGAATGGGATGTAAAAGAGCTTATCATTGCCACTCGGTGTGGTTTTTCCATCAATGATAAAATTGCCATCTTTGGTCAACTGGCCCATGTCAATATTTCTACTGAATTTGCAGATGCAACCAATGGATTATCTGATGTAGGAATATTCGGAAGATACCTTATAAGTGACAATGGAACCACTTCATTTACTGCCGGACCATTTCTCACTATTCCCATTGGAAAAGAGGAAGTTGGTCAGAGCAATCTGAATTATGGTGGAGTTGCAGCCATGCGTCATAGTTTTGGCAATGGCATGACAATCACTGCCAATGCAGGCCTGGAATTTCTTGAGATGGTAACAGGCGGAGAATTCAAGAATGGTGAATGGGTAACTGAAACAGGTCATGAATCCAGTTTTATGTTGGGTGCCGGCCTTCTCTATCCCTTAAAAGATGATATTACATTAATTGCAGAATGGACTATGCGCCAGGAAGTCGAATATATGGTATTAAGCGGAGCAATTCAGTATCGTCTTGGACCAGGTAATCTTCGCGCAGGATTTGGCATTGGCCTGGATGATGGCGCACCGGATATTATGATTGCCGGAGGCTATTTACTTACAATTGGAAATTAAAATTCATTCAACACCGGGTGTTGCTTCCGCAACACCCGGTGTTGAATGTCACTCACATCTCATGCACTGGTGCATGGCGGTATTGTATGGTTTGTAACCGGTAATATGACTTTAGGGTTAATTGAGACTTTCTGGCACTGGCTGGTTGATTTTGCTAAATGTGAAAACTGGACAGGTTTGCATACAGACCAGCTTCTTCATATGCTCAGTAAAGCGTTTTATGTTCTGGCTATCTCGAAAGGATGGTTTATATGATTGAGGGGAATAAAGGTTTGTGTCGATACCTGCTAATTTTTGCGGTTTTTATATTCTGCATTCCCTTGTGCGGTGCGCAGGATTTTCCCGATGTTCATATCATGCTCAGTCCGCGTCTGGCTGATGGATTGAAAGTAGTATATGTCTCTGATATGGATATACTGGATAATGCAATGGCAGAGTATTTTTTTGATATGGAAATTTACAATGTGCTGCAGGATTGGGCGGACACAAAGATTCTGATCAAATTGAGACAGGATGATTTTGTCATCTCTGAGTCTGAATCCGATCTGTTTGTGCTGCTGCAGCCTGAGCCTCCTCCGGCATCGGGAACTCCCGCATATACTGCCAGCAATGTTGATCTGCTGAACCTTAATATGATACCGGGTATGGCCGGTACATTAAGCTTTAACAGTCATAGTTATGATATGCCGGATAATGCTTTTGAGCGTTTCTTTGCCCGTTCAGGCCGGCTGGAAAGAGGTACATACTATCTGGAAGTTATTCTTGATAATCCGGCATGGCCCATGCAGACAGTAATGGATATAATACAGATACGTATCACCAATCCATCTATTATAATACTGCAGCATCCTCAGGATAATACCGTTGTGAATACAACATTTCCCTTCTTTCAATACGACTCCGATGCTGAGGATTTTATTCTCAATATTTACCGGCGGCTAAATGATGACGACGATGTAGAAACCGTTCTTGCCGGTGTTCCTGTGCTGCAATACAACACAACTTTCAAGCAGATACCATATGCAATTACTAACGGAGAAGCCCTTGAACCGGGAGCTGTATATTACTGGTTTGTTGAAGCTCAGGTGCCAACCACAGCAGGAATTGATCAATTCAGATCAGAAGTCAGGCGATTTACAGTTAATACTGAATCGGTAGATGAGGTGATTAACCTACAGCATTTGCTGGAACCATTATTGAGAGAGAGAACAGCCTCTATTGTATCGCAGCTGGCAGGATATGAATTAAAAGATATAAAAGTAGATGGACAAATCATCACGCTGCTTGAGTGGATGGAGATTGTTGATGCATATTTGGGTACGGCGTTTGAGGTTACGGAGATTGAGATGGAGTGAGAGAGCAAGGATGAAGGATGAAGTCTAAAGTGAAAAGTATAAAGTGAAAAGAGAAAAGCTAGAAGCTAGAAGCGAAGAGTGAAAAGATAATATGTGATAGTGCGGTGAATGCTTTTGATAAGATATAAGGACTTATGATGATAAATCGAAACTATGTTGTCAGACTGATTATTATTCTGTCCGTTCTGTGTCATGGTATTGTTCTGGGCACTGAGACAGTGGCTGTTGTTTTGAAGGCTTCGGGGAAGGTGCAGGTCAGCAGAGATTCTCTGGATAAACCTGTGCAGGTTAAGAGAGGCTTTCGACTGCAGAATGGTGATCAGCTGGAAACGGGGAAAAACAGTTCTGTAGCTTTGCGTTTTATAGATGATGCCAGTCTGGTGCGTCTGAGAGAAAATACTATATGTCAGTTTACACTGGATAAAAAAGACACAGGAAATGATAAATCAATTTTCCTTGAGGTTGGAGCGATTCTGACTGAAATAACGCGACAGAAAGGCGAATTTCAGGTGGCTACACCTACTTCTGTTGCCAGTGTCAAGGGCACAGGATTCATTACAGACCACGGCGGTGACGGTACTTATTATCACGGTGAATCAGGGCAGGTGGGTATTACAAATGATACAGGTGAAGTTATACTCACATTGGGATTTACAGTATTTGTCAAGTCCAGGCAGTCTCCGCTTGAACTGCGCAAAACACTTCCGGGAGAGAAACCTGATTTTGGTGACAGAGATGAAAAGCTGTTCGAAATGGAATTTGAAGATGCCGATGGTAAGACAAAAACACTGAAATTTAAAGTTAAATAGATGATGTTTTCATCCATTTTATAATGGAGTATCAATATGGTACATTTGAGATGTAAAATCATCATAATGCTCTTATTCGCTTTTGGAATCAGTTATGGGCAGACTGTTATATGGCAGCATGAGAAGCCGGTGCTAATTCGTGAGGGTGATGAACTGACCATGGAAGTTCTGTGTGTGGGCGGTGAGGTTACTGCCTGGCAGAGCACATTATTTTACCGCTTCAATGGAACAGATGTATACCAGCGTGTTCAGATGGAACAGCAGGGTCAGTCGTTTTCAACAACAATCGAGATACAGAGAGAAGGTGCCGAATATTTTGAATACTATTTTGGGTTTGAGAATTCTTTCGGTGGCATAGAAACACTGCCTGCCGAACAGGCGGCTATGAATCCATATAAAATAGCGGTTACACCTTTCAATGTACAGAGCGGTACTGATTTTGAAGTGATCATACTGGGCCCGCTGCCTGAATCACGTATGGATAAGGCCGATATTGTTATCGCGGCATCCGTTCCTGATCCAGGTGTTGTTATCAACTGGGCAAATTCTCGGCTGCTTCTTGATGGTACAGATGTTACAGCGGCTGCGGCTATTTCAGATAACATTCTGGTCTATCTTCCCGATAACATGAAGAAAGGACGTCATGTTGTTCAGTGGCATTTAATTGATGATGCCGGAGCACAGCTGAAAACTGTTACATGGAATTTTTATGTTCTGGATGATGAACATACCGACCGTGAATACAGGCTGTCAGGATCGACTTTTTTTGATATGAGAAATCAGTCCATGGCAGGCCGTGATGATTCATTTTACCGTGGAGGATTTCTGGGGCGCTTAATCAGCGGCGGCTGGGACCTTAGAACGAGATTATATCTCTCTTCTGATGAATCGGCCAACAGACAGGCTATTAATCGCTACACGCTGGATCTACAATATAATATCAGTGACAGGAATTACCTGCAGATGGTGATGGGAGATGGCCTGCCTGACTGGGGTCCGCTGGCCTTCCAGGACAAGAGACTGAGAGGCGTTCAGGGCAGTGTACGTTATGGTGCATTAGCCCTTGATGGAATGACCGGACAGACCCGGCGTGCCGTTGAAGGAAGCGTTGAAACAGATGGCAGTTTTTCTCAGCGTATATGGGGAGTGCGAGCCGGGACTCGCATGGGTAAACAATCTATATGGCATTTTGATGTTTTAAAATCGGCTGAAGATCCTGAATCGGTTAAATATGGTGCCAACGCCAAAGAGGCTCTGGTTGCAGGAACAGGAATAGAATTGAATCTGCATCGCCGCCGTATACATTTTAATGCTGATGTAAAAGCCAGTATCAAAAATGTTGACGCCGGCGCGCCGGAGATGACATGGGATGATCTCATGGAATTTGACAGTTCTTTTGCAGATCAGAGTTCTTTGAAATCGGCCTATGAGTGGCTGCAGTCCAGCGGCCTGATCAGTACTACAACAGGTCTGAGCCCATATCCCAGTCTGGCAGTAAAAGCTGAATTGGGTCTGCGTTATTTCAGAAACAATCTTCGCATTATATATAGAAATATTGAGAAAGAATTTGTCAGCCCAGGTAATCCTTTTCTCCTTAAAGATATCAGAGGCCTGTTTATTCAGGACCAGTTCCGTCTACCAGGTAACAGAGCCATTTTAAATGTCTCATTTAAGCATTATGAGAATCATGTCACAGATTCTGATGCACCTGTAAAACATACAGAATTCGGTACAAGCCTGTCAATTTATCCCGGCAAACGCTTTCCTACAGTTACTTTGGGCATGGAGAATTATGACAGGAAAATATCAGATTCCGGTGACGTTGATCTCATGCCTTTTCTATATAATGGAGATCAGCAGATTCGCAGATATTCTATGACTGCCGGGTATCCTTTTGTAATACAATCTGTTCAGAACACTGTGTCTCTGCATCTGTCAAGCTATTCCAGTATTTATAATGCTGACACTGAGAGCAGTGAGAATCAGAACATTACTCTGAGTATGCGCTCACGATTTTCATTCCCCTTGACACTGAGAGGCAGCTGGGGAAGAACAGAAACAATAATACCTGATAATGCGCAACTGGAGCTGACACAGTCAAGATTCACAATCAGAACCGATTACAAATGGAAAAAACCCTCAGGCCTGCAGCTCAATCCATATCTGTCATTTTCACAGAATAAAATAGATCATGGAGAGATCAGTAATGGAATAATTGCTTCAGACAGAAGCTATCTCTCTGCAGGCTTTTTAATCAGACTGCCGCGCAGGGGAAGACTGTCATTCCGTTTTGATTCTATTCAGTACGAGCGCCAGGGTGAATCTGTCAATGATCATATTATGAATCTGAGATATGAAATACAATTCAAATAAAATCAAACCTCTTCTGAAAAGTGTTTTGGGGAAAGCATGGCTGAGGCCTGCTGTGATTCTACTGTCTCTGGGGCTGGCCTGGCTTTTGGCCCGGTCTGATACTTTCAATAAATTTGAACTGGCTTCTCTTGACTACAGGTTCCGCCTGCGGGGACCAAATTCTGTAGAAGATTCACCCATAATAATTCTGGCCATAGATGATCAGAGTGATGCATCTACACCTCACAGATGGCCGTGGCCGCGCTCATACTTTGCCCATGTCATTGAGAATCTCAACCAGGCCGGCGTCAAGGCTATAGGAGTGGATGTACTTTTTGACCATTCCGATTTTGAAAATCCCGGTTCTGATCAGGTGCTGGCAGATATGCTGCAGCGTTATGACAATGTGGTTCTGGCAGGCAAAATAGAACGCCTCAGCCGTTTTCACGGTATGTCAATCAAACCGCCTGCTGATGTTTTTATGCATGCAGGCACACCATGGGGCCTGGTGTCAAGTGAAGTGGATATAGACGGTATTACGCGCCGCTATCTGTTGGCACAAAGCTACAGAGATTCAACGTATTCTTCTTTTGCGCTGGAGATTTTCAAACTGGTTGCCGGACTGGATTCTACGACGCCTCTCACAGATAACGGTGATCACTACAGCCTGGATAAGTGGATTATCCCCAAATATGACAGTTATTCAATGCTTATCAATTTTGCAGGCGGTGCATACACTTTTCCCATATATCCCTTTGACAATGTGCTGGATGATGAAGATTTTGACCTGATAGAACCTTATGACCTCAACGCCTTTGAAGATCCCGGCGATATTGAACTGGGCATACCTCCGGGTTTACTGCATTCGGGAATTCTTAAAGATAAAATAGTGCTTATCGGATCTACAATGCAGGAACTGCATGACAACTTTCCCACGCCCTATCTGGTGAGCCGCAGTACAGATGGAACACTTAAAAAAGAGCTGACACCCGGAGTTGAAAGTCATGCCAATGTAATTAACAATCTGCTGTCCCGGCAGTTTTACAGGCATCCTCCTGAAGCTGCCGGCTATGTGGTTTTTCTCGTTCTCATTATTCTGCTCTATGGACTGGGCCGGCTTTCTCCTCTGCTGGGCGGTATAGGCGTTATAGTGACAGGATTTGTATATCTCTGCGCAGCGATTATTATTTTCAACAGGCAAATGATTATCTTTCCGGTATCATTCCCCCTGTTATTTATTTTCATGGGATTTGCCGGGCAGACATTGTATCAATATGCTGTTTCCATCAAAGAGAAATGGATGATTCATCAGGCATTTACTCATTATGTACCTGAGAAAGTAGTGTCTGAGATTCTGGCAGACCCTAGCAAACTGACTCTGGGCGGTGAGGAGCGTGTTGTAACAGTGCTGTTTTCAGATATAGTCGGATTTACATCTATAGCTGAGAAAATGAAACCAGTGCACCTTGTGGCCTTACTCAATGAATATCTCAGTGAGATGTCAGACATTATTCTGGCTAATAATGGTATCATCGATAAATTTGAGGGTGATGCTATTATGGCAGAATTCGGTATGCCTGTGTATTCTGGAAATCACGCATTTCAGGCATGCATGGCCGCTCTGGAAATGCAGGCCAGGCTGAAGGAACTGAGAGAAAAATGGGCCGCTGAAGGCCGTCCGCAGATCTATGTACGTATTGGTATTAATACAGGTGAAGTGATTGTCGGTAACCTGGGTTCAAAAACTGTATTTGACTATACAGTGCTGGGTGATTCGGTAAATCTTGGTGCCCGCCTTGAAACTGCCAATAAAACATATGGCACTGAAATTTTGATCAGTGAAAATAGCTATGCTGAAGTTAAAAACGACATTGTATTCAGAATGCTGGACAATGTTCTTGTTATGGGTAAGAATGAACCTATTCGCATATTTGAACCTATATGTCATAATGATACGCCCCTTTCGGATGAAATGCAGCAGCTTCTGCCCCTGTTTGAAAAAGGATTTCACAGCTATCAGCAGCAGCAGTGGGAGATAGCCAAAGCGCACTTTATGCAGTGCCTTAAAATCAATGCCCATGACAGGCCGTCTATGACATATCTCATCCGCTGTCAGGATTTTCAGAATAATCCTCCGGCCAAAGACTGGGATGGTGTCTGGATAATGCAGACAAAATAGCGCATCTATATTTAATAATGTCAGGATAACGTTGTACAAAGGTTTGTTAAGTAAAAGGGGAGGTTATTTACTTACAATTGGAAATTAAAATTCATCCAACATTCATTCAACACCGGGTACGTGCCAAGGCACGTACCCGGTGTTGAATGTCAATTTAATCAAACATAAATGCTTCCAAACGCATACGCGCCTTCAGAGACGGCAATTCCATAACAAAATCTTTGTATGAACCAATATCCCTAAGACAGTCATCTCTGAAACGAATGTCACATAATGATCCATGCCTCAGGCCTAACCACTCAAGATAATTGGAATAAGGCCAATCTATAAGAAATTGTACAAGTGGTGGTGAACAATCAATAGGATTGCGATGTATATAACGGCAGAGATGAAGCAGATAAGCATCATCATGGATGTGTTTACTCTTGAATCGCCCCTCAAACAGCGGACCGCTGCGTCGCTGTTGAGTATTGATAGTTTTAACATATCCGTTAAAAAGCGGCTGCATGGTTTTTGATATCTGTGTTTCTCCGCCCTGGTAAAGTAAAAAATGAAAATGATTTGACATAAGGCAATATGCTATCATTTGATGATTATGGGCATCAAGAAGTTTCTTAAGGCGAGCCAACAGTAATGTATAATTCCCGTCATTAAAAAAGACAGGAGAACGATTCAGGCCCCGGTTATAGATATGGTAATATTGGCCGGAGGAGAACGGTTTATCACGATAGGGCATGATTAACATTTATTTTATAATTAAATTATTTACCTCAAGGTAAACAAAAGAACATTCATTGTCAAGAATAAAATAGTTACATATTCAACACTACATTCAACACCGGGTGTTGCAGAAGCAACACCCGGTGTTGGATGATGATTTAATAATCAAACATCTGTAATCTGATAAATTGATTCTGCATCAGTGTACGTACAAAATAAATTAACCTGGATAACTTTACTTCATCTGATTCATTAGGCTGGTTTTGCATAAAAAGACCAATAGCTTCAATGGTTCTTGAGCCGTCAATCAATCGCCAGACCCTGCTACCATTTCCATCAAGATGGATTTTTAGTGTATCATGCCTGCCCGTCTTGATCAAAAGCCTCCTTAACCAAAATGCTTTAAAACGGGGTTTCAACAAGATAACATTTCCATCACCACCTTCTTTAGAAGCAATCAGCGGTATGGGAACATAATCCAAAAAATTTTCCTGATGTTTAGTCATCTGATTATTGAAAGGGCTCTAAAGGCCCTAGTCCCTCTCTTAAAATTATCGGAGAATCTTCTGTTAAATCAATTAATGTTGTAGGAATCAGACCACCCTGTCCACCATCAATTACAAGGTCCACACCCTTTTTAAGAGATTGGCCTATCTCTTCAGGATCTTGCATTGGCTCAGTTTCTCCCGGCAGAATTAGCGTTGTGGTCAGCATAGGCTCATTTAATTCTTCAAGAAGTGCATGTAAAATTGTAGATCCGGGAATACGTAAACCAATTGTCTTCTTTTTGGGATGCATTAGTCGTTTAGGTACATCCCGAGTGGCCCTGAGAAGAAAAGTATATGCTCCAGGTGTATTGGCCTTTAACAGTCTGTAAACAGGTGTATCAAAGCGCGCATATATACTGATTTCAGTCAAATCACGACATACAAGAGTAAAATGATGTT
This sequence comes from bacterium, assembly GCA_023139105.1. GTDB lineage: Bacteria > Zhuqueibacterota > QNDG01 > QNDG01 > JAGLOF01 > JAGLOF01. Next base: position 22,077 of record JAGLOF010000014.1, read on the forward strand.
TCCTGTCCAATTGACGAATACGACAAATACGTTCCAGAGCATTTTTATCGCCCAAATGGCACCCAAGTGCATATCCCGTATCTGTCGGATATACAATAACGCTACCACTACGCACCATCTCTACGGCCTGATGGATTAATCGCATCTGAGGATTCTCAGAATGGATATGAAAATATTGAGCCATCTCTTCTTTTTAACGTGCAAGAAAAATCCGGCACGCAAACCTTTGCAGCTAATACTTGAATAAAAAATAATGTCGCTATTTATTTGGAAGTAATTAGTTTACACAATTTTTATTGAATATGCAAATTTAATGCAGAAAAAATTATCTATTAAGATTGCATTCTCAGTTGTTTTTCCATAGTTTATCATAGAATGTCTCTTTGTAAATAGACATTTTCCATATTTCCCCCTAATTGAGGATAAAAATGTCAAAAATTATTAAACTCTCAAATTTCCCCGAATCACTTCAGGAACTCGGTATAGAAGAACTACAGAGAATTCTGGATGCCGCACTTGCCAGTGGTGGAGATTTTGCTGATATTTATGTTGAATACAGATATGCTCAGTCCGTCTATCTGGAAGAAGGTCTTATCAAGGAGACTACAGAACATCGTCGCCTGGGTGCAGGCATACGTGTTATACATGGTGATACCTCAGGATTTGCCTATACCAATAACCTTGACACAAAAAGCCTCTTGGATGCAGCCAGAACCGCATCAGCCATAGTCCGCATGCAGGCAGGAAATTATTCCGCAAATCTATCCTCCAGCTTTCCCAAAACTACCTATTATGATTTTAAAAAACCAGGTTTTCTGGCACCCTTAAAAGATAAGATGATATTAGTTCGGCGTGCAGAAGCCGCTGCCCATGAATATGATACACGTATTGAAAAAGTGCAGGTCAGTCTGGCAGATTCAATGCAATGGACATTAATTGCCAATAGTGAAGGAATTTTTACCGGTGATGCACGTCCTCAGATGAGACTATCTGCATCCACTATAGCCGTTGATGGAGAACAGCGCCATTCCGGACACGGATCAGGAGGCGGACGTATTGGCATTACCCACTTTGAAAAAAAACATACACCTGAGATGATTGCCAGAGAGGCTGCCGAAGAAGCCATTACTTTGATTAATGCCATTGATGCCAAAGCAGGTATGCAGCCCATTGTTTTAAGCTCAAAACACTCTGGCGTAATGATACATGAAGCTGTGGGACATCCCCTTGAAGGCGACTCTCACTGGAAAAAAACCGCTGTATTAGCACCTTATTGGCAGAAGATGGTAGCCAGCCCCCTGGTGACCATAATTGATGATCCGGGCATGCAGGGCTATAGAGGAAGTATCAATATTGATGATGAAGGCTGCCCTGCCAGGCGTGTGACTCTCATCGATAAAGGACGTTTTACAGGGCATCTTCATGACCGTATTTCTGCAAAAAAACTCAATGCCGCACCCAATGGTCATGGTCGCCGCGATGGATACCATTCACTACCGGTTCCACGCATGACCAATACTTTTCTAAAGCCGGGAGAAGCCGATGAAGAATCAATCATCAAATCTGTAAAAAACGGATTTTATGCCCACTCATATCAAGGAGGCATGGTACAGAATTCCGGTAAATTCACTTTCTCAATCAACCTTGGCTGGCTCATAGAAGATGGACGGCTGACGAGTCCTGTCAAGAATGCCACTCTTATTGGCCATAATCTTGACATTCTTAAACAGATTGAGATGGTGGGTCAAGATATTGACTGGTTCTTGGGTACATGCGGTAAGGAGGGCCAATCAATTGCAGTAACAGCAGGCACTCCCACACTAAAAATTACGGGCATGACCGTGGGAGGACAGTAAAATGATTGCCGATAAATTCAAGACTTTAGTTGAGAAAACACTTGCCCTTGGGAAAAAACTTGGTGCCGATGAAATGGAAGCCGCCATCTCAGACCGTCATGAATTCTCTGTAGAGATTCTTAATGGAGAAATTGATAAACTGGTTGATGCCGGCGGTCGTTCACTTTCATTTGAAATTATTATTGATAAAAAAACCGCATCAGCGTCAACATCAGATCTTTCATGGGATACTATAGAATCTATGGTCCGATCTGCAATAGAAAGGGCCAGTCTGGCATCTTCAGATCCCTTTGCCGGTCTGCCTGATACTTTTGCAAATCCTGAAAAAATTCCTGATCTGGACATATATGATAATAGCATAGCAGGAATATCAGCAGAAACAAAAATTGATGCTGCTACACAGGTTGAATCAATTTGTTTGGCAAATCCGGATATTGGCAACTCGCATGGATCAAGTTATTTTACAATTCATGGTGATTCTTTATTAGCTAATTCCAAGGGATTTATTGCCCAGTATCCAGTCTCTCTTGTTGGTAATGGTATATACCTACAGGCTGGAGAGGGCACCGGATTGGTAGATGAAGGCTGGTATGACCGTGCCCGTCATTTGGAGGATCTATGGTCACCTGAAAGGATTGCGCAAAAAGCAATGAAACGCGCCACAAGACTTGTAGGTGGCAAAAAAATCAAGACACAGCGTGTTCCTGTCATTTTTGAACCTTCAATGACTGCAACCTTGCTTGGATATCTTGCCAGATGTATTTCAGGAGACGCTATTTATCAAAAAAGATCATTCCTGGCAGGCATGCTGGGTGATGCCATTGCTGTTAAAAATTTTACTATTCAAGATAATCCACATATTAAACGCGGTCCTGGTAGCCGCCCCTGGGATGGAGAAGGTTCTCCAACCCGACCAATACCTATTGTAAAAAACGGATACCTGATGAACTATCTTCTTGATACCTATGCAGCCAGAAAACTTGATCTGACAACTACAGGACATGCTTCAGGTGTAAGTAATTTTTATCTGGAACCCGGAGAAAGAACTCCGGAAGAGATCATCGGCTCAATGAAAAAAGGCCTATTACTGACAGGTATGCTTGGACAGGGATTTAACCCGATAACCGGTGATATATCTCGTGGTGCTTTTGGATTATGGATAGAAGACGGTCAAATTATACATCCTGTCTCTGAAGTCACTATTTCCGGAAATCTTGGAGAAATGCTGAATAATATTCAATACATTGCTAATGATTCAGAGATGCGCCAATCAATTTCAGGCCCCACTATTCAAATAGCAGAGATGACAATAAGCGGGACCTGATATTTTTAAAGAGGGCGACACAGTAAGTCTCCACGGAATAACACAGCGATTTCACTGAGAGCCAAAGGAGGAGCCAGAACCACGGAATACACATAATACACGGAGCCTCCCAACTCTGCTCTGACATATAAAAAGAGCAGGACAGGATAATTACATATATCATGTTCACTCAGTGCAGAATTTTTTTATCCTGTAGATCCTGCTAAAAAAAGACTTTTGCGGATGATGTGCCATAAAATATCGACATTTATGCAAGATATTTTATCGCCGGAGTAATAATGGTCCTTATAAATAATGAATAATGAATAATGAATAATGAATATCCAATGTCGAATATCGAAGTAAGAACTCCTTGGAAATTCGACATTCGGTGTTCTGCTGTTCAATATTCGTTCTATTAAATTTCAATTAAAGATCACTGTAATCCAATATCCTTGGTAAAGCACCGGGAGTTAGAGGCCATATGTAAGCACGATGCCAGTATATAAAACAAAAAGCCCTTGTCTCTTCAGACAAGGGCTCTGTTACATTACTAATGCTTTAATGAATCCAATAGAGTATTCTACCACAATTTTCACAAGTGAATATCTGTTTATCACTCCAGGCTCTGGCTTTGTAACTGGTAGGTTGTGTTGCAAAACAACCCAGACAAACATCTTTACTCACCGGGGCAATTGGCCTGGTATATCTTGTTTTTAATCGTTCATATGTACGGATATACCTGGTTTGAATAGTCTCTTCCATTTCACTTAAAGCTATTTTCAGATCTTCAACACCTTCAACCTGAAAACCCATTTTCTTTTGTTCTTCTGCATCATACAACATAAGTTGAATATCTTGATACAATACTAACAATTCAAGCTGACTCTTCGGCATAATTTCAGCCTCCTTGAAAAACAGTAACGAATTCATTAAAATCGTGAATTGTTTGTAGACGTTTTCTAAGATCTTTATCTCGCAACATTTCAACCAACTTCCCTAATATTGGTAGATAAAGGTTCGATTTTTCCTGTGGCGGTGCAACAATAAGAAAAAATAAATGAACAGGTTCTCCATCCATGGATTTATATACTATACCCTGTTCTGAATGTCCTACAACTAACTGCACGTTAGAAACTGCAAGCGTTCTACAATGCGGAATAGCAACGCCATGCCCGATACCGGTACTCCCCAATGTCTCCCGCTTCTTCAAAGTCTCCAGAATAACACGTTTATTTTTAATAATGTCATTTTTCAATAACGGTTCTACCAGCTCTTCCAACACAGATTCTTTGGTATCTGCCTTAATCTCGGGCAAAAAAAGATCATCTTTGAAATAACCGACAAGTTCATTTAAATTCATGCGTCCTCCTCCCCTGCTAAAGGTATTGCTTATATTTTTTTCTTTTTATCTGTTCTACAAGTTGTTTTACATTTTCAGATTTATCACGTTTGCAAATTAGTATTGCATCTTCATCCTGAACAACCACAATATCTTCTACATCACAAAGGGCAATCAGACCATCTTTTGCATATACATATGAATTTTTTGTATTAAGATCTACAACCGGCCCATTAAAAGAGTTACCATTTTTATCTTTATTTGCAATGCGATGTATCTGTTCCCAGCTACCCAGGTCACTCCAATTGAAGCTGCCTTCAAGTAAAAAAACATTTTGTGCTTTCTCCATAATGCCGTAATCAATTGATGTACCTCTTATTTGGCGATATGCTTTTAATAATACTGCTTCATAATCAGGCTTTCCAATCTCTCTTTTTACATCCAGCAAACTGTCATACATCTCAGGAAGATATTCTTCCATTGCCTTGAGGAATATGGAAGCCTTAAAAATAAACATACCACTATTCCAAAGGAAATCACCGGAATCAAGAAACCTCTGAGCAGTAGCTCTATCAGGTTTTTCAGCAAATGTTTTTACTTTATATGCGGGAATTTTATGATTCCCATCCAAAGGACTACCTTTTTGAATATATCCGTAACCTGTAGCCGGGCGATCAGGACGGATTCCAATTGTAACCAGACCATCTCTATCTCTTGCAACTTTAACTCCGGCAAGAACCGTTTTTTTGAATAATACTTTATCACCGATTAAATGATCGGATGGCAGTATTATCATAATTGCTTCGGCATTATGCTTATGGACATGCATTGCCGCCAGACCTATACATGCAGCTGTATTTTTACCTACCGGTTCATAAAGGATATTCTTTGTTGGAATTTCAGTTACTTGTTCTTCCAGTTGAACTTGCTGCTCTTTGTTAGATACAATATATACCTGATCTGATGATGCGAATGTAAAACTACGATCTAATGTCGCCTGAATAAGAGATTTCTTGCCTTGTAGAGTGAGAAATTGTTTTGAGTGGGTTGTTCTGCTGCGTGGCCAAAATCTGGTTCCTGTTCCTCCGGCCATAATCACACAATACATATTACCTCCCTGACTGTGACTACACGTAGGATCAATATGTCCTGTACAAAAAATTGTATTAATCGATTCAGAATTTTGAATATATCTGCAAATATATTATAAATGTAACAGGTGTTTTGCAGATTACAAAAAACTGTGAAGAGGTCTGATATGGATGGTTCCAAAGTCAAAAAGTTGTTACCGCCTCTCAGAAATAAATAGTTACAAGCAGACATTTGTAGCAAGCCAATGTCAAAGTTCCGGATAGCCTTTTATGTTAATTAATTTTTTTTAAAAAATCAAGCCTTTCCTTAAAGATTTATCAAGTATTTTCTCTGTCCAGCGTATTGCTTTTTCTTTCAATTTTAGTAAATCTCCATCGTTCTGAATTATTGAATCAGCCAGTTCGGCTTTTTCATAATCAGAGAGCTGAGCTTTACTTCTGAAAGCTACTTCTTCGGCTGTCCAGCCACGCTTTTCCATCAGCCATTTCTGCTGTCTTTGTTCGGTAGTCAAGACAACACATATGTGATCAAAAAGATTTTCTGAACGGGATTCGAACAGTATGGCCATATCAACTAAAATCATGGATTTTGAGAATTGGCCCAGTTCAATATTAATTTTCCTTTTCACATTTTTTATCAGATCCGGCCAGACTATTCTGTTCAAATCCCGTTGATTTTTTTCTGAAACAAATGCTCTTTCTCCCAGAAGCTTTCTTTGCAAATTGCCATTTTTATCTAATATATCATGCCCAAAACGATCTTGCAGAGCAAGGAGCATTTGCGGGGTAGATTCAACAAGATCTCGTCCAATTTTGTCCACATCTATTATTGTCCCACATTGTTCTGCCGCATATTGTGCAAAGACACTCTTACCGGATCCGGCAGTTCCGGTAATACCAACAACAAGCGGACTGGACTGATCGGTCATATGTTACTCCATATTATATTTCAGTTACAAATCACAAGTACCAAATAGCAAATTACAAATAACAAATCACAAAAAACAAATTCCAAAAAACAAAGAACATAAGAACATAAGAACGAAGAACGAAGAACGAAGAAATTTTCTTTACGAATCAAAAATTCAGACGATAAGTTGGAATTTTGAATTTGAGATTTATTTTCTCAATCTATGTAAGGCCTTTTGACCAATATCACGCCTGTAGTAAGCACCGTCAAAAGTAATTTTACTTACAGTCTCATAAACTTTCTGCATACACTGTTGAAGAGTCTTTCCTGTACCGGTTATACCTAAAACCCTGCCACCGGAAGTAACTATTCCCTTGGCTTTGGCTGCTGTTCCTGCATGAAAAATCATTGTATCATCATCGTTGCAGTCAAGACCGATAATTGCCTTGCCCTTTTCATAAGCACCGGGATAACCACCGGAAGCCATGACGACACATATGGCATAACCTTTAGCAATTTTCAATTCATAATCGGAAAGATTTCCGTCCACCACAGCTTCAAAAAGTTCAATTAGATCGGACTCCATTAAAGCCAGCAGAGGCTGTGTCTCAGGATCACCAAAACGACAATTGAATTCCAGCACTTTTGGCCCTGCAGGGGTTATCATTAGTCCTGCATATAATACTCCTTTATAAGGCCTGCCTTCAGCTTTTAATCCATCCAACATTGGCCGGAGTAGTGAATGCTCTACATGTTTCATCAATTTTTCATCTGCCAACGGTGCTGGTGCATACGCACCCATACCACCTGTATTTGGACCCTCATCACCTTCAAATATGGCTTTGTGATCTTGAGCTGGCGGCAATATCACCATATCTTCACCATCTGTTATTGCCAGGATCGATACTTCCTCACCCTGTAGGAAATCCTCTATAACCAGCTTGGCACCTGCTTCTCCAAAGGCTTTATCTTTTAGAATCTGTTCAATACCATTAAATGCCTGAGCTCTATTTTGGCATATTATTACACCCTTACCAGCAGCCAGACCATCTGCTTTCAGGACAAAAGGAGGCTCATGAGCATGAACATATGCCACAGCTTTATCAGAGTCTGTAAAGGTTTCATATGCCGCTGTAGGAATATTATATTTTTCCATAAGACCTTTTGCAAAGGCCTTACTTCCCTCAAGTTCGGCAGCTTTACCGGTCGGACCAAAAATTCGTAAATCATTCTCCTGAAATTTATCTACAATGCCCAGGGTTAGAGGTAATTCGGGCCCCACAATTGTCAGATCAATTTTTTTCTTCCTGGCAAATGAAATCAATCCTTTAATATCTGTGATACCGATATCCACACAACTAGCCATTTTTGAAATCCCTCCATTACCGGGAGCACAGTAGATTTTATCTACTTTAGGTGACTGTGCTATCTTCCAGATAATGGCATGTTCACGACCTCCACCACCAATAACCAGTACATTCATACAGCTATCTCCTCTGATATCGAAATGTTGTTTTCTTTTTTATATTCTCGCCTTTAAGTCGGGAGATTTCATCTCTCAATTGAACGGCTTTTTCAAATTCCAGACGAGCTGAGGCTTGATGCATCTCTTCAGTTAATGCATCGATATATGATTCTTTTTCCATAGGTGACAAAGCCTTGATCTGCGCCTCTGCAACCAGGGGAACAACTTTTGCATCTGCAACAGTTGTTGCGCTTTTTACATTTTCAATGGATTTATAGATGCTCCGAGGTTCAATATCATGAGCAGTATTATACTCTTTTTGTAATTGCCTACGCCGCTTGGTTTCATCAATCAAATGCTGCATAGCTTTTGTAGTCTTATCTCCGTAGAGAATGACTGTTCCGTTAATATTACGTGCGGCTCTACCCGCTGTCTGCAAAAGTGATCGTTCAGACCGTAGAAAACCCTGCTTATCTGCATCAATAATGGCAACAAGTGAAACTTCAGGCAGATCCAAACCTTCACGTAGTAAGTTGATTCCTATTAATACATCAAAATCTGCAAGGCGTAATCCACGCAGTATCTCTACTCTGTCTAATGCATCAATTTCCGAATGAAGATATCGTACTCTCAAACCCATATCTGTCATATAATCACAGAGATCCTCTGACATCCGTTTTGTTAACGTTGTAACCAGAATGCGTTCATTATTTGTAATTCTTTTTTTAATCTCACCGATTAAATCATCAATTTGACCATCTGCCGGCCTGACAATGACCCAGGGGTCCATCAACCCTGTCGGACGGATCAACTGTTCAACAATTATTCCATCACTTTTTTCAATTTCATAGTCAGACGGTGTGGCAGAGACAAATATTGTCTGACCTGTAATTGCTTCAAACTCTTCAAACTTCAATGGCCTGTTATCCAGAGCAGAAGGAAGACGAAAACCATGTTCTACCAGGGTTTCTTTTCTGGCCCTGTCACCATTGTACATGGCTCTGATCTGCGGTATTGTAACATGAGATTCATCGACAAACAGGAGAAAATCATCGGGAAAATAATCAACCAGGCACTCAGGCCGTTCACCGGCACTGCGTTCAGATAGATGACGTGAATAATTTTCTATGCCATTACAGTAGCCAATTTCCTGCATCATCTCCAGATCATACAATGTTCTTGTCTCAATGCGCTGTGTCTCCAAAAACTTTTGCTGAGCTCTGAATGTCTGCAGGCGATCGTTAAGTTCTGCTTTTATTAAATGCATGGCTTTTTCAAGTTGTGGATATGTAGTAACAAAATGCTTGGCCGGGTAGACGGCAGTCTGATCCAGTTCCTGTAAGATTTCACCTGTTAAAGGATTAATACGCGTAATCTTTTCAATTTCATCGCCCCACAGTTCTACACGCAGTGCATGTTCCTCATATGCAGGAAAAATTTCTATTATATCTCCACGAACTCTGAAAGTTGCACGTTTAAACTCAAAATCATTTCGTGTATAATGAATGTCTATCAACCGACCCAACATCTCCTGGCGGTCAAATACTTCTCCCTTTTTGAAACTAACCAATTGACGTTTAAATTCAAGAGGAGAACCGAGTCCGTATATACATGAAACTGATGCAACAATAATAACATCGCGGCGGGTAATCAGTGAACTGGTGGCTTTTAATCTGAGCCTGTCAATCTCATCATTGATTGCTGTGTCTTTTTCTATATAAATATCACTGGAAGGTATATATGCTTCAGGTTGGTAATAATCATAATAACTGATAAAAAATTCCACAGCATTCTTTGGAAAAAAACTCTTCATCTCACCATATAATTGAGCTGCTAAAGTCTTATTATGGCTAAAGATCAATGTGGGTCTGTTTACTTGAGCTATAACATTGGCCATTGTGAATGTTTTACCTGACCCTGTCACACCAAGCAGTGTTTGATATTGATCTCCATGATTCAAGGCAGAGACCAATTCCTCAATTGCCTGAGGTTGATCACCCTGTGGTTCAAATTCTGTGACCAATTCAAATTTTTCCACGTTTCTTCCTTATCTAAAAGATTGAAATTAATATACTTCAAATTGCTCACAATGTCAAGGATACGAATATTGAAATTCAAATTTTGATCTTGCATTTATCCTGGGTTTTCCGTATATTTTTTGATTCGGAACAGATAATTTGTGAAGTAAATTAAATAAATTAGGAGATCAATATCCCATGATGCAGGCATTACGCGACAAAATGAAATATGTCATGATGATTGTCGCTGCCGGATTTCTTGTCACAATTGTGATGAGTTGGGGTGCCGGTGGCTTTAAGAACAGTGGTAAAGTGGAACGTGGAATTATTGGAGTGGTCAACGGCCAAAAAATTAAATATCAATATTTTTCACAACTTCTGGCTCAACAGATGGAATCTTACAGTCGAAGCTATCCGGATCGTGAGTTTCCGGAATATCAAAAAGCCACAATCAGAAATCAATTGTGGAACGGTATTGTTGCCGAAATTGTAAAGGCTGAGGCTATTTCCGAAATGAATCTCGGAGCCTCAGCAGAAGAGATTATGTATCAACTGCGCAATAATCCTCCGGCCTATCTACGTCAAACAGAACAATTCCAGACAGATGGCAAGTTTGATATGGCAAAATATCAACAGGCATTAAATGATCCTCAAAATTTTAGAAATTGGGTCCCTGTAGAGAATCAATTAAGACAGGTAATTCCCGCTCAAAAATTAAGAGCTCATATTACAGCCCATATCCGGGTATCGGATGCAGAAATACATGAAGCCTATCGCCTGGAGAATGAAAAGGTTAAAGCCCGTCTTGTATTTTTTGATCCCAATAAAGAATCTATGGAAAATATTATTGTCTCTGACAATGATATCTCCAACTATTACAACGAACATAAAGAAGACTACCGTCAACCTGAGCAGCGTAAAATTGAATATTTAAAAAATGAAGTACTTCCCTCACCTGAAGATACACTACAGGTTTACGAGGATGCCAAGTATATAATGGAACGGCTGGAAGATGGTGATTCTTTTGCAGATCTGGCAAGAGATTTTTCTAAAGATCCAGGCACTAAAGACAATGATGGCGACCTTGGATTCTTTGAAAAAGATGGAATGGAGACACCTTTCACCGAAGCAGCATTTGCCACACGCCCAGGCAAAATAACCGGCCCTATTGAAACCATCCACGGTTTGCATATTATAAAAGTTTTGGGCAAAAAGCGTGAAGACGGGCAACAAAAAGTTCATGCACAACATATATTGCTTAAATATGAAGTCAGTTCTCAAACTCGTGATGCGATATTAGACCGTGCGCAATATATCTACGATGAACTGCAAAAAGATGAGGAACTTGATTTTAAAAGCTTTGCCTCTGAAGAAGGCCAAACTATTGTAGAATCACCATTATTCAGAAAAGGTAGTTTTATACCTGGTATTGGTATGGCGACACGGGTTGTAAATGTAGCTTTCAGAGAAAAAACTGACTATGTCAGTCCTCCTATTTATGCTGGTGAAAATTTGATAGTATTTCGCCTGGCAGAGATCCAAAAGACACAGATAAGACCACAGGATGAAGTTCATCAGTCCATTCAACGCATTCTGCAACGCGAACAGAAGTTAGAAAAAGCTGCTGCTACATGCACGCAATTTGCCTCTACATTGAACAGTTCATCCTCTCTGGATGCAGCTACTTTACGTGATTCTATGGAGATTATCGAAGCTGGTTATTTTACTCTCCAGGGCAATATCCCCAAAGTTGGTAAAAATGCAAAAGTAAACGGCACCGCATTCACTTTGAATGTCGGTGAAATATCTAATCCCGTTCATACTGACAGAGGTAGTTATATAATTCAGGTTGTCGATAAACATCTAATCGATGAGAATCTATTCCAGACCGAACGTCTTGGTCGTCATCAGCAATTGCTGACGCAAAAACAAAATACTGCATGGTCAGAATGGCTCACTGCATTGATTGCTAAAGCTGATGTCAAGGATTATAGAGAATATTATTACTAGATTAATATCTGGATATATAAAAAAAAGGCCGGAATTTATTCCGGCCTTTTTTTTGCCCTCTTTCAAAAAATCAGGTTCCATGTTGTTTTGAGTATGTAATAACAGTCCTTTTCTTCAACACCTACAATATTTTATTCCATGGATCCGCACAGATTTTGTACAAAATTAAGCGTCATTTTCATAAATATCTTTATCCGTGTAATATCCGTGGAAATATTTTATAGTTGCTCTTTTCATAACTCTAGAAATTGCATTGCAACTACCCACTCAACTCATCAAAGAGCCAAAAATTAATCTGCATTTGCAGTAAAAATTTTCTCAACCGTATGAGTCTCTTTCTGTGTCAAGACCTTGTCAGTATTTAAAAGAACCATTAAATCCGAGCCCTGTTTTGCCATACCTAAAATATAATCTGTTCTTATATCAATGCCAAAATCAGGAGTTTCTTCAATATCAGCTGTATGAATATCAGAAACATGCGAGACAGAGTCAACAATAACGCCCATCTGCATCAAACCCTTATTGGTTATAGTCTCCAATATTATTAACCTGGAATTATCCATATTATCAAGTTCGTCCAAACCCAGAACCAATCTTAAATCAATCACAGGTATGACACTGTCTCTAAAATTAAATATTCCCCTGACAAAATTTGGTGAATGCGGAATTGCCCTGACAGGAGGGAAATTAATAATCTCTCTTATAGTTAATATATCGATACCAAACTGCTGATGATCCAGAGTAAAGATTAAATATTTACCCTCCATATTCAATAATGTCTTTGTATCTTGGTCATCATCTTTCTGTGAACGTTTTATCAATATTTCCATAGCTTTTTGCGCAGGATCATATACAACTGATTTTCTCAGTGCGGAGACCCTGTCCGTGATGGCTGCATCTGCAAATTTTGTTTCAATAAATGCGTTTAAATCAATAATTTTCCCAATATCCATCTCATCATGCATGTAATGCTGAATTCTATCCATGTCATCTTTGGAGGGATATAAATCTCCTGTTGTAATGCCCATTGGCTCGGTTAATACATTCTTAAGTAATGGTACACGTAGTCCGAGACGCTTATCAGGGTCAAGAAAATCAACAGCTACTTCTGCAGCAGATCCGGGTTTTCTTTCAATAAACTTACCTGCTTCAACTAAAAGCTTTGTAAATTCAAACACAGCCTCTTCATATTCCTGCGTAAAATCACGTTGCATAGCCACTATACAACATGGATGGTTTTCCCATAGTTCACTGGAGAAGAATTGAAGTTCGGCAATTCCGGCGGCAATTGCTTTTGTACCAAGTGGTTCGGCAACCAGGAATCCGGATGAATCAATATTATCTGATAAAAATTGCGGCATCTGTACAGGAGGCACTACTTCAAAAGAAACATCTATTGCTTCCTGACCGGGCATTCCGGCTTTCAGGCCTATGCCATGGAAAAATTGATGCGCCAGCATATGATGAACAGATTGAAAATGTGGTAAATAGAAAGATTTTTCCTTAAAAAATGTTTGATACGGTTCCTGGTATGTTCCGTTACGATTTCTCACAAAGATACTACCGTTTTTATGCGCAAACAATGTTAGTTTAATATCAGCACCATGACCATAGAGATCCATTGCAATTGGAGCAAGAACAAATGCACCGTCTACATGTCCATGTTCAAGAGCCTTGGCAACAGGATTCCAGGATGACATACATTCTGTCTCAAGTTCAAATGTCCGGGGTATGAATTTACCGGTTTTTATTAGATGTTTTGCCACACCCAATACAAGATGATCAGTAATCTGGATATGAGCCATTTTTATACGAACTCTTCCATCCGATGTCAGGCGCGGCCCTCTGTCAATTCTTTCAATTGCTTCAGATTCATCACGCAGCCCCAAGGCTATATCAATTTTTTCCTGAAGTTCCTGACCGTTGAAAGGTTTGGAGATAAAGCTGCTGACTCCGGCATCTTTGGCCTTACTCATCTCCTTTTTTTCACCACGCCCCGTAGCCATGATAAACGGAATATGTGAATATTGTTCATTACTTCGTACCCACTGAAGAAGTTCAAATCCACTCTTATTGGGCATATTCCAATCACTTATAATCAATTGAAATTCATGATCCCCTTTAAGTTGTGCAATTGCTTCATCACCGTCACCAGCCTCAATGATATTCTGGAAGCCAAGACTGTTTAAAGTCATTACTTCCATACGCCGCATTACTGCAGCATCTTCGACCATGAGGATTCGAATGGCCTTATCAACTGACATACGTGTACTCCTCTTAGCTATGCCATGTCCTATACCGTCTGACGTAGTGCGGTAAGAACAAGTGGCAAATATTTTAAAAAGTATTCTATATCGTCTTTCTTTGTATAGATTCCCAATGTTATCCTGATTGTTCCGTTCTTAGATCCATCAACTCCCAGAGCTCTGAGTACATGTGATCCTTCTTCCTGACCGGCACTGCATGCCGAACCGGCAGAAACTGATATGCCAATCTCTTCCAGAGCTAGTAACAGGCCACCACTGGTAACACCGGGAAAACTCAAACTGAGATGATGAGGCAGTCTCTGACTGGCATGCCCATTTAATTTTACACCCGGTTCAATAATTCGAATTTGGGCCAACAAGTAATCACGCAACAATTGAAGACGCTCATTCTCTACTATTTTCTTTTCCAATGCTATTTTAGATGCCAGAGCAAATGCTGCAATACAGCCAACATTTTCTGTACCTGAACGTATTCCATGTTCCTGACCGCCACCATGTATCAATGGTGTCAGATGAACTGATGAACTTATATATATTGCACCTACTCCTTTTGGCCCATATATCTTATGTCCTGAAAATGTCATTATATCAACATTCATTTTAACAGGGTCCAAAGGGATTTTAGTAAAAGCCTGGATTGCATCTACATGAAATGCAATATCCTTTTTCCAACATAGTTCTCCTATCTCCGCAATTGGATTCAAGACGCCAATTTCATTGTTTGCAGCAAGCAGTGAAACAAATATCGTATCCTTTCTAATTGCACTTTCAACATTGGCAGCCATTATCCTTCCATCAGCATCCGGAGCAAGATATGTTACGGGAAAGCCCTGAGATTCAAGCCAGCGCACTGGTTCAAGTACAGAAGAATGTGCAATCTGACTGGTGATAATATGTCCTTTATTCTCCCAATGAGATAGAGCAAATCCTTTTATCGCCAGATTATTAGCTTCTGAACCACCTCCTGTAAAACTAATTGTATCTGCATTAACCGAGAGCAGCGATGCTATCTGTTTTCGGGCTTTTTCAATACGCCCGTGTGCCTTTTTCCCTTGAATACTACCAGAACTTGGATTTGCAAAAGCAGTATCTGATTCATTGTATTGCATCAACAATGTTACAATTTCAGGTCTCAAAGGTGTTGTTGCACTATAATCAAAATAGACATGTCTTGGATTTTTGACGGCAACCTTGGGGATCGATTTGCAAATTTGATCAGGTGTATGTATTGGAATACCTGCCCACGCAAATACAGAAGCCAATCCATGTGGAAATATATTGACAATCTCTCTCCTGCTTGCACCGGTAGCGTTTGTGATATTTTTGAATAACGGTCCTACGCGATGTCTTGCATAATAGTCATCTACATATTCCAGGACTTCCAAATGACGGTCACTTAATATCAATCCATTCTGCCGCGCTAATTCTCTTGCCAGGGTAATAGTATAATGATCCATCAAATTAAAGACTCCGATGCACCCGGGTAGAGCGGAAAAGGGTATCCGGTTTTACTGGCCTCAAGGCCTTCAACTAAAATTTTGAACAGATTCCACGGTATTCCCATTCCAAGTTTGTCAGCTTCAAATTGTCCAATTAAACGCGCACCCAAACAGTAAGGTGTAATATTTATCTTCTGTTCAAGATATGGTCTGACAATTAAATCAGAATTTACAGCTCTGAGCGGCCCTATATTGGCAATAATACGCTCTCCGGTTATGTACTGATACCCTTGTATTAATTTTGTCAATTCCACAGGTCTTACACTCAATACAACTACATCGGGTAGAAGATTATACTCATCCGCATGTGGATAAAAACATATTGCCTTGTTATTTGCAGGCTGTAATGCTGACATTTCATTAATTGCTCTTCTGGCAACATCTGAAGATTGAAATCGACCGGCATCGTCTTCACCAAATAGACAAAAATCTTCATTGCCAGGTTCATGACATGCATATACTCTGCCTTGAGTAAAATCTTTAGGAGACGGTGCTGAAGAATTATCATCATTATCGTGTCTACCCGACATTAAATCAGTATACACTCTGGAACCACTCATCGGTGCAAAATCATCCTCATCTACCAATCCAAAACTTATTGCCGCTGCAATGCATCCTATATTTTGTGTCGTTAAAGTAATGACATCACCCAGAGCCGCCTGCCGTACTGCTTGACATGCAGTTATAGTTAAGTGGCTTGTTATGGCCTCATCAACCCATTCAGGTAAAGCTTTATCTTTAGTAAAAATCTTCACACCTGTAGTTGCTATTTCAAGACCATCAACGCCCATGGCGTTAATCATCCTCTCATACATGCCATGTAAGTATTCTTTCATATTATCCACCTATTTGATAATTCAGATATGGATTAAGGTTTGCAAGAAATATACCAAGAAAAAGAAAAAATTATCAACGATGATTTACATTGTTTTTAAAGGAATTAGATTAATTAATCATTTAGTACAACAAAGGAAAAATCGTGCATACTGTAATCACTGAACACAATGGTATACAAAAAGAAAAGGCACACCTGATGATGTGCCTTTCCAGATGAAACAGATGTGTCAATTATACAAGCTTTTTCACAGTATCCAGCAGTGTACCATCACGCCATTCTATAATATGAACGATATCGTCTGTAATCTCAGCTTTTTCCGGTATGTGTCCGAATGACCGGGCTTTTGCAAGAGATTTTTCATGAAGTTCTTCTATGCTGATCAACTTAAGATCATATTTTGAAGCTTGCTCAATTATGCGTTCTTTACAAGAACTCTTTGAAGCAGGATTCACTACTGCATAATCTTCAGTCACAACTGCATCTATCACTTCTCCCGGTGTAGTTCTCGTGTAAACCTCCTTAACTACTTTGGGGAAACCTTTTCCGTCTTTACCTCGCGCCAACGGCAGGAATATGACAGTAAGATCCGAACCGGCTGCTACATCCTGCCCACCGCCAATTCCACCGATAATACGTCCATTGGCACAAACTGTATTTACATTGAAATCAAGGTCAACTTCAAGAGCCGAGAGAACAGCGAAATCCAGCATATTAACTGCACATTCCTTACCTGCCACCGAAGCATAACATCCGGCAGAGGTCTCATGGTGACCGGGGTGGTTGAGCAGCGATTGTACCACACGCACACTGGGTTCGAAGAGCTGCACATGAAGGAGATGCTTCAACGTCCCTTCATCCAGCATGTCGACATGCAGACTGGTTACACCGCCAATGGCAAAGTTGGCTGTAAAATTTTCCTCTTTCAGAGCCTTACGGATATTGTCCAGTACTAAAAGACCGGCACCGCTGCCCACCTGAAAATTCATCATGTCCTGCACAGCACCTGATGCGTGCATGAGGCGGGTGACATTGTCCGCCACCATTGCATTGAATTTATTTTCACGTGCATGGGCAATATTCAATGTACCCGAACCTATCCCTGACGAGAGACCGGGATCATCAACTTTAACGATAAAATCCGTTAGTTCCATGGAAATGGAACCGGGCATGATTAAATGTTCACTGACTGTGCCCGCCATAAGACAGGTGTAGTCTGCGTATTCAGCATCTGCCAGGAAAAGACCCACAGGACCACAGTAATGCTCCTCTTTACCCATCATGCCATTGGCATTACCGTGGGTGTCAGCAATAGGCACCGGGCCAAAAGCCACTTTAATGTGAACTTCACCGGTTTGAAGTTTGCGCACACGATTCCCATGCGAAAAGCCCACGCCCACCCAGGGCAGCATCTCACCGGCCATGACCCTGGCCCCAAACTTCCTGTAGATATTGCCGTAAATACCCTGAATCACGCCGTCATTCTTAGCTTCGATGAGCCAGGGATCGGTGTTGTCGAAAATGGCGTTGGCGTAGAGAATAATATTCCGTTTCCCCGTCTCACGCAATTTGTCGATAATCATCTTTAATGCGACATCCCCGGTACGGTAATAATGGGGATAACTGATGACATCACCGTCATTGATTAATTCCATCACCGCATCAAGTGTGGTGACCTTGCTGCCCCGGTGTGAAATAGGAGCTGCGCCCCTTTTTCCAACAATGCAGCTGGCATAACTACTGTCGTTAAAAGCCCCGTTGAAGGGCTTGTACAACTTGCCGTTGAACTCCATGAAACTCTCCTTGTTTTGGTTTGAAACCTAATGATCAATCTAATAATTGAAGTATTAAATCACAAGCATCAAATTGCAAATACCAAAAAGCAAACTACAAATTGCAAATTACAAATTGCAAATTGCAAAAATCAAATACCAAACACCAACTCATCATGCAGACAACGATGCTGTACTGAAAACTATTTACATCTCCACTACCTGATTGGCAGCTGAGATCAGATAATCATTGTGCTCAATACATAACACAGTATGCCCATCATCAACAATTCGGTTAAATACATCAATCAATGTATCAATATCCCGATAATGCAAACCTGAAGTGGGTTCATCAAGTAAATAGAGTACTTTCTTAGCTCTTGTTTTCAGCAAGTGGATAGCCAATTTAATACGC
This sequence comes from bacterium, assembly GCA_023139105.1. GTDB lineage: Bacteria > Zhuqueibacterota > QNDG01 > QNDG01 > JAGLOF01 > JAGLOF01. Next base: position 40,860 of record JAGLOF010000014.1, read on the forward strand.
TGTGCCTCCCCACAGGAAAGAGATGATGTAGTCTGATTCAGTTTCAAATGTCCAAGCCCCATCTCCTGAAGTGATGATAATACAGAAAATATTTTCTCAATATTGTGATCAGTAATAGCATTAAAAAAAACTATTGCTTCTGCAATCGAGTATGATAACAAAACCGGCATATTTACACCTTCAACATATATTGAAGATACAATTTCATTGTAACGGGTTCCATGACAGTTATCACATTCATTCCAGACATCATCCATGAAGTCCATTGTGATCTTAATTTGTCCATAACCATTGCAGACAATACATTTGCCTTGAGAATGTTGGTATGAAAATGCATTCTTTTTAATGCCAACCTTTTTAGCAACCTTAGTATTACTGTAAAATAACTGAAGATAGTTCAGCAGTCCCGTATATGAAGCAATTGTACTTATTCGTCTCCCCGGTAAGGCTCTTTGGTCCACAGCAATAAGTTGATCAAAATATGTGTTGAAATAATAAGAGTTGCAATTCATCGGCTTTTGATTTTGCCAAGACGGAAACAGAACATGATGTATTAAAGTTGACTTACCCGCACCTGAAACACCCGTAAGTGCAACAAGCCCTCCTGCACTGAATTGGAAATCGCGATTGAACAGATTATGTTTATTCACACCTTTCAGGCCAAAGGCATTCTTTATCATGTTTCGATTCTGCGGTACAGGCATATTATGGCCATCCAAATATCTTGGTGTTATAGCACTCTTTGACATAATAAAGCGATCATAGGATCCATTGGCTACAATATGACCACCATTCTCACCTGAACCTGGTCCCATTTCAATTAAATTGTCAGCACGATTCATTACTTCACGATCATGTTCTACAATGATGATGGTATTCCCTTTTTCCTGAAGCCTGCGGATAACATTCAAAAGCTGATGAACATCTTTAGGATGCAACCCGATTGTGGGTTCATCTAATATATAGGTCATACCTGTTAATCCGCCTCCAAGCTGCCGGGCAAGGCGCAGCCTCTGCCCTTCACCTCCTGAAAGGGTTGAGGAACGCCTGTGCATGCTCAAATGGCCCAAGCCGAGCTCTATTAAATTTGTAAGAAGTGGTTTGATATGAGAATAAATAATTTCAAGAACACCTTTTATTTTGTTGGTTTTCTGCAATTGTAACTCAAACCAATGCATTGTTTCCACGATACTTAACTTACATAGATCATGAATATTCATGCCATCAATAAAGACAGATAGTGCCTCTGAATGAAGCCGGGCGCCGCTGCAATTATTACACATTACTTCATGCATCATGGAGACAATGACATCAAGCTTCTTATTATGAAGGCGTCGTTGATATTCTTCATCAATTAGATTGCAGAACCCCTTCCATGTAGATGATATTTCCTTGCTACCCGTAGCTGTTTTGGTTTTATACTCCCATACTGTATTCCATATTCTATCACCTGTTCCATATAAAATCAGATCAAGTTCTTCTTTACTAAACTCATTAAATGATTTTTTAAGATCAATCTCAAAATGTGAAGACACCTTTTTTAAAATGGCAACAAATTGAGAATGGGGATGCCCGTAGTATTTTATATAAGAATTATATGCAAGAGCACCATCTTCAATTGATAGATCCATGTCAGGCACCAACATCAAAGGATCTGTTGTAAGTCTGTATCCAAGACCAGAACAACTTCTGCAGGCTCCGGATTCATGATTAAATGAAAATGATTTTGCAAATAAGGATCTGCCATTAATACCAGAAACACGTGAAAAAAGATAGCGATATTTTTCATGTATGCCTGTCATTGTTCCGATAGTAGATCTGGGAGATATGGGCAAGTTTTTTCTGTTAATGGCCACAACGGGTGTCAAATTTTCAAAGGAATCTGCAATTGCAATATTTGCCTGGCGGATAAAACTACGCGAATATGTTGAGAGACTCTCCATAAAACGGGACTGGGATTCTGCAAAGAGTGTGTCAAATGCCAAAGACGATTTCCCACTGCCGGAAAGACCTGTGATTACGGTTATTTTGTTCTTAGGGAAACGGACATCAATACCTTTCAGATTATTTGTTTTTGCATTGTGAATCCAAATATCACTACATCTTGTAGAAGTCTCGTCGCTCTTCTTCCTCACAATGTGCCGTAGTGATCCGGATGTAATAGAATGTGAGCATTTTTCAAACCCCTCCCACCTGCCCTGAAATACAAGCTGTCCCCCATTGGATCCACTGCCCGGACCCAGATCAATTATCCAGTCAGCTGCTTTGATAAGCTGCTCCTGGTGTTCAATATATACTATTGTGTTTCCCTGCTCAGCCAGTCCGCGTAGAGCATTAATCAAATACTGCGTATCCTGATAATGCAGTCCAGAGGAAGGTTCATCTAAAATATACCATGTATGAGCCTGTCGACGTTTGACAAGCGCAGTTGCGAGCTTAATACGCTGTGCCTCTCCGCCTGAAAGTGTTGTAGATGGCTGCCCCAGTTTCAAATAGCCCAGATCAAGTGAGCGTAGCACAGATAAATATTTGAGTACCTTTGATTCATCCTGGAAAAAACTAGCAGCCTGATCAATACTTAAATTATATACATCCGATATAGATTTGCCATTATATTTAACCTGCAAAGTCTCTTCATTAAAACGTTTTCCATTACATGCTTCACAAATCAGATCAACACTTCCCATGAAATGCATTCCAATCTGAATTTTACCACCACCTTGACAGATTTCACATCTTCCACCTTTATTATTAAAAGAGAAGCGGCTTCTTGTATAACCCAGTTGGCGGGCTGTGTCCTGCCTTGCATAAATATCACGTATAAGGTTAGAAAGCCCTGTATAAGTGGCTGGATTACTCCGTGGTGTTCTGCCAATAGGTGTCTGATCCACCTTGATCACATCATCCAACCGGGGGAGCAGGCACCCGTATATCAAACTTGCTTTGCCCGCCCCTGAAACACCCGTAATGACGTTGAGAGAGTCCTTTTTAAAGATTACATCAAATCCTTTGAGATTATGTACAGTACAATTCTTTAAGAGAAAGTCATCACCCTTGTTCGTGTATTCATGCTGCAAAAAAGTACTGTTCAGGGCTTTTTGTGTAGGAGTCTGCTTTTCCGGCGACTGATTCCGGATAAATGGCGCAGCTGGGCCGTTATACAGCAATTCACCACCACCATTACCGGCACCCGGACCGATTTCCACAATCCACATAGCCTGCCTTATTGTCTCCAGATCATGTTCAATGATGATCACAGTATTACCCTTGATCACCAATTCACGCAGAATGGCAATCATTTGATGATTATCACGCGGATGCAGTCCTATAGAAGGTTCATCAAAGACATACAGTACATTGGAAAGATTTGCAGATAGTTGATTTACCAGGCGAATGCGTTGAATTTCTCCTGTGGTCAAAGTAGCTGTCTTGCGTGAAAGCTGTAGATAGCCTGCACCCAAATTACATAGCAAGGTCAATTGATGATGCAAGGTGTTGATAATTTTCTCTTCAGCAGTTGAATTTTTCTCAAAATGGTCGACAATATCAAGTAGATCAATAAGTTCAAATGATACAAGTTCATGAATAGAATACCCGGCATAACGTACAGACAGAGCATTTTCATTTAAACGCATCCCCTTACAAACAGAACATGGAATAGACTCAACATAACGAAGAATATTCTTATTTCTGTCACGCCGCAGTATATCCTGCATGACAGGCAGCATTCCCTTGTAATAGCCTTCTTCTCTGGGCTTGGCTTTCAGTCCTGTCCATTTGAGACGGCTTTCAAGGCTGTGCTTTCCGTAAAGCACTTTAATCTTTTTACTGCCATGCAAGATGATATTTTTATGTTCAGGCGATAGGTCTTTCCAACGAATATCAACAGAAAATCCATGTTGATTACAGACTGTGTTCAGCACATCTACTGTCACTTGTGAATACATAATGTATCCATTTGGAAGAGTTGGAGCCAGAGCACCTTCTCTAATTGATTTATGTGGATCAGCTACAAGTTTTTCAATAGAAATCTTCTCTTCCAGCCCCAGACCATTACAATGAGGGCAGGCTCCAAGAGGGCTGTTAAATGAAAACAGACTTCTTGAAAGCTCAATCTTACGTGTAGTTTCTCCAAAACGTGCATAGAGCAACCTGAGATAATCATATATCTCCGATAGCGTACCAACTGTTGATCTGGAGGATGGATTTGTAATTCTTTGGCTGATTGCTATTACAGGATAGAGATTGGATATTGCACTGACATCCGGTTTGGATAACCTGCCTGCAAACTGCCGTGCAAAGGAAGGGATTGATTCAAGATACTGTCGGCGGCCCTCTGCGGCAATAGTGTCAAATGCCAGGGATGATTTACCTGAACCGGAAATACCGGTTACCGCAACTAGCTTATGATGCGGAATCTCCAGAGAGATATTCTTGAGATTGTGCTCTCGTGCACCGAGAATTCTAATTTTATGGGTATTATTTGTCATTTTTCATCAGATAAAGCAGATCCTGAAGCAAGTTCAGCAAGACAGGATAAGGTGCCCCCTCTATCACAATCCACTTCTTTCATGAACTGGCCCGTTCTATCCTTGTTATCAGATTATATATAGAAAAAATTCAGTTTTACTTTATTCCACTACTTTTTTAATAGTATCCAGAAGCGTACCATCTCTCCACTCAATTACATGAACAACTTCATCCGTAACTGCTGCCCTTGCAGGAATATCACCAAATGACCTTGCTTTCTCAATAGATTTCTCATGTAGTTCTTCAATAGATATGATACACAGACCATGTTTTGCGCCTTCTGATAACAGCTTGTCTTTGTAACTGCTCTTACTGACTGGGTTGACCGCAACATAATCTTCTGTTACAATTGCATCTATAACTTCACCGGGCGTAGTTCTGGTATAAACTTTATCAACCACCTTAGGGAAACCCTTGCCATTCTTGCCGGTTGCCAGAGGAAGGAAGATGACTGTCATATCCGCACCGGCTGCTACATCCTGCCCGCCGCCTATTCCGCCGATAATACGGCCATTGGCACAAACCGTATTAAGGTTAAATTCAAGATCGACTTCCAATGCCGAGAGTACCGCCAGGTCAAGCATATTGACGGCTGACTCTTTATTGGCTACAGAGGCGTAAAAACCGGCGGTAATTTCATGATGTCCGGGATGATTCAGCAGCGACTGCACTACTTTGGGACTGGGTTCAAAGAGCTGCCCGTGCATCAGGTGTTTTAAAGTCCCCTCTTCCAGCATTTCAACATGCATAGAATTGACTCCGCCAATGGCAAAATTGGCATGTATATTCTGTTCTTTCAACAATTGACGTATATTCTCAAGTACGATAAGACCAGCTCCGCTTCCCACCTGGAAATTGAATCGTTCCTTTAACACACCGGAGGCATTCATCAGGTTGGTGATGTTGTCCGCAATTAGTGCATTAAAAGGATTTGAACGAGCCTTTTCAACATCCAGAGTTCCCGATCCGATACCCTCAGCCAGTCCCGGACAATCCACAGGCACTACAAAATCTACCTGCTCCATGGAGATTGATGCGGGCATGATCAGATCCTGAGAAACCGTACCAGCCAACAAACAGGTGTAATCTGCAAATTCAGCATCGGCGGCAAAAAGCCCCAATGGGCCGCACCACTGCTCTTCTTTACCCATCATACCATTTGCATTTCCGTGAATATCAGCCATCGGTACAGGGCCAAAAGCCACTTTAATGTGTACTTCGCCAGTTTGCAGTTTGCGGACGCGATTTCCGTGAGAGAAACCAACTGTCTTCCAGGGTAGTAGATGGCCGGCCATAACATGGGCACCGAATTTACGGTACACATTGCCGTATACACCACCTATAATTCCCTCCTGTACGGCTTCAATGAGCCATGGATCTGTATGATCAAACAGGGCATTACCATAAAGTATAATCCCTTTTTTAGCAGTTTCCCGCAGCTTCCGGATAATAAGCTCAAGCCCATGATCCCCTGTACGATAGTAGTGCGGGTAGCTGATCATATCGCCATCATTAATAATTTCCATAACAGCATCCAGCGAAACTATCTTGCTGCCGCGGTGTGGAATAGGTGTAGCACCCTTCCGACCTACAACATGACTGGCGAAATCGACATCATTAAAAGCCGAGACAAAAGAATGATATTTCTTACCGTTAAATTCCATGTAATACTCCTTACGTTGGTTTGAAACATTGTTTTAAATCTAATACTTAAATGGAGGCAAATCTAAATTTTTATTGCTGATGAATTATTTTCTCTGCAATAATCATCCTTATTAAACTTGTTCAAACTAAACGGATATTTGACTGATTTTAGGGAATCACTTCCGACAAACAGATTGATATTTTTCGGGATTTGAAAAAAATTATCTTCCGATAAGCTCTCTACCTCATCTACGTAGAAAGATTGAACACCGGCGGTATCTTTTTGACTGGTAATCACTGTAAAAATTTCCAGAGAGGCAGGCTGTTCCTCATCCACAGGCTTCACATGAATCCATTTTAACTGATTGAATGAACCGCTCTGATAGGTCCAGGGTTTATCATCATTATTGACTCGATGACCGGCACCCCAACTTCCCTCACCAATAAACATCGTACCCTTTTCGTCATCACGGACATGGCCCTGATGCACATCTTCACCATTTACAGGCTTTAACGGATAAGTGATTTTATGTAAGTGGGCATCAGCATCCATCGACAAATCCAGTCCATATTCGTAAAACAAATCTGCCCATTGTTCATACTGGTATTCTTTATCTTTTTTCTTTGCGGTGTGCGGCCAGAAAGGTTTATGATAACCGGCAATTTTGAAAATAAAATCCTGATGAGCTTCCAGGTCGGCTTTCAGCCATTCCCGCTGATCTCCTCCTGTTTCAATCTCTGAATTAAGTACAATTGTATGGAAAAACTTATCACCAAATGAAAGTGAATAATATATATTTGTGCTGTCACTGCCCTGAAAAGGGGCATCAAATATTTTATTTAAGATTTTTTTATTCCCATTCTCATGATTTCCATGAACCGGCACTATAGGGATTTTGCGCCCGTCAAAGGTTGTTGTTAAAGAGTCCCAGTCTGTCAGCCATTGGTGCCAGTACTCAGGATTTGTACCGTTGCCAGAGGTGAAATCACCATTAAACTGAACAAATAAAGGACGTAGTTTTGCTACCATCTTATTAGTTGCCACACCAGCTAGATATGCTGTGCCAGTACTTTTGGTATCTCCTCCGCTTATAAACGTAAAAGATTTTGGTTTATCAGGAGCAGTATGAAAATAGTACCTCTCGCTGACACCGGTCTTGTCTTTAATCACAAAATAGTAGGTCTGGTCCGGTTCAAGATTCGCCAATTTGGCATAACAAGTATTCATCTGATAAAAATTCATTAGTTTACGTGTAGGCATTTGCTTATTCTGATATTTCCTATGTTTACGGCCAAAATCTTTTTTGCTGTAAAGTACAGTAGCCTCATCACCTTTCAATTGATCCCAGATGATGGTCATCGTTGATGTGGGATCATCGTTCCAGACCAGCCGGTACTTGTCAGATGCGGCATACTCTTTGGGGACATGTTCG